>CALFJE010000161.1 GCA_937877545.1 uncultured Selenomonadales bacterium | reverse complement strand
GCTACGACGCGGATTTATATCGTGTGGGGCGTCTTGGGCAATTCGGGGTGAACGGGCGGCGAGTGTTGCCGCAATTTGAAGTTGGAAATGTTGAGGCGGCGAAAAACATTCCGCGACGGTTTCATTTCACGGGCATGGACTTCGGGTTCGAGACTTCGTACAACGCGGTTATTCGTTGCGCGGTCGACGACGAGAAAAAAATCCTCTACATTTATTGGGAATGGTATCGGCGGCAATTGACTGATGACGAGACGGCAGATGAACTTGAAAGGTTGGGACTTCGCGACAGCAGAGAAGTGATTCGTTGTGATTCGGCGGAGCCGAAGGCGATAAGGTATTTGCAGAAGCGCGGGTTTAATGCTGTGGCGTGCAAGAAATGGTCGGGCGGCTCGCGTCATGCGCGCCTGGACAACATAAAGAAGGTAAAGCGATTCAAGAAGATAATCTGCGCGGAAAGTTGCGCGAATGCGATAAGGGAGCTGGCGGAGTTGACGTATGCGGAAGACAAGGACGGGAACCTGCTCGAGGACGAATTCAATATCGACAGTCATTGCCTTTCGGCGATAGAATATGCTCTTGATTCGTATGATTTACCGGGCTTGAAGATAAGTCGGAGTGATTTAGGGTTATGAAGATAGCGACGGATAAAGAATTGACGGCGTCGGAGTTGGGGAATTTGCTCCGCGCAGGCGAACGGGACGCCGAGCACAAGCGGCAGTTGAAGAGATATTATTTGGGCGAGATGGCGATAGGCTGGAAGGTTGGACGGACGAATACGGACATCAACAACCGCCTTACTTCAAATTATTGCTCTTACATAGTGAACACGGCGACGGGCTTTTTTCTCGGCAAGCCGCTAACCTATCAATCTGCGCGGGATATCAGCGGGCTTTTGGACATTTTCAAATACAACGATGAAAGCGCGCACAATTTGCAATTGGCGGAGGAAGCGGCGATAACGGGCGCGGCGTATGAAATATTATATCTTGACGGCGACGCGCAGATAAGGTTGGCTTGCGTTCCTTCGGAGCAAATAATATTGGTGACGGACGCGACGCTTGAGGAAAATGTTCGGTACGCGGTTCGGCGATACGGGACGCAGAATTTCGACGGGACGCGGGGCAGTCAATTCGTTGACGTTTACGACGCCCAAAACATTTCCCGCTACTCCTTCGACGGCGCATTGAAGTTGATTGAGCGGCAACGCCATTACTTTGACGACGTGCCGATTGTCGAATATGCGAACAACGGAGCGCGGCGCGGCGATTTTGAAGACGTCCTGTCGTTGGTTGACGCCTATAACAAGGCGCAGAGCTTGACGCTTGACGACATGGAAGATTTTACCGACGCCTTTTTGATTTTAAAGGGCTTGGGCGGCACGACGCCCGAAGATGTTCGGGAACTGCGCCGGAACAAAGTTATTTCTCTTGACGACGGCGGCGACGCCCAATGGCTGATTAAAAATCTGAACGATTCTTATATCGAGAACATGAAAAGCCGCCTGCAGCGCGACATTCACAAATTTTCAAACGTCCCCGACATGACCGATGAAAATTTCGCGGGCAATGTGAGCGGCGTTGCCATTGCCTACAAATTAATCGGGCTTGAACACATTCGCTCGCGCAAGGAACGGGAGTTCAAAAAGGGTTTGCAGAGGCGAATTGAATTAATCGGCGGCGTGATGAAATTAAAAAGCCGCCAGCCGATTGACTTTCGCGATGTCACAATGCAATTCACGGCGAACCTGCCGCAAGACGTTCAGGCATTGGCGCAGGTCGTCAATCAGCTCGACGGGCTTGTAAGCAGAAAAACGTTGTTGGGACTTTTGCCTTTCGTGGAAGACGTTGACGGCGAATTAAAGGAGATGGAAGAAGATGGAAGAGACTACGAGCACGCAGACTACGAGCACGCAGACTACGAGCACGCAGATTGAGGAAGAAATAGCGCGGCGAGAAGCGGCGGCAGAAATGGAAAAGACGCGTGCGGAATTGGAAGCGAAAATCGCGGCATTTGAACGGGAGAAATTGAAATACGAGACGGCGAAGACATTGGGAGAAAAGAAATTGCCGGTAGAGTTCGCGGAATATTTAATCGCCGAAGACGAGGAGAAAACTCAAGCGCGAATAAAAAAGTTCGAGACCGAATATTTGAAGGCGATTGAGGCGGCGGTTAATGAACGGCTCAAAGGCAGTGCGCCGCCTTCGGGCAACGGCGCGCCGTCAAAACCCTCTTTCATGAAAACCGTTTTCGACAATCAGATAAAACGTCGTTGACAAGAAAATTTTTTCTGCTACAATGGCAAACGAAAAGAGCCTTGCGGCTCTTCTCAATGGGAGCTCGAAGGTTATCCTTCGGGCTTAAAAAATGTTCTTTCCGAGAATGAAATTGATGGCGAGGAGAGTAGCCTTGTCGTGGAGTTCGGGGTCGGAAATTTTCTCGGCGGCGGCAAGAATTTTATCTGCGCGTTCAAAGGGCGTAGGTGTTTGAAAGGCGGCGACTGCCTGTTGGAAAATCAATCCCCAAGCCGCAAGCATTTCTCTTATCTCGTCGAGTTCTTTTTTTATCTCGGCGAAGTCGACATTGGCAGGCGCAGTTCCGTCAACCGAATAGAAACCGTATTTTCTGATGCTCGGCAGAATGTCATTGGCAACTTTCAGCTGAAAGGTTTTAGCCGCCGCGTTATTGGCTTTCATTGCGAGCAGATAGAAAATATTTTCGGGAATGAAATCGCCTGCCTTGACGGGCGGATAATCGAACTCTGCCAAATAGCCGTTAATCCTTGCCCAGCGAATGATTTCGTAAGTTTTTCTGCCGGAAGTGGCAGAAATTTTTTCCTGATAGTCGACATAGCCGAGCCCGCGAGCAACATCTTCGACATTGAGCCAAGCCACGCCCTTTTCATCAATGTAGCCGTGCACATTTTCAATCGTAATTACTTGCGGCGTGTTGCGTTTCGTCTGCTCGAAGAGCCAATCTCTTATCTCCTGCGCGGCGGGAAAAGCGGAAGCCGCCGTCATTTCTTCAATGCCCTTCTCGTTCACGAAAGTGGTTTTGACTACGACAGAGGAATTTTTTGCGCGGAGCAAGCGAAGGATTTTATTTTCTTTGCTCACGCGGCGATTGACGAATGCTTCAGGGCGAGCGTAGCGGAGCGCGGCGGCGTAGTCGCGAGCAACGAAGAAATTAACATTTTCGAGGACTGTAAAGCGGAAGTCGCCGAATTTCGGATGGCTTAAAGTTTTGATGTCCATGATGATTCTCCTTCCTTGACAGGAAAACGTTTTAAGTTTAAAATGATAGTGGAAAACCCTTCGGCAGGAAAGCCGATTTTTATAGATTTTATGCGGCGATTGTAGCATATCGCCGAAAATACGTCAACAAGAAAATAACCCGCTCAACGTCGGGCTATTTTTATTTGGGGGAACAGAAATGAGCAAAGAAATACAATTGGAGAATTTGAACGAGGCGATAAGGATATTGGAGGCAGTGAGTTGTTGCCTGCGCGATTTTGATTACACGGAGACGGCGGAACTGCTTGACACGGTTTTGGATAATTTAGAGGCGGTTTACGACGCACTTGAGGAGGAAGAATAATGGCTGATACAAGTTATTTGAAGGAAAATTTAGCGGGTTTTGTCCCCGTAGAGACGGCGGCGGAGATAATCAAGGCGACTGTTCGCGGCAGTTCAATTCTTCGCCTGTCGAATGTTCAGAGCATGAACTCCGACACGAAGAAATTCCCGGTAATGGTTTCGGGTCCCGGCGCGTATTGGGTCGGTGAAACCGAAAGAATCAACACGTCGACGGCGAGCTGGATTTTCCCCGAAATGACGGCGAAGAAAATCGCGGTTATCGTGCCGGTTACGCGGGAGAAAATGAACGACACGACGATTGACGTTTTCGGAGAAATTTCTCCCTACATTGCCGAGAGTTTCCACAAGTCGATTGACGCCGCCTGCCTGTTCGGAACCAATTCTCCTTTCGCGAAAAATATTTTCACGGAGGCGGGCAGTCAGACGGTTGCGGTCGGGACGAATGCGCGGCTTGACTTGGATATTTCGGACGTTATGGCGAAAGTTGAGGCGGCGGGCTACGACGTGGACGGGTTTGTCGCGGACATCGGGTTTAAAAATTCTCTGCGCAAGCTGAGAAACTCGGCGGGCGACCCGCTTTATGCGAAGGGCGAAGATTTTGATACCCTTTACAGCCAACCAATAACCTTCAACCGAGCAAACAGCTGGGACAAGACAAAGGCAATTTGTATCGCGGGCGAGTGGAAATACTCAATCGTCGGAATCCGCGAAGAGATTCAATATGAAGTCCTTCGCGAAGCGACATTGCAAAGCGTAACGATGGCGGACAACAAACCGCTTTCACTCGCGGAAAATGACATGGTTGCAATCAAAGCGACAATGCGGCTGGCATTTTTGCCGATAAAGGGCGAGGCGTTCGCGGTCTTGGTTCCCGCGTCGCAAAGTCAAGAAGCGGGCGGCTCCGAAGCGGGCGGCAGTGAATAATCGGTTGACGGCGGCGGCTTGATTGATTAAAATAAAAAAAAACGGAGCCCGAAGGCTCCAAAAAGAAATGACGATAGACTAATTGAGGAAATGAAGAATTTGAAGAGCTAAGTTGATGGCGTTAATGAGCAGGTCGCCTGCCAAAATCGTCAAGCTTGCCTTTTCAAAATCAGACATAATCTCACCTCCTTTTACGCGGGAGGAGGCGGAGCAAAGCTCGTTGTGATTATAACACAGCGGGCTTTTTGAATACAAGGAGCTTAAAATGAACAAGACGGAAGCGATAAATGCGCTGGTTGAAATGGGCGTCGAAGAATTTCGGGCGAAAAAATTTGTCCTTGACGTGCTCGATTACTGCAACCGCTCCGACGTGCCCGAAGCCCTAATCTTCATCGGCTTTGAACTTTTGACGAAGCTAAAATCGGACGAAGACAACGAGGTTGACGCGCCGCTGAAAAAAATCGTGCAAGACGATTCCAGTTTTGAATTCGGCGTTGCCGATGTTGATATAAATCTTTCGCCTTACGAGCGCATGTTTAACTCTCTCAAGCCGCGACTGAATCTTTATCGGCGGGTGAAGGCGTTATGAGGCTGAAAAACCTTCTTCATAAATATATATACAAAGACACCTGCGAAGTGTGGCGAGCGACGGCGGTCTCGGCGTTGGTTGATGATTTTGAGTATCAAAAAGTCGGGGAATGCGTCGGAGCACTTCATCAATACGGCAAGGAAAATTTCGCGCACCGCGACGACGTCAGCCAAAAACTCACAACCAACCTGCGCTGGTGTTGCGACCCTGCGATTGACATTCGCCCGAACGATTTTTTGAAGATAAATCATCAGAATCAGGAATGGGAATTGGCGGCGGGCGAAAAATTTTCCTACATGACGCATTGCGAAATTTCCGTTCGTCGCAGGAGGGAGGCGGGGCAGAAATGAGAATCGAATTTCAAGGCGCAAAAGAATTGAATGCTCGGCTGAAACAGATGGTTGCGCAATGCCCGAAAGAATTTTCGCGATTCATGAAAATGGAGACGGAGCTTGTGAAAGGCAGAGTGAAACTGAAAACGCCTGTAGACACGGGATATTTGCGTGAAAGTTGGCAGTCGACGGTCGGCGGTTGCGAGGGCACAATTTACAACAACGTCCATTATTCGCCGTTCGTCGAATTCGGACATCGCGTCAAGATACGCGGGAAATTCACGGGGCGCGTAGTGCCGGGTGTTTACATGCTCAGAGATGGCGTGGAAGAATCGGCGGGGCAATTTCAAGCCGATGCGGGAAAAATCATGGCGAGGATATTCAGATGATAACGAGCCGAGAAATCAGAGAGAGTTTGGCGCGATTAATCAAAGTCCGCGCAGGCTTGCCGCTTAAGGTTTATTTCAATCATGTTTTGGATGCGGCGGACGATTATGTTTTCGTTGAAATTCGTCCCGAAAAAACGGACGAGGGATTTTTTTTTGTGAGAAGGCTGCGCATTGATTTTCACATAGTGCTTAGCCCGCTTTTGGGCGAAGTGAAACACTCCGACTTGCTTGACATGGTTGACGCGCTGGACGCGGCAACTCATCCGTTCGTCGAAATAGCCGACAGAAAAGTTACGGTTTATGAGACGGCAAGTCACATCTTCGATGACATTTTGCATTTCAACTTCGTCCTTGAATTCGCGGACGCCTTTGACGAGGAAGAAACGCATGAACTTATGCAGGAACTTGCACTTGATTTATCCGCCGCTCCTTGCTAAAATAAAAACGAAAAGAGCCCTGCGGCTAAGCGAAGGCTCTTTTCAGCGGAAGTCCGAAGCTAAGGTTTCGGGCTTTAAAATTTTTTGCCGACGACGAGATAAGCGGCTTTGATTAAAATTTTTTCGCGGGCAGGAGAATCAGGCGGGAGCACGGCGGCGAGTTCGGGCGAAGGAGCGGTTGAAGGAGAGGTTGAAGGAATTTCTCCGTTCAGCACGCCGTCTTGCTTGTAAGTGAGCACGCGTTCGTTGCGCCACTCGACGGGAATGAGCTTGTTCATGAAGATTCTCCTTCCTTGGCAGGAAAACATTTTGAGTTTAAAATGGTAACAGAAATTCCTGCGGCGGGAAATGCCGCTTTTATAGATTTTACGTCAGTATCTTAACACAATGAAAAAAAATACGTCAACATGCCCTTCGGGGCATTTTTAGTTGAAAGGGGAAATTTAAATGGCAAAGATAGGCTTACCGGAAATAATCATCTCTTTCAAGACGCAATCGACGAGCGCGATAGTTCGTTCGGCAAGAGGCACGGGCGTTTTAATTTTGAACGATTCGAACGTGACGAGCGGCTTTAAATATTACAAGGTGGACGACGTGACGGACATGCCCGACGGCTTGACGGACGCGAACAAGGATTTGATAAACAAGGCGTTGATGGGGACGCCCTATCGCCTTCATGTCTACGCAATCCCGATGCCCGGTGAAAATGTAACGGTCAATCAGGCAACGATTTTGAAAGAGATAAAGGACGCGAAGTGGAATTACATTTGTCACCCGACGGGCACGACGACAGACCAAACGGATTTGGCGGATTGGATAGCCGACCAGAGACAGGACAGGAGCAAAACATTTAAAGCGGTGGTTGCGGCGGGCTTGAATGCCCAGACGGGAAAATCGAAGGTCGACAATTACGGCGTCATCAATTTCACGACAGGCAATATCAAGGTGGAGAATCCTGCATGGACGGACGCCGTAGCCGCAGGCACTTCAACCGCGAACATTGACCAATACATAATCTACACGGCGGCGCAATACACGTCCAGAATCATGGGGATTTTGTGCGGCTTGAGTCTTGACCGTTCGGCGACGTTCTACGAATTGCCCGAAGTGGTAAGTTGCGCCGGCTACGATGACATAGACGCGGCGATTGACGGCGGGCAGTTGGTTTTGGTTGATGAAAAAGACGGCAACGGCGTTAAAATCGCACGCGGCGTGAACAGTTTGCACACAACTACAACCAACGTCGGAGATGATTTCAGATACATAAAAATCGTTTCTGCTCTCGACATGATTAAGGATGACATCCGCGACACCTTCTCCAAATATTATTGCGGAAAAATTATCAACGACTACTCGGGAAAAATGATGTTTGTCTCCGCCGTGATGATTTATCTGAATAATTTGAAAGGCAATGTTCTCGACGCGAGCGAAGGCGCACTTAATTACGTGGAAATTGATGTTGACGCCAACAGAGACTACGCCCAACTGCACGGCGTGCAAGACGTAAGCCTTATGACGAAAAGTCAGCTGGAGAAAGTAAACACGGGCGTTAATCTTTACCTGCGCGGGGTCATCACGCCCGTAAATTGCTTAGAGTGTCTTTACGTCAATTTCACTCTCTGATAGAATGGCAAACGAAAAAGCCGCTCGGCTTCCAAACTCAACGGCTTTTTCAAGACCAACGTCCGAGAGCATGATAAATCTTTCGGCGAGAAAAAGCAAGGAGTGATTTATCATGAATCAAAAAGAACGAGACCGCCGCCGCAAAGAAGAAGCGCGTCCCGCTTACAACGCGCTGATGAAATTTTATCCTTTCAGTGTTGAAAGTCTCGACGGCGAAGAGTGGAAAGTTTTTGCGGGCTCAAACCGCGAATTTTGAAACCTACAAACAGCGGCGACGGTTATCTGGTCGTCAGTCTCGGCAGGGGCAACAATGTTCGTGTTCATCGGCTCGTCGGCGAACTTTTTATTCCCAATCCTGCAGGCAAGCCCGAAATTAAACAGCTGGCTGAAATGTACGGCGTCGACCCGAAAGTAATCAGTTTAATTCAAACGGGAAAAGCTTACAAGAATTGTGGCGGCACCGTTCGCCCAAAACAAGTTGGAAATTGGAACCGTTTCCCCGATGAAACACGAAAGAAAATTCGTTACTTTCACGAGGAAGGCTTCAGCAATCGAACTATTGCTGAAATGTTCGGATGTACCCGACAAGCGATTTGGAGAATCGTGAACGAGAAATAAAATTGAACACGGGAGCCTGCGGGCTCCTTTTTCATTGGAGGTCAGATTATGACGATAGCGGAATTAATTGAACGCAAAGAGGAAATCGCGGCGAAGAAAAAGCAACTTTACGATATTGAAACTTCGGTCGGAACGGTAACTTTCAAACTGCCGAGCATTAGTTTAGTCACCGAAGCTTGGGACCTTTCACCGCGAGAGGGCAATAAAAATCTGGTTTACCAATGCGCGGTGGAGCCGAATTTGAAGAACAAGGAATTGCAAAAAGCATTTGGCTGCGCGGAACCTTTTGACATCGTGGAAGAAATATTCATGGCGGGCGAAGTGAGTAAAATCGCCGGGCAACTTTTGAAACTGGCGGGCTTCGGCTCGGACATCACGGCGACGCTCCATAAAGAAATAAAAAACTGATTCGGAGCGATTGGCAGGCGTCAACGGCGGCGTATTTCGCAATCAAAGGCATTTTGCCTTCAACTTTCCTTGCCTTGCCGCTTGAGGAGCAAATTTTCTTGTACGCGTCGATGAATGCGGCGAACGATTTGGAGCTGGAGAAATTGAAAGTATTGATGGGGAGGAAAAGGTAATATTGAGTTTGAAGAATTCAACGGCTTAACGAAAATGCCGCAGAGGGCGGCTGGTGTTTGTGTGCGCGGCGTGAATTATTGATTCATTGCCGAGCAGAAATTTTTGACGGGGCAAAAGCGGGTCGTGAAAATGGCGATTAATGAATTCAACGGCATCAGCGCGGTTGTCCCTTCGTCGATTGAAATAATTTTCTGAGGAGTGATTTGAATGGCAAGAGACAGCCAAAACATAGCGTATCGCGGGAACCGCCGCTGGTCGGGCAACCACGGCAAAGTGTGGCTTGACGGCGATTTGGTTTTCGAGATTCAGGCGTTTGAGTTGAAAGTGACAGCCGACCGGGACGACGTGATAATAGGGAACAGCAAAGACAGCAAAATCGTTTCGCTGACGGGCGAAGGGACAATCACGATTAAAAATGTCTTCGACCGCGGCTTTAACAATTATCTTGAGGAATTAAAAGCGGGGCACGACCCGCGCTTTACAATAATCGCGAGCCTTGAAGACCCCGATGCCATTGGAGGTCAAGGCACGCGCTTGGTAGCAGATAATTGTTGGCTGAATGAGCTGAATCTGCTCCACTTCACAAAAGGCGAGCTGGTCGAGACAGAAATTCCATTCGGCGTAACCCCTGAGGACATTACGTACTTGAATACTGTCGAGTTGTGATTTATAATAAAAACGAAACAGGAGCCCTGCGGTTAAACATGAGCTCCTGTTTCAAGACCAAGTCCGAAGAAATTTCTTCGGGCTTTAAAATTTTCTGCCGATTAAAAGATTGGCGGTTTCGCGGACGAGCGGTTCACGCAGGGGCGAATTGGACGGCAGGGCGAAAACCAATTTCGCCAAAATTTTTGCGCGTTCAAAATCATCGGGCGGCGGCGGCGGAGCATTTACCGTCTCTTCAAACGAATCAAGTACTTTTTTCAGCTCGCGCAATTCAGCCGTCAATTCTTTCAGCTCCTTCAAGCCGTCGGAGGGAGCGGGCGAAGGAGCGGGCGAAGGAATTTCCCCTTCCAACACTCCGAAATACACGCGCTCCAATTCATTGAACATTTTCCAAGCTTGCGGCGTATTAATCATTTTGCAATGGCGCACGCAACCTTCGTAAGTCCACAGGTACAGCCAAGCAGAGGAAGGCGCAATCGCCATCCCGTTTTTTTCGACATGGCTTTTGAATTGGCGAAGTGCCTCGCCCGTGAGTTTGAAATAGTCAATGCCTTCAGCGAATTGCTCTTTGGCGCGGTTGAAGTTGTCGGTTATGCGTTTGGGCTTGCACTTGTAAACGTCGGCGAGTTGGGCGGTCGTAAGAACGAGTTTTTCACTCCAAGCGACGGGGATGAGATTTTGAATTTCCATGATGAAACTCCTTTCGATAAAGCGGGCGGGCGAAATCTTGACTTTCGGCTTGCTTACCACAAGCGCAGGCAGACGTCAAGTAAACGCCTGCTTGCGTTGGCAGGTTAATTTTTTTGCCCGAAAGGGCTTTTTTCATTGGGGGCGATTAAAATTCAGATACCATCAGCGACTGCAAGTGTCAACTCCATTATCGAGACAATGCATGATGTAGCGGCGGCGCACGAAAGCCGGGAAGCGTCGGTGGGGAAAATAATTGCTCCGCCACCCGATTTGAAAGTGGAATGGAACAACATTATTTTGACCCGCGAGCAGATTTATATCAGCGAAAGGATATTAATCGGGCACAAGCGCGAGATTCGCGGGCATTTAGTCAGCGGCACGCAGGAGGCGGGGCATCACGTTCACACCCACGCGATAGACAATGATTATACCGCCACAATGATTTACACCGACACCCTTAAGCCGGGCGACTTGGTTTCCGTCGTTCCCTTACGAGACGGACAACACTTTATCATTTCAGATAAGCTGGTGAAGTTATGAGCGATTTTCCTTTCCTTGATTCTGCCGCTTCAACCGAAGAAGAAGAATTGCCGACCTTCAAAATGTATGATTATGATTTTGAGAAGAATGATTTTGTTCGAGACGGCAACGGGCAGATGATTTTGCTCGAAGGCAACGACGCCTTGAAAATTTGGTTGATAAAAATGTTAAAGACCAGCCGCTTTACGTGGCTCGCCTATTCTGACAGGTATGGCTGCGAAGTCTACGATTGGATAGGCAAAGTGACGAAGAAACCCGTTGCCGAAAGTGAGTTGCGGCGGTTGTTGACGGAATCCATCATGGTCAATCCGTTCGTTAAATCGATTGACGAGATGAATTTCAATCATGAACGGCGCGGCAATGAATTGACAATCGACATTACCTTGACGACCGTTTACGGCAAGTTGGAGGTTTGAAATGGAATATATTTCTCGGACGGCGGAAGAAATATTGTCGGAGTTGCAAAGCCTTTCCGCTTCGCCCGAATCAAAAGTGACCGGCACATTTTCAAATGACCTGCTCTCGGCGAACGCGATTGAGTTCGCCAAGGTCGAGCTCGAATTGTCTGAACTCTATCAAGCGGTGTTCCCTCAGTATTCTTGGGACGATTATTTGACTTTGCAGGCAGAAGCCTTCGGCGTGATAAGACGGGCGGCGACAAAAGCCGTCGGCACCTTGCAAGTCACGGGCAACGGTTCAATTCCTGCGGGCAGTATTTTTTCCACAGAGGAAGGGACGCGTTTTATCTCAACCGAAGCCGCGCAGATAGTTGAGACGGGCGAAGTAAAGATAGAGGCGGCAGAGGTGGGCGCGGCGGGCAATGTGGCAGCCGATACAATCACAAAAATTCCTTTGAACATCGCGGGCATTTATTCGGTCACGAACGCCGAGCCGACAATCGACGGCTACGACGAAGAGGACGATGAAACTCTTCGCTGGTGCCTTCTCCAAAAGGTAAGGCAACCTGCCAATTCGGGGAATCCCGCGCAATATGTTCAAGAGACAATGACGATAAGCGGCGTGGGCGCGGCAATTTGTCAAAGAACACCGGGCGGCGTTCCCGGCACCGTCAAAGTCATCATCACCGACAGCAATTTTGAACAGGCGAACGAGGAATTAATTTCTCGCGTCAAGGAACATTTAAATTCGTGGCGTCCCGTGGGCATTTTGAACGGAGAAATTTTTGTTGTCTCGGCGCAACCCGTGACGATTAATGTTGCGGCAGACGTCACGACGGCGGATGAAACTCAATTCCGCGCAGGCGTCGAAGAATATTTCTCTGCGCTGATAAGGAAAAATTTTTTGGAGCAGGGCGAAAGTCAAAGAATCAGCGCGGCAAAAATCGGCGCGTTAATTTTGTCGAGCGGCGGCGATGACTACGATTATTCGTCTTTAAGACTGAACGGCGAAATGGCAGATATTTTGCTTGACTTGGACGAGATACCAAAGCTCGGCGAAGTGCATTTCTATTAAAAAAAGAGCCGCACGGCTCGTTCAGAAAATAATTTTATCGAAAAGGGAATTGGCAACTTCGCGGGCTAATTGTTCTTTGAAGGGCGAAGGCTCCAATACGCCGATTAAATCGACGAGCAGGCGGGCGCGCTCCGAATCAAGCGGCGCAACCTTTTCGGGCAAAAGTTTTATCGGTTCGGGCAGGTCGGGCGCACTTTCAAAATAATTTTTCTCAAGTTCGGTGAACAATTCCCACGCTTCGGGCGTATCGATAAGTTTGCTCAGCCGAGCGACGCCTTGACAAGTCCACAATTTCAAGCACTTTGCACCCTTTGCAAAAGAGAGAGGAAAGTAGGAATCGGCATGCCGACTTCTCACACTTGAAAAAGTGCACGCCGTCTTGTTTGTACGTGAGCACAAGTTCGTTGCGCCACTTGACGCGAACCAGATTTTGTACGTTCATGAAATCATCCTTTCATAAATTTTTTGAGTGCGGCTCTTGGAGTTTCCGCGATAGGGGCAGGCGTCAAGGGAAATACGTCCTGCTCGCGTTGCGGGATATTTTTTTTGCCTTCGGGCATTTTTTAGTTAAAGGAGGTGGAGTATTTGCCGAGTGAATTTTTTGGTTACTTCATGCGTTTACATTCCGTCGATTTATCGCGTTATCTCCCGCCGTGGCTGAACAACGGCACGTTCGGCGAAACTCTTTCCGTCCTTTCTCAAGAGCATGAATCTTACAGATTAAAGCTGGTTGACTTCGCCAAACAATTTTTTATCGAGACAACTACTTGGGCGATTAATGATTGGCTGGACTTTGTCGGCTTGAAAACGAGCGGCGACTTAGAAACGGACAGGGCGGCGGTCAAGGCAAAACTATTGGGCGCGGAAGTAATGACGGTTGCCAATTCAAACCGCTTGATAAATTATTTCTCAACAGGACACGTCGAAGAAAGTTCGGAGCCCAATGTTTTGAACATCATCCTGAAGAACCCGCGAGCGTTGCCCGAATTGGAGCGGGCATTGCTCGAATTAATGCCGGCGCACTTACTGATGAAAATGAAAATCCTGCGTGAATTGGACGCGGGATTTTTTGTTGGCGGGGCGGCGCGGGCTCGCGGGCGAATAAGAATTGATGAGGAGCAGAGGAATCCTGCGTTCGGCGCGGCAGTTTATCAACACGGGCGAATAAGAATCGGCGTGCAAAAGCAACCGCCTTTCTTCGGCGCGGCTGTTTACCAACACGGGCGCATTTCCATTAAACCCTTTCGACAAACCATTCCCGACGGCGACAAACTCCGCCTTCATTTCCATTTCCTCTCCTACGACAAATACATTACCCTTCAAAATCCGCGCAGCGGAATAACCGTGCCGGAGATAGAGGAAATTGGCTATTACGCGGCGGCGAATGAATTGCTCGAAAACGGAATCGGCGAGCCGATAAAGGGCATTTGCAAAGTGGAAGTGTTTGAAGACGACGAGGTAACGACGATACATTTATAGGAGGAAAAAAGATGTCAATGCGGATAACGGAAGCGGGCATACAAATGCTTGCGAAGATGATATCGGGGACGAAAATAATTTTCACGCGGGGAGCATTCGGAGATGCTCTTTTGGAAGGGGAAATGGTTGAACCTTCGCTTGTGGAGCAGGACGCGTTGACCGCGCTTATTCACGAGAAGATGAGCCTGCCGATAACGGGATTCAGGGTGGAAGGGAATCAAGCGGTCGTTGAGTGCGAAGTAGTAAACGACGGCGTGGCGGAAGATTTTCGCATAGCGGAGATAGGATTGTTCGCGAAAGAAGAGGGCGGGGAAGAAGTTCTTTACTGCTATCAATACGACGGCTTGAACGGCGACGGCATGCCTGCGGGCGGCGGCGCAATCGTCAAGGACTACATATACGAACTGATAACAACCGTTTCAAATGCCGCGCTGGTCACGGCGATTATTCAAAAGAATTATTCGTTGCCGATAGCCACAACCGAATCACTCGGTGGAATAATTGTCGGCAATGGCTTATCAATCGACGGCGGCGGGAAATTGGATGTGACGTTGACGGCGGGCGAAAGTTACACGTTGCCTGTGGCGACGGCTGATTCTCTCGGCGGAATAAAAGTCGGAAATGGTTTGTCGATTGACAGCGAAGGCAATCTCTCACGCTCCAGCGAATTTGATTATCTCAACGTGCACAACACGGCGACGGTCGCTCTGGGCGGGCAATTCACATCGGCGAATAACAACGTCAGCTTTAATTCGTCTACGATTGTGGCGGATAAAACGTCAATCAGAGCGCGAGATAGCGAAATAGATTTAACCAGCCGCTACAGCAGTAATCACGAATTTTATACAGGCTCATCGATAGCGACCGACGCGAAGACGCGCATATTGGGCGATTTGATTTTCACGGGCACGCCGACATTCCAAAACGGGATGAACTCGGGGAAAGTAACGATGAACGGCGGGTTTGAGGTTGCCGATTCAATGACGAGTGATTTTGGGCGATTCGGGAAGATTGACGCGAAACAAGATTCAATCGACGTGAGCGGCTCGTCGATTAGTGCCAATATGTCTTCGATACAGGCGAGCGGCGCGAAGATTAATGTTATCCTTTCGACGTTTGAAGCCGACCGCACCACCATAAACGGCAACGTAACTTTCACGGGCAATGTAAGCGGCTTGCCGGTGGCGAGCACTGATTCTCT
>CALFJE010000160.1 GCA_937877545.1 uncultured Selenomonadales bacterium | reverse complement strand
CGGAAGGATTTGCCGTCTGCAAGTACGATATTCGCGCTGACCGCCTCCGAGCTTTGAATCGCCACGACGTTGCCGGTATTAAACGCAAGAGCAACGGTGCCACTGTCGGTTTCGCCCGCAAAGATGAGGTCGTTAAATGTCGCGTCATTCAGGAATACGACATCAGATGTTCCCGCGTTCATGAAGGTATCCGAGCCTTGATACTTGCCGCCGATAAACATATCCGCGCCGTAGCCGCCGACCAACACGTCCGAATCGACGCCGTTGCCGCCCCAAAGTTGACTGCCGCCGTTGCCCGCGAAAATAATATCCGTGCCCGCCGCATCGGAGCCGACGAGGTATTGATAGCCGCCAAACCCTCTGCCGTCAATCACGCCCGCATTGGTCAGCTTGTAGGCTTTTGCGAAGTCGTTGCCCGCGCCGTCCGCAATGTCGATAATCTTGTCGTTGGCGTTTGTGATTAGGAGATTGCCCGTCGCCGAGTTTAAGGCAAAGTTGCCGCTGCCGAAAACGTAGCCCGTGGGCATGGTGCCGAGGTAAATCTTTTGCCCCGATTGGTAAGCGGTGATGACTTGGTCGCCGCCCGTGTAGACGTAACTTTGCGGCGCGGAGGGTACAGTTGAAGCGACACCGCTTGAGTCGTAAGTGCCCGCGATATTGGGCGAAGAGCCGCTTGCGCCCGACAAAGTGATTTTCCCGTCGCCGACAGTGACGATAATATCAGAGCCGCTTGTTTGCGTGGAATAGGAGCCGCCGCTTATGCTGAGCGTGTTTTTCGAGCCGAGGTCATAGATGATGTCGTTGCCGTCGCCGTTGGTGTAGGTGATAACGTCACCGTTCGCGGAGCTTGCGTAAAGTGACACGGTATCTGAGCCTGTGCCCGCGTGTACCGTCGAGTTATTGGGGTATCTGTAAATGTAGTCGTTGCCGCTGCCCGCGTCGATTGAGTTGTTGGAGCCCCAAGCGTAAATGGTATCATTGCCGGCATAGGTGCTGATTGTCACTTTACTTATCGCGGCGTGGTTCCAAATGGAATCGGCATAGCTCGTGCCCGTGAGCAAGGTGTTGGCGGTGTAGTTGTCGATATTTTTGCCGCCGCTGCTGTTCGTTGTCACCGAGGTTGAGGAGCCGCCGCCCGTTGTCACCGAGGCTGTGGAATCGCCGCTTGTTGTTGAGGTTGAGGTGTCGTAAGTGCCTTTGATATTTGGCGAGGAATTGCCTGCGCCGACCAGGGTAATTTT
>CALFJE010000159.1 GCA_937877545.1 uncultured Selenomonadales bacterium | reverse complement strand
ATACCGATATGCTGGAGATTAACGGCGAATGGTCGGCGGCTTATTACAGCGGCTCCGGCAGAGTCGTTTTCAAGGTCGACAACACCTACAGCGCGATTATCCTCGATAAGCCCACCGCCACGAACTTTAACGTCAACGGCGAAGCTTATCACATTAGCGGCAACAAACTCGAAAGATAAAATCTGCGTGGAAACAAAAAATCCCCTTCCGATTTGGAGGGGGATAATTTTTTTCAACGATATTATCAGATGTTGGCGGCTTTGCGCAGAACGTCAGCCTTATCTGTGCGTTCCCACGGAAAATCAACGTCAGTCCTGCCGAAGTGTCCGTATGCCGAAGTTGCTTTGTAAATCGGGCGGCGCAGGTCGAGCATTTTGATTATCCCGGCGGGGCGAAGGTCGAAGTTCTCATTAACCAGCCGCTCAATCTGCTCCTCGGCAACCTTGGCAGTGCCGCGAGTTTCGACACGCACGCTCACGGGATGCGCCACGCCGATTGCATAGGCAAGTTGAATTTCGCATTCGTCGGCTAAGCCCGCCGCCACGATATTTTTGGCAACGTAACGCGCCGCGTAAGCCGCACTCCTGTCGACCTTTGTCGGGTCTTTGCCGCTGAAAGCTCCGCCGCCGTGACGCGCCCAGCCGCCGTAAGTGTCGACGATTATCTTGCGCCCCGTCAAGCCGCTGTCGCCCTGCGGTCCGCCGATAACGAATTTGCCCGTCGGATTCACGAAGTACTTGGTCTGAGCCGTCAACAGCTCCGCCGGCACCACGGGCTTAATCACGTATTCAATCATGTCGCGCTTAATCTGTTCGAGCGTCACGTCGGGATTGTGTTGCGTGGAAATGACAATAGTATCGACGGCGACGGGCTTGCCGCCCTCGTAGGCTATCGTGACTTGCGTTTTGCCGTCGGGACGCAGATAATCAACTTCGCGGGTGACTTTGCGAACCTCGGCAAGACGACGCGCCAGCTTATGCGCCAAGGCAATGGGCAACGGCATATATTCGGGCGTCTCGTTGGTGGCGTAGCCGAACATCATACCCTGGTCGCCCGCGCCGATAGCGTCCTCAATCGCCATGTCGCCTTCGCGAGCCTCAATCGATTTGTTGACGCCCTGCGCTATGTCGGGCGATTGTTCGTCCAGAGAAATTAAAACGCCCACGGTATCGGCGTCGAAGCCGTAAGCCGAATCGGTATAGCCGATGTCGCGCACGGCTCCGCGAATGATTTTGGCAATATCAACGTAGCAAGTCGTGGAAATTTCGCCGACGACGTGGACTTGCCCCGTGGTTACCAGCGTCTCGCACGCCACGCGACCGAGCGGGTCTTTGTCGATTATGGCGTCGAGGATACTGTCGGAAATTCTGTCCGCCACCTTATCGGGGTGACCTTCCGTTACGGATTCTGATGTGAATAACATTCTGCGCATTCTTATGCCTCGCTTTCAAATTGTGTTTAATATTGGCAATGCTATCGCATTTGATTTTGACTGTCAAGGCGCGGTGAATCATTGACAAGCGGCTTGCGGGTGTTATAATAAAAAGACAGGCGTCCGAAGACGCCCGAACTTGATTAAAGCAGTCTACCCCCATTATATGTGTAAGATATAGCTGGAGATTTGTAGCCTTCTAAGTTCCCGCTTAGGAGGCTACTCTCGTCAGTGCCAGAAGAATTATCGGTGTAAGTATTACCACGCGAATAACGATTTTGACCATAACTTGTCCCCCCTCGCGGGGGTTTTAAATTTGACTGCTCCGCCCGTCGATGCCGACTGCGCAAGTTCAACGTCGCAATGCTATCGTATTCGGTTTTGGCTGTCAAGGTGCGGCGTTATGAGCAACTGATTATTCCGCCGCCCGCAAAGTTTTCACGACGTAGGTCGGCAACGCGAACGCTCCAACGTGAATGTTCGTGTTGTAGTACTTCGTCTGCAAATTGAGCGCGTTCCAAGCGGCAAAGTCCAAGTCGTTGGTCGGGTGATATTTCTTCGACGCGAAGCCGAAAAGCCATTGCCCCGCAGGATACGTCGGAATATGAATCTGATAGACGCGCACTATCGGGAACGAAGTCGTCAGGCGTTTGTGAGCGCGTTGCATGGCGGCAGCGTCCCGCGAATAAAACGGATTCTCATGCTGATTGACCATGATGCCGCCCTCCTTGAGCGCATTGAAGCAGTTGCCGTAAAATTCCTTGGTGAAAAGCCCCTCGCCCGCCCCGAACGGATCCGTCGAATCAACGATAATCAAGTCGTACTCGTCGGTCTTGCGGCGGATAAACTTTAATCCGTCGGCGAAAAATATTTCCACCCTCGGATTGTCCAGGCAAGCCGCCGTCTGCGGTATGAACTTTTGACACGCCCGAACTACCGTTTCGTCAAGCTCAACCAAGTCAATTTTTTCTATCGTGTCGTATTTCAAAAGCTCCCGCGCAGAGCCGCCGTCGCCGCCGCCCACCAACAACACCCGCCGTATCGCAGGGTTGACGCACAACGGCACATGTGTAATCATTTCGTGATAGATGAACTCGTCGCGCTCGGTTATCATGATTCGCCCGTCAAGTACCAGTATTCTGCCGAATTCCGCCGAATCAAATATATCTACGCGCTGAAATTCGCTCGCCTCGCCGAACAGCTGCTTGTACACCTTCAGCGAAAACCGCACGTGCGGCGTATGTTGCTCCGTAAACCACAGCTCCATTTGAACACCTCCGTCAACCGATTTTTGCCAATGCCGCGTCGCGATTCTCCGCCATTGTTTTATCAGTGGGATCCAGCTCCGCCGCTCTGCCGAAAGCGTCCGCCGCCTCCCGCCAACGTTTCTGCTTAAAATACGCGACGCCCAAATTATTCCACCCCTTAGCATAATTTGAATCAAGCTCAATCGTCTTGAGGGAACAGGCAATCGCCTTATCATAGTCGCCCAACTTGTTGTAGGCGAACGCAAGATTATTCTGCGCAAGGACGTATTTCGGATTGATCTCAATCGCCCGACGATAACACCGGGCGGCTTGCTCGTGCTCATTGAACTTGCTGTGAATGTAGCCGAGATTATTCCAAGGCGCAGCGTAATTCGGATTGAACTCAATCGACTTATTAAAACAATCAATAGCCCCGGCAGTGTCGCCCAAGCTTTCATAAGCATAACCCAAATTGTTCCATGCTTTGGCGTAGTGCGGCTCCAAAGCAATCGCTTTGTTAAAGCACTCAATCGCGGCGGCGAACTCCTTTTTATTATTAAGCGCGTAACCTTTATCGTTCCATTGCGCCGCCGTAAATTGCTCCTCATTGCGCTTAACTTCCGCGTCAATCTGCTTGCGCTCGTCGGCGTTGGCAGTCTTGTATCGCGCCTTTAACTCGGCAAGCTCGGCTTTTATGCGGGCGTTTTCCTCTTCCAGCTCCTTATTGCGTTGCGTCGCTTCGATAAGCTTGTCCTTGCCTTGGTTTACCTGTGCCAAAACGTCAGCCGTCTCGACCCGGGCGGTAATGTGGCAGTGGAATTGAATCACGGAATCGCTTAAAATTTCGGGCGAAACAGTTTCATTGCAGATTTTGAGGACGGTGGCGGAAATCGTTTGAATCTCATCGCGGGTAAGTGCCCCGTTCTTGACTTCGGAAATACTCTCGACGTAGACGCAAGCCTGTTCGGACGCATTGCGCTTTGCCTCTGCGCGGGCGCGTTCCTTGGCAACGGAAATATTTTCGTCGGGACCGTCGCCAACCGTGTAGTAACCGTCCGCCTCCACAGTCACGACCTCCGCGCAGGCAACGGGTATAAAATTCAGCAACACGACGAAGGCGGCTATCAAAAATTTTTTCACTGTGACACCTCCTCAAGGAGTGATTAGACTTGAACAACCTCGAAGAACGCGAACGCCTCCTGGACGAGTTGCGCGAACAAATCCGTCACGACGAAGAGAAACTCCGCGAACTTAACGAATCCATGGACGAAATTCGCCGCGACATTCACGACCTCAAGCGGACGATTGATTATCTGCGCCGCCTCACGCCATGACTTGCAAGCGTTGAATCGTCATGTCCTCCGGACCGGTCATTTGGCAACCCTTGCGCTTGGCGTAGCGCACATAGTCCAGAATTTCCCGCGTAATGCGTTCGCCCGGCGCGAGTATCGGAATGCCCGGCGGATAGCACATCAAAAATTCCGCCGCCGTCTTGCCGAGGGTATCTTTAATCGGCAGGGAAATCTTATCGGCGTAGAAAGCCTCCTTGGGCGCGGCGTCGACAATCGGCGCAATGTATTCAACCTTCATGAGCCGCGAGGGGTCTTTGCGATAAATCCGCTTGATGTCCGCCAAAGCACTGACCAGCCGCTCAATATCCTTAACGCGGTCGCCGACCGACACGTAAGCCAAAATGTTGGCAATGTCGCCGAACTCCAGCTGAATGTCGTATTCGTCGCGCAAAATGTCATATACCTCGACGCCCGCCAATCCGACCGAACGCGTGAACACCGACAGCTTTGTAACGTCGAAGTCGTAAACCGCGCCGCCGTCCGCCAATTCCTTGCCGTAAGCATACCAGCCGCCCAGATAGTTAATCTCGTCGCGGGCGTATTCGACCAGCTCAATCACCTTGTCGAAAATCTGTTCGCCGCGCAGAGCCAAATTTCGTCGCGAAATGTCCAGGCTGACCATAAGCAGATAGGAGCCGCTCGTCGACTGCGTGAGGTTGATGATTTGGTGGACGTAGCCGGCATTGATGTTCGCGCCCGTCAAGAGCAGGGAGCTTTGGGTGAGGGAGCCGCCCGATTTGTGCATGGAGACCGCCGCCATATCCGCGCCGACGCTCATAGCCGAGGGCGGGAGACGCTTATTAAAATAAAAATGCGTGCCGTGAGCCTCGTCAGCGAGGAGCTTCATGCCGTGCGCGTGCGCGACGTTGGTTATCGCGGCAATGTCGGAGCAAACGCCGTAGTAAGTGGGATTGTTGACGAGGACGGCTTTGGCGTCGGGATTGCTCTTAATGGCGGCGATAACGTCCTCAACCTTCATGCCCAGCGAAATGCCGAGGCGTTCGTCGACTTGCGGATTGACGTAGACGGGCACGGCTCCGCAAAGAATCAGCGCGTTAATCGCCGAGCGGTGGACGTTGCGCGGCAGGATAATCTTATCGTCGGGTTTGCACGTGGAAAGAATCATGGCTTGCACCGCCGAGGTCGTCCCGCCAATCATAAAAAAACTGTGCGCCGCGCCGAATGCCTCCGCCGCCAAAATCTCCGCGTCGCGAATCACGCTGACGGGGTGGCAAAGATTATCGAGCGGCTTCATGGAATTAACATCGACGTCGAGGCAAGTTTGCCCCAAGAATTCTGCAAGTTCGCGATTGCCGCGTCCGCGTTTATGTCCCGGCACGTCGAAGGGCACCAGTCGCGCCGCCTTCATTGCCGTCAACGCCTCCAATATCGGCGCACGTTCCTGCGTCAAATAATCGTTTTTCATTCGGTCTCTAACTCCAATTCCAAATTCCTAAATCCCAATTCCTAAATAAAAAACAGGCAACCGTTTCGGACTGCCCGCTTTTTATGTTTGTCGTGAATTGATTTCAAATTCGCCTCTCAGTTATAACGCCGTCTTGCAGCGGAAAGGGTAGCCGCCGCCGTTTCGTATTCAATATCCTTAGGCACGTACAGGACGATTTTGTTTGACACGACCTCGGCGCGTCCGTTAATCATGTACACCGCGCCGATAATGAAGTCGCCGATACGTTGCTGTTCCAAATCGCCCACGCCCTCGAAGTTGACGATAACCGCGTTGTGCTTGAGCAGGTCATCGGCGATATTTTTAACTTCGTCGAATTTGGTCGGCGCGTAGATTTTCAAGGTAAGTTGGGGCGTCTTGACGACGGCGAGGCTCGGCTGAACGGAAGTTTCGTTGCCGCTGTTGTAAGCCTCGTAGCGCACGCCGCCCATTGACGTGACGCCGTTATCCGACGTGCTTATCATGCCGCCGTTACGCGTGAAACTCATTGAGCCGCCGAAATTTTGTCCGTAGCCGCCGGTTTGAGGTTTGTCGGCTTGAACGGGTTGCGGGGACGGAGCAGTTTGTTGCGGTTGTGCGGCTTTGACTTCTTCGGCTTCGACTTTTTTTATCTCCTTTGGTTCATCTTCCTCGCGTGGCGGTTCCAACGGCATGATTATGTCCGTCAACTTTTTTATCCATTCCATAAACATCATACAATCGCCCTTCCGATAAGTGGATTGGTCGCCTTTAACAAAGCGCGTTTATTCTAGCACAGCGTTTAATAAATTGCAAAGGTTCTTTCAACAAGTTTTCAGCCGCTCAATAAAAGTCGCGGAGCTTTTTGGAGCGGGCGGGGTTGCGGAGCTTGTGCAGAGCTTGAGTTTCGATATTGCGGACGGTGCCGCCGCCTACCTTGAAGATTTGAGCCACCTCGTCCGCCGAACGTACATGTCCGTCCTCCAAGCCGTAGCGCAATGACAAAACTTTTTTCTCGTGCGGCGTCAAGGTGTCGAGGACTTCGCGTAACAGCTCGCGCATTTGGAGGTAGTTCACGCGGTCGAAGTGCGTGGGCGTCTTGCTGTCGGCTACGAAGTCGCAAAGCGTCAAGCCCTCCACGAAGTCACCCTCGACGGCGAATTCGTCTTTGGCGGTGTAGGTGCGTTCGTCAATCGGCGTGTCGAGCGAAACCTGCGCGGTCTGATGCATTTCGTTCAAGGCGCGGACGATTGCCGCCTCTATGCATTCCTCGGCGTATTCGATGAAGGTTGCCGCCCCTCGCGTGCTGAACTTTTTGACCGCCTCCATCAGCCCGATATTGCCCTCTTGAATCAAATCCGAAAACGCCACGCCTTGCCCCGTGTACTTACGCGCTATGTTGACTACCGGTCGCAAGTTCGCGTTGACCAGCTCCAGTTGCGCCTCCTCGTCGCCGTCCGCCGCCCTAAGCAACAACGTATGGAATTCCTGTGCGCCAAGCAACGGGATTCGTCGCACTTCCTCCAGATAAATTTCCACGTCCTCCGAGAATTCGTTCTCCGCCATTTTTCACACCGCCCTTATCGCAAAATTTTTTGCTGTGTTCGATACGGCGGCGGCTAATTCCTGCCTTACTTGCGGGCATTTTTGGCAGCGCGACCTCGCGTGGTGCGGTCGAGGATTGTCTTGCGCAGGCGGATACTTGACGGCGTGACCTCGACAAGCTCGTCGTCGTTAATGTACTCCATAGCCTGTTCAAGGCTCATAATGCGCGGCGGGACAAGTCGAATCGCCTCGTCGGAATTGCTGGCGCGGATATTCGTCTGATGTTTCTGCTTGCAAGGGTTGATGTCGATGTCCATATCGCGGGAATTTTCGCCGACAATCATGCCCTCGTAGACTTTTTGCCCCGGCTCAATGAACATGACGCCTCTGTCCTGCAAATTAAAAATGCCGTAGCCGGTCGTCTCGCCCATTTCAAACGCGACCAAACTCCCGCGACTGCGACCGGGTATGTCGCCCTTATAAGGCTCGTAGCCGTGGAAAACGTGATTCATTACGCCGTTGCCGCGTGTCGAAGTCAGCAGCTCGGAGCGAAAGCCTATCAGCCCCCGCGCAGGTATCAGGAAGTTCAGCCGCATGTAGCCCGCGATGTTTTGCATATTTTTAAGCTCCGCCTTGCGCCGCCCCAAACTTTCCATGACCGTGCCCATGTAATCCTGCGACACCTCGACGGTTAAATTTTCTATCGGCTCGTACTTTTGCCCGTCAATCAGCTTGTAGACGACCTCGGGCTTGCCGATTTGCATTTCGTAACCCTCGCGGCGCATGGTCTCAATCAGTATCGACAGGTGAAGCTCGCCGCGCCCGCTTACCTTGAACACGTCCGCCGAATCGGTCTCCTCCACGCGCAGAGCGACGTTGGTTTGAGCCTCCTTAAACAATCTGTCGCGAATGTGGCGGCTCGTGACGAATTGCCCTTCCTTGCCCGCGAAAGGACTCGTGTTGACGCCGAATGTTACGCTGAGCGTCGGCTCGTCCACGCGGATTGACGGCAGGGCTTCGGGGTGTTCGGCGTCGGCTACCGTGTCGCCGATTGAAACCTCGCTAAGCCCCGTCAACGCAACGATCTCGCCCATTTGCGCCTCGGCGGTCTCAACGCGATTCAGCCCGTCGTAAGTGAACACCTTGCCGACCTTAGCCTTTTTGACGCCGCCCTCGCTAATCAGCGCGATAGTCTCGCCCGATTTAATCTTGCCGCGTTGCACTCTGCCGATAGCGATTTTCCCGACGTAATCGTCCGCCTCCAGCGTCGTGACGACCAATTGTAGCGGCGCGTCGAGTTCGCCTTCGGGCGCGGGAATTTCTTTAAGAATCGTCTCCATGAGCGGAATCAAATTGCGGCTTTCGTCGTCCATATTTTTTTTGGCAATGCCCGCCTTAGCCGCCGTGTAGACGACGGGGAAGTCAAGCTGTTCGTCGTCGGCGTCCAGTTCCATGAAAAGTTCCAGGACTTCGTCGTAAACTTCCTCAACGCGGGCTTCGGGGCGGTCGATTTTATTTATCACGACGATCGGCTTGAGCTTATGCTCCAGAGCCTTGCGCAGGACGTATTTGGTTTGCGGCATGGGACCTTCAAAGGCGTCGACGAGCAACAGCACGCCGTCAACCATATTGAGCACGCGCTCAACCTCGCCGCCGAAGTCGGCATGTCCGGGCGTGTCGACGATGTTAATCTTGACGCCCTTGTACTCAATCGCGGTGTTTTTGGACAGAATCGTAATGCCGCGTTCGCGCTCCAAGTCGCCGCTGTCCATGACGCGCTCGGCTACTTGTTCGTTCTTGCGGAAAATGTGGCTTTGCTTAAGCATGGCGTCAACCAACGTGGTCTTGCCGTGGTCGACGTGCGCGATTATCGCTATATTTCTGCGTTCGGAATTGACTCCCATCAAATTGCCTCCTTGAAAAAAACTTTGGCTATTATACGTGCAAACTTTTGCGCTTGCAACAAAAAAATCGCCACGCCATAACGCGGCGGCTTGAAAACTATCTGAACGTATGCTAATATCGGCGCGGTAGGCAGTTCGATGTGTCGGCTTCTTTCCTCGAAGGAAGGAGGTGACGCGCATGGAGTTTCTGAATTGGCTCAACGGGATCGACTGGCTTAGCTACGTGGATCACGTTTCCAATGTTGGGACGTTCATCATCGCGTTGCTGACGTACTTCAACGGAAAAAAATAAGCCGTAACCACGGCTCCAAAATCGGTTAGCTATTAACGAGGAAAGGAGTCGACGGTGTCAACGTCGGGCTGTCTTCCATTATTTACTTTTCAAAGCGTTAAAAATTTATCATACACGCGGCGAATTGTCAATAAAGGAGAACGTTTTATGAAGAAAATTTTAGCGGCGGCTCACGGACTGCGCGGGGCGATTGAGGTTCCCGGCGATAAATCAATCTCGCACCGCAGTATAATCCTGTCGAGCCTCGGCGATACGCCCGTCGAGGTCACGAACTTTTTGGCGGGCGCGGATTGCCTCTCAACCGTCGAGTGCATGAGGGCTTTGGGCGTTGCGATTGAGCGGGCGGGCGATAAGGTCTTAATCACGGGCAACGGACTGCGCGGGCTTCGCGAATCTGAAAATATTTTGGACGCGGGCAACTCCGGCACGACGCTCCGCTTGCTTATGGGCTTACTCGCGCCGCAAAAATTCTTGACGACGTTCACGGGCGACGATTCGCTGAGGCGGCGTCCTATGGCTCGCGTGATTAAGCCGCTGGCTCAAATGGGCGCGTCAATCGTCGGGCGCAACGCCAATCGCAACCTGCCGATAACAATCCTGCCCGCCGCCAATCTGCGCGGAATAACCTACGCAATGCCCGTGGCGTCGGCGCAAGTCAAATCGGCGATTCTGTTGGCGGGGCTTTACGCCGAGGGCAAAACGACCGTCCTGGAGCCTGCGCCGTCACGCGACCATACGGAAAAAATGCTGGCGGCGTTCGGAGCGCGGCTTGAACGTTCGGGCAACGCCATTACGATTTACCCTGCCGATAAGCTCACGGCTCCCGCGCAGATTGAAGTACCCGGCGACATATCCTCGGCGGCGTATTGGCTCGTATTGGCGACGATACTTGGCGGCTCCGACGTGACGATTAAAAATGTCGGCGTCAACGAAACGCGCACGGGTATCCTCGACGTGCTTAAGCTTATGGGCGCGAAGATTGAGCTTTTGAACGTGCGGACGTCGGGCGGCGAACTTGCGGCTGATTTACGCGTCGTGTCGTCCAATCTGCGCGGAGTAGAGTTTGGCGGAGCGATTATCCCGCGCCTGATTGACGAGATACCCGCCTTGGCAGTAGCCGCCGCCTTCGCCGAGGGCACCACCGTTATCCGCGACGTCGGCGAGCTGCGCGTTAAGGAAACGGACAGGCTTGCGGCGATCGTCGACGAGTTCAACAAAATATCGCCCGCGACCTTCGAGGCTACGGACGACAGCTTGATTATTCGCGGCGGGCGGGAAAAGATTTTCGCCGAATGCAACACCCGCGCAGATCACCGAATGGCGATGTCGTTGGCGATATTCGGAGCGGCGGCTGAAGGTGTCGCGCTCGACGACGCCGATTGCGTCAAAATTTCATACCCGAACTTTTTTGCCCAATTTACGGAATAGCTCCTCGCAACGCGTCAAATACTCCACATGGAACGACACGAGCCGCTTGCCGTAAGCTAAGCCCTTTTTCTCGGCGGCTTGAATCAATTCGTCGTCATGCCCGCTTTCGCAACTTATCAACAGGTGCGGCTGTTCTTCCGGCGTCAAGTCGTCAAGCAACCGCTCCGCCTCTTCGGGCGCGTAAATAAAAATTTTGTCGCTCAAAGAATCGTCCTCAAGGAGGAGCCGCGCCAATATCTGCAAGTTCAGCGGGTGCCGAATCACGCGCACGGAGGCAAAATCTTTCCTTGGCAGGTAGCGCAGAATCGATTGCCCGCGCTCAAGGCGACGCTTCAAACGCCGTGTTGCGTATCGCGTCAAGGACTTCCATAAAAATATTTGGTCAATATTGCCCATTTTGTTCCTTAGCGGGCGCAAGTCGTAACCGAACCGCCGGAACAACTTGACATAAAAATCCGCGCTCATCTTCGTCCAGCCGTGACAGCCGAACGGAATGCCGCCGATATTCTTTAACGAGTGCTCAAGCAAATATTCAACCGAAAACAGCGCGGCAATTTCGACGGGCGGCACGCTGAAATTTATATCTTCCCGTGCGCCGCAATAGGCAAAGAAATCATCTTCCGCCCGTGTCACTGTCATGCGTTTTACCAAGTCGGAGTGTTCCGTCAAAAGATTATAATGCGCCTTGACTTTGCGCAGGGAAAAGCCGCCGTTGCCGACACGAACATTTTTCACATCGGGGAAATCGCGACGTTCGTTATAAGACCATGGTGCGCCGATATAATCGTAACCGAGCGCGCAAAACTCTTCGAGAGCGTCATAGAAAACAAACGCGTCGAGCTGATAAATCAGAATATATTCAAAGTCTTTGAACGCCTCATAGAAAAACGGCTCAGTCATCATACAGTTGTAAGTCAAGACGTTTTCAAAGAATCTCGACGGAAAGCGGGCAATCCCGTCGGTCGGCGCGAAGTAGGGGAATTGTGCTCCTGCGGGCGCGACGAATATCAGCGGATACTTGCCCAAAACTTTTCTGCACTGCGCGAGCGAAATTTTTTCAAGTTCGTTAAGCTTCGCCTTGTAGACGGGAATCACGACGGCGACTTTCGAAGGCAAAGTATTCTCCTCCTTAGCTGTCCATGGCGGAACGGGTTTTATGGAGCAAGCTCATCTTCATATCATAATAATCGGGAGTCATGTCGAGGTAGTGGCGGTGCGGATTCTCAAAGCGTTGCTCCTCCTGCCAAATCTCCGCCGTCAACTGGTGCTTAACATAGTCGCGAATATCATGCAAGGTCGGCAAAGTTTCAACCCGCTTGCCGTCCTTGACGTAGAGCCGCGACAATTTTTTTGCCGTGAAGTTCTCAAAGCGGCGATTCTTCCACGGCTTAACCGGGTCGACGTAGCGATAAGGATTCGTCAAGTCAACGGTCTCGCCCGCCAACGCCATTAAATCCGCGACGGCATGACCCGCCTCGTCGTAGACGCGATAAATACTCTTCAAGCCGGGGTTGGTGATTTTCTCGACGTTTTCGCTGACCTTAATCCTCGGCACGAACACGCCGCCCTCCTCAACCGCGACAATCTTATAGACCGCGCCAAAGACCGGCTCCGACTTGGCGGTTATCAAGCGTTCGCCGACGCCGAAACTGTCAAGAGCCGCGCCCTGATTTATCAGCGAGGTTATCGTGAATTCGTCCAGGCTGTTGCTGGCGATAATCTTGCAATCCGTCAAGCCCGCGTCGTCCAACATCTTACGAATTTTTTTGGACAGATAAGCCAAGTCGCCCGAATCGATACGCACGCCGCGCAGACGTTTGCCTTGCGGCTCCAAAACCTCCTTGGCGACGCGAATGGCGTTGGGAATGCCGCTGTGAACAACGTCGTAGGTGTCGACAAGCAAAGTCGTCGAGTCGGGGTAAACTTCGGCGTAACGCTTGAAAGCCTCGAACTCGTTGCGGAAGTACATAACCCAACTGTGTGCCATGGTGCCGTTGACGGGAATGTTAAACAGTTGCCCCGCGCTGACGGTAGCCGTGCCGTTGACGCCGCCGATAAACGCCGCCCGCGCCCCGTAAGTCGCCGCGTCCATGTTGTGAGCGCGACGCGCTCCGAAGTCCGAAACGAAACGACCCTCCGCCGCACGGACGATACGCCGCGCCTTGGTTGCTATCAGCGATTGGTGATTCACTTGCGCCAATATCGCCGTCTCCACGAGTTGAGCGTCAATCAGATTGGCAACCACCGTCATGAACGGTTCATTGGGATACATAATCGTCCCTTCGGGGAAAGCGTAAATGTCGCCGCGAAAATGGAAATCCTTGAGGCTCGCCAAAAAGTCCTCGCTGAAAATCTTCTGCCCGCGCAGATAGTCAATATCCTTCGCGCTGAATTGCATATTTTCCACGTACTCGATAACCTGCTCCAGCCCCGCGAATATGGCAAAGCCGCCCGCGTCAGGGTTGCGCCGATAAAACACGTCGAACGCCACCCGCGTATTCTCGCCGCCGTTGACAAAGTAGCCGTTCGCCATCGTCATCTCGTAGAAATCCATCATCATCGACAGGTTTCGCTTATCAAACTGCGACATGTCAATACCTCCAAACTAATCGCCGATACTCTCGCCGCGATAACGGGCGACGGACGCGCAATCCTTATCGCCGCGCCCCGACAACGTGATAACGATAATTTTGCCCTTCATGGCGGGCGCAATCTTCATGACGTGGGCGACCGCGTGCGCCGATTCAATGGCGGGGATAATGCCCTCAGTGCGCGACAGGTATTCAAAGGCGTCGACCGCCTCGGCGTCGGTGACGGGGACATATTCGGCTCTGCCGGTGTCGTGAAGCCAAGCGTGCTCCGGACCGATACCGGGATAGTCCAGCCCCGCCGATATGGAATAGACCGGCGCGATTTGCCCGTAGGCGTCTTGGCAGAAATAAGACTTCATGCCGTGGAAAATGCCCGTCCTGCCCGTGGCGATAGTCGCCGCCGTCTCGAAGGTGTCAACGCCGCGCCCCGCCGCCTCGCAACCGATAAGCTTAACGCTCGGCTCGCCGATAAAGTGATAAAACGTGCCAATCGAATTGGAGCCGCCGCCGCAACACGCAACCACGGCGTCGGGCAGACGACCCTCCAACGCGTGGAGCTGAGCCTTAATCTCCTTGGATATGACGGCTTGAAAATCGCGGACGATAATCGGGAACGGGTGCGGACCCATGACGGAGCCGAGGCAGTAATGCGTATCGGCAATGCGATTCGTCCACTCGCGGAAAGTCTCCGATACGGCGTCCTTGAGCGTGCCGGTGCCGCTTTCGACGGCGACGACCTCCGCGCCCAAAAGTTTCATGCGGTAGACGTTGAGGGCTTGGCGACGCGTATCCTCCGCGCCCATGAAAATCTTGCACTCCATGCCGAACAGCGCGGCGGCAGTAGCGGTTGCGACGCCGTGTTGACCTGCGCCCGTCTCCGCGATTAAACGCGTCTTGCCCATTTTTTTAGCCAGCAGAGCTTGACCCAAGACGTTGTTAATTTTGTGCGATCCCGTGTGATTCAAATCCTCGCGCTTGAGATAGATCTTCGCGCCGCCCAAATCAGCGGTCATTTTTTTTGCAAAGTAGAGCCGCGACGGTCGCCCCGCGTAATCGTTAAACAGCTCCGTCAGCTCGCTGTTAAAGGCGGCGTCATCCTTGAAGCGATTATACGCCTCCTCCAGCTCGATAACCGCGTTCATAAGCGTTTCGGGTATGTATTGCCCGCCGTAAATGCCGAAGCGTCCCTTTTGATTCGTCATATATTTTTCCTCCGCACAACCTCCGCGAAGGTTGCCATCTTGTTAAAATCTTTGCGCCCGTCGGTCTCTATGCCGCTGCTTACGTCGACTGCGAACGGGCGGAGCAATTTAATCGCCGCGTCCACGTTATCGACCGTCAAGCCGCCCGCCAAAAAGTATTCGCGCCGCAAATTTATCGTGCGCCAATCGAACGTCTTGCCGTCACCCGCGCCCGCGTCAAGCAAAATAAAATCGGCGAGGCTGTTCTGCGCCGCCGCAATTTTGTTGCCTTGAAACGCTTGGATTATAACTTTATTCGTCAGCCCGCGCAGATTCTTGATATAAGCAGCGTCCTCGAAGCCGTGAAGTTGCGCCGCGTCGATTATGCCCGCGTTCAACAGTTCGGCGACGATATGATAATCTTCATTAACGAAGACGCCCACCGTGCAGATTTTATCCGACAAGGCTCCGCGCAGATTTTCAGCCGTGGCGGGCGCGACGCAACGTTTACTTTTGGGCGCGAAGACAAAGCCGACGTATTCGGGCGCAAGCTCATTGGCGGCTTTAATGTCGGCAAGCGTCCGCAAGCCGCAAAATTTAATCTTGGTCATAAGCCCTTTAACTCCGCAAGCTTGGCGGTCTTATCGGCGGCTCGCATTAAGACTTCGCCAATCAGCACGGCGTCGGCTCCCGACTCGCGAATTCGTTGCACGTCCTCCGCCGATTTAATGCCGCTTTCCGATACGAAAATTATTTCGGGCGGCACCAGCTCCCTAAGTCGTTTACTATTATCCGTGTCGACGCTGAAGTCCTTAAGGTTGCGATTGTTGACGCCGATAATCCGCGCCCCGCCGTCAATCGCCCGTTTAATTTCGTCGGCGTCGTGCACCTCGACCAACGCGCTCAAGCCCAAAGCGTCACACGTCGCCATAAAATTTTTAAGTTGCGTATCGTCAAGAATCGCGCAGATTAGGAGCACCGCCGCCGCGCCCAAAGTCTTTGCTTGCCAAATCATGTATTCATCGACGACGAAATCTTTACGGAGGCACGGGATTGAAATCTGCGCGGAAATTTCGGCTAAAAATTTATCGTTGCCGAGGAAAAATTCCGGCTCCGTCAAGACCGATACGGCATCAGCCCCCGCCGCCTCGTAAGCCCGCGCAATGTCGAGGTAAGGGAATTCGGGCGCGATTAGTCCCTTTGACGGCGAGGCTTTTTTGCATTCGCAGATGAACGACAAGCCCGTCCGCCGTAACGCCGCCTCGAACGGGAAATTTCCTCGCGGCAAGCTCAAAGCCCTTTGCTTAAGTTCGGCAAGCGGGAGGCGTTCCATATCGCGGGCGACGCGTAACTTTGCGCGTTCGGCTATCGTGTCAAGTATCGTCATGGCTCCTCCGAATGAACCGCTCCAAGGTGTCGAGGGCTTTGCCGCTGTCAATCAGCTCCGCCGCCAGATTGACGCCCGACTTAAAGCTGTCCGCCTTGCCGCCGACGTAAAGAGCCGCGCCCGCATTGAGCAGGACGGCGTTGCGCTTGTGACCGTGTTCGCCGCGCAGGATTGAATGCGTTATCGCCGCATTGACGGAAGGCGTACCGCCGCGCAGGTCGTCCTTCGTGCAACGTGCAAAGCCGAACTCTTCGGGCGTGATGACGTAATTTTTAACCCAGCCGTCCTTAATTTCACAAACGGTCGTCGGTGCGCTCAAGGAAATTTCGTCGAGCTTGTCTTGACCGTAAACGACCATGCCGCGCTTGACGCCGAGGCTAACCAAAACTTGCGCGAGCGGCGCGACCAGATACTCCGCGTAGACGCCGAGGATTTGCATTGACGGCTTGCCGGGATTGGTGAGCGGACCGAGGATATTAAAGACCGTGCGAAAGCCCAGCTCCTTACGAATCGCGCCGACGTATTTCATCGAGGCGTGATATTTTTGCGCGAAGAAAAAGCAAATCCCGACCGTATTAAGCAATTCGCGGCACTTATCGGGGTTTTGATTGATGTCGACACCCAAAGCCTCCAGACAATCTGCGGCACCGCATTTGGAGGAGGCGGCGCGGTTGCCGTGTTTGGCGACCTTCATGCCGCCCGCCGCCGCGATTAGAGCCGAGGTTGTGGAAATGTTGAAGCTGTTGGAATTGTCGCCGCCCGTCCCGACAATTTCAAAAAGCTCAAGCCCCGTGTCGACTGCCGTGGCGTGAGCACGCATAGCCGCCGCGCAACCTGCAATTTCGTCGGTAGTCTCGGCACCCGCGCTTTTCGTCGACAGCGCAGACAGAAACGCCGCGTTTTGCGTCGGAGTGGTTTCGCCGCTCATTATCTCGTTCATGACGGCAAACGCCTCATCGAACGTCAAATCCTCCTTGTTCACGATTTTTACGATAGCCTCTTTAATCATACTTGAAACTCCTTTACTGCTTGTGAAACTTTGCCAGCTCCTGTTGAAGCCGCATAATCTGAAGCCGCTGAATATTCATTGTACCGAACAGGTAAGCCGAAAGACTTTCCGCGTCCGAAGAGAAATCCTTTTTTATAAGCGGATACAGTGCGCCGGGGTGAATCTGCGCGTAGACCGGCACTGAACATTCGGGGTATTCCAACGTAAGGTTAATGAAAAAGTCCAAAACCGCGTAGCGATAATCGGGATGTTCGCCAAAAAATTTTACACCGCTCATAATCCGTTCAAGTTCATTAAGCCCTATGCTAAATACTCGAATCCATTTGTGCAAAATCTTTTCGGCGTCAAGTTGGGTATGCGAAACGGAATTGGCACGCGGTCTGACGATATAAAACGGTTTCGCCAAGCGCACGATCTTATTCGCAAGGCAGACGCAGTTAAACTTGAAGAAATGATCCTCACTGGACGGCGAATCGGAAAAGCGTATTTGATTGGCAATGATAAAATCCCGCCGATAAAACGAAGTCCACGTCGCGAAGTAGTATTCCCAATTAACCCAGCGGCGCATTCGTTCGGCAATGTCAAACTCCTCAAGTTCGGGCTTTTGAGCGGGCGGGCGGCGACGAAAACTTTTCAGCATAAAATTCTTGGGATTGGTCAACTCGTTCATGTCGGTAAAGGCAGGGTCGTCGACAGATTTTCCCTTATCGCCCCACACTTTAAACCATACGTCCGCATGAAGCATGTCAGCTTGATACTCTTCAGCGAGGGCGGTCAATTCCTCCAGTGCGGTTGGTATAAAAAGATCGTCGCTGTCCAGGAAGGCGATATACTTGCCGCAAGCCATTTGAATTCCTACGTTGCGAGGCAAGCCCGGCGTGCCGCTGTTTTTCGGGAGCTTGACGACGTGAAGCTTGACACCCTGCGAATCGAATCGCGGCTTAAAGCCCTCTACGACCTCGACGCCGGTATCGGTGGAGCAATCGTCTACCACGACGACCTCAAAGTCTTGCATTGTTTGATACGCCAAACTTTCCAGCGTCTGCGGGATGAACTTTGCCGCGTTGTACATCGGGATTATTACGGACACGAGCGGAATTTTATCGCCGACAACCTCGCGCCGCCGGTGTTTGATTTTTGCCATTGGATCACTCCTTTGTTACCGTTGAAACTTGCTCAGCTCCTGTTGGAGCCGCATAATCTGAAGTCTCTGGATATTGACCGTGTTAAACAGGTAAGCCGCAAATGTCGCCTCGTCCGAGTGAAATTCCTTTTCAACGAGCGGCTGGAGCGCGGCGGGGTGAATCTGAGCGTAAAAATTTTGCAGTTGGTGAAGTTTATGTTTAACATGCCAATCCAGCACGGCGTAGCGATAATCGGGATGCTCATCGAAAAACGGAAACCGTTTCATGACATTATCGAATTCATTGCAGCCTGTACTCAAAACTTTAAGCCACTTACAAAAATATTTTTCCGAATTTGCATTTTCATGAGAGAGCGAATCATGGCGAATACGATAAATATATGTAATGTTGGGAACACGCAATAATTTTTTTGCGGAACAGATGCAGTTGAAATTGAAAGGCTGATCATCAGCGGGCGGCATATTCGGGAATTTAATTTGGTTGAGGATTAGAAAGTCGCGCCTGCAAAAGGTTGCCCAAGTCGCCCAATGAAAATCGAAATTTATCCAGTGATTGACGCGCTCGGCAAGGCTTTCCGAAATAACAACCGCCTCGTGTAAACGGGGTGCTCCTGCATTGCGCGCACTCACATTATGACAGTTCACAACATGATGATTCTTAACGTCCAACAATTCCTCGGTCGAAGCGTTTCTGTCGTTGAAAGCAAAAAATTCATTTGTGTTAATCGCGTCGGCTTGATATTCCTCGGCGAGGGCAGTCAGCTCCTCAAGAGCGGTTTTTGTAAATAGGTCGTCGTTGTCGAGGAAAGCAATATATTTTCCGCAAGCGAATTGAATGCCGATATTGAGCGGCAAACCCGGTGCGCCGCTGTTTTTCGGGAGCTTGACGACATGAACCTTACCCCCCCCCCCCCCC
>CALFJE010000158.1 GCA_937877545.1 uncultured Selenomonadales bacterium | reverse complement strand
GAACAGGTCGGTCGCGTCTTTAGCCGCCGTGTAGGTGACTTGGTTATCGGCAAGAGTGTAGCCCGCCGTGTTGCTCTCGGACTTGTAGGTATTGCCGTCGAAGTGAGCCGTCGTCGTGCTCGGTCCGTTAATGCCTGTCGCCAACGCCAACTTGTACTCGTTATTGCTGATTGTGACATTCTCGGTGCCGAGGTTATCGGCTGTCAAGGTGACGTTCGTGCCGTCGACCGTGATACCCGTCGTATTGGTGACGCCCGTCAACGTGAACAGGTCGGTTGCGTCTTGAGCCGCCGTGTAGGTGATCTTCGAGCCGTCGTTGGAGTAGCCTTCGGTGGTGCTTGAAGACCTATAGGTCAAGCCGCTGAAGCCGCCCGCTACTGTCGTAGATTGCGGATACGTGCCCGTGAGGTTGAACGTGTAGTTGGAATTGCTAACCGTGACGTTGGTCTTGTTGAGGTTGCTGCCCGTCAAGTTGATGGTGTTGCCGTCAAGGGTCATGCCGGTGCTGTTGGCAACGCCCGTGACCGTGAACAAGTTCTTGGTATTGGTAGCTTCCGCCGTCTTGGTGTAGGTGTTGCCGTCGGACGAGGCTGTCCAGTAAGCGTTCGTCGTGGTCGTTTGCGTGTAAGTGGTCTTGTTGTTGCTGACCGTGCCGAACGCACCCGATACCGTGGACGTGCCGGTGGTAACGACACCCGTCAAGGTGAGCGTGTAGCTTGCGCTATCCACGTTCTCCAACTTGACTTCGGTCGCGCCGCTAGCAATTTGATCCTTCGTGACGGTGACAGTATTGTCGCTGACCATGGTATCGTTCGGAGATGCAACGCCCGTCAACGTGAAGAGCGGAGTCGAGGTCTTGTTTTTGTTCAGAGTGATTATCTTGCTTGCGCCGCTGAGCGAGTAGCCTGCCGTGTTGCTGTCCGACATGTAGTCGTTGCCGTCGAAGTGTGCGCCGGTTACAGAGGATTGCTGTTGCTGAGCGTCGCTACCCAAAACGAACGTGAAGTCGTCGCTCGTAAGTACAACGCTGCTCGCCGCGCCCGCCAATGCCGACAGACCCAAGGCTACCGTCTTCGCGCCTTCGTCTACGGTGATGTAGCTCTTAACGCCTGCACTCAAGCCGTCAATCGAGAAGAGCTGACCGCCCGTCAAGGTCGAGGTGCCGGTAGTGATTTTGCTGGTGCCGTCAAGTGTCGCGTTGACAGTCTTGCGCTCGGTGTAGTTGTAGCCTTCATTGCTCCAAATGCCGCTGAGCGAGGTGAGGGTAAAGCCGCCGAGTGTCACGTCGCCCGCGAGGAGGTTGTTGCCGCTGTAGGACAGAGCACCGAACGTGCCTTGAATCTTGTCGCCGACGGTGAAGTCTTCAACGGTGAAGCTCGTCACGCCGCTTGCGAGGCTGGCAGTGTCGTTGCCGTCCTTGAAGTTGACGGTTACGCTGTTGCCCGCGACTTTGATGAGGTCGTTGCCGCCCTTGCCGTCAATCGTCAAGCCCGTGCCGTCTGCCGTTATGGTGTCGACGTTGTCGGTGCCGTTGAACGTGAAGCCGTCGAACGTGCCGCTGAGTTTGAACGTGTAGCTCGCGCCCGCGCTGACGATACTCGCTTCTTTGCCGCTGAAGTCGCCATTTGTCAAAGCAACTTCGTAAGCCGCCGTCGGAGCCGCCAAGCTTGCATTCGCCGCTATGCCGCTGATTGCAACTTTGGTGGTGCCCGCAACACTTGCGTTGAACGTTACGGACGAGGTGCCGTCGCCTGCGTAGTAAGCACTGGTGCCGCCGAGGATGTAGGTCGCGGTGTTGTTTTCGATTGTCCAGCCCGTCAAAGCGGTTTCTTGAGTATAGATGCCGTCCGCCAACTTGAGCGTGTAGCCGTCGCTGATAGTAATGGTATCCGACGTCCTGCCTGCAACTGCCGCCGCGTCGAGGGTGACGATATTGCCTGTGCCAACCGAGACGCCCGCCGTCGAGCTGAGCCCCGTTATCGTGAACTTAGTCGCGCCTTGGAGCGTGGTGGTGCCGGCAGTAATTTCGTTGTCGCTAATCAACGCGTTGATCGTCTGCGTTTCGGTGTAGGAAATGCTGTTGCCGCCCGTAGTCCAATCATACACGTTGCCCGTCCAGCTGATGCCGCCGATTGTCAAGGAGCCGACCTTAATGCTGTTGCTGTCGGAGCCTGTGCTGAAGGTGCCGCTGACGCCCGCAATCTTGTCGCCGCTCGCGAAGCCGTTCACCGTGAACGTCGTAACGTTACTTGCAACGTTGATGGTATCGTCGCCTGCGCTGACGTTGACAGTCAAGCCTGAGCTGCCCGTGAGGTTAATCACGTCGTTACCCGTGCTGCCGAGGAAGGTCTTGCCGTCGAGTGCGCCGCTGAACGCGAACGAGTAGCTGCCCGCATTGCTGAGGACTGACATGGAGTTGCCGGTGAAGTTGGCGGAAGTCATTTCGATAGACTTGCCTGTCGGTGCCGCCGTGAACGCGCTCGCGCCTTGGAGTGCAACGTCTATGTTGCTGTAGCCCGCCGCGTTGTACTTAATCGTCGTGTTGTTTTCGACGGTGAAGTAAGCCTCGTAAGCACCTTTGAGCAAGGACGCCGATTCGCTCGTGAACGACCACTTGTCTTCCTTAGCAGCCGACTGACTGATTGCGCTGTCGAAGGTGTAGCCTGCGCCGTTAAGCGTAATGTCATAAGTCACGCCGCTGAGTGCAGTCGCCGCAACGTTAATCGCCATGCTGTTCGCGCCCGTGAACGTGACAGCCGCCGAATCGCCGAGACCCGTGATTGTGAACAGGTTAGCCGTCGAAGCCGCCGCGTAGGTTATGCTTGTGCCGTCAAGGATAGCACCCGCATTCTTCGAGCTTTCGTAAACGACAGTCGCCGTCGAGCCGGAGCCGTTGCCGATCAAAGCCTTGGTTTCCGTCTGCACACTCAAGCCGCTTATCTTCAAGGTGCCGATTGTGCCGTCTTCCGCGAGGCTCGTGCCGGTGAAGCCCGTAATTACGTCGCCCGCGCCGAAGTCTTTAACCGTGAAGCCGGTCATGCTTGCGCCGACGTTAATCGTCGTGCTTGCCGAACCGACATCGATTGTAACGCCGTCAATCGCCTTGGTTGCGTCGACGTAGGTTATGCCGCTTATCGCGAAGGTCTGCTCGGTGCCGAACAGGGTCGCGCTTGTGCCGCTGATCATCCAATCTTTGGTTACGGTGTAGGATTCGTTGCTTGCGTTGACGGTAACGGTATTTGCGCCTTGCAACAGGACAGAGCCGTCGATACCGTCGAAGGTGAGGGTCAAGCCGTCGTTGCCGCTCGCCGCCGAAGCAATAGCCGAATTGACGCTGACAACATCGCCCGTGCTGTAGCCGTTGATTGTATCTTTGCCCGCCGTGTAGACGAAGACATCATCGTTGGAACTGCCGACCAAGCTGTCGTTGCCTGAGCCGCCGCCAACCGTGACGTTCGAGCCAAAGACGCTGATTGTATCGTCATACGCGCTGCCCGTGAACGTCTTGCCGCTGAAGTCGCCTTCCAGAGCAATCGCGTACTTGCCGAGGTTGCTTTGGACAGTTGCGCCGTCGGTGCCCACTGCGCTTGCGCCGACCGTGGCTGTAGTCGAATTCGTAAGCAAGGAGAGTCCTGCAACGGTTGTAATGCCGTCAATCACCATCAAAGCGGAGGATTCGCTTGAAGTCGTGATGTAGCTGATTATCTTGCCGGTGTCGTCGAACTGATAGCCTGCCGTGCTTACGCCGCTCGTCTTGTAGACCGCAGTTGAGGAGCCGTTCATTTGCCAGCCGTCGACGTTGTAGACAGGAGCCATACCGTCATCGAGTTTGAACGTGTAATCGTTGCCGCCCGAAATGGTTGCGAATGCGCCGGACTGCGTATAGTTTGTAAATGCCTCACTCTTGAAGGTGACCGTCTTGGCGTCTTTGTTGACCGAAATGCCGCCCGTTGCAGTCAAGCCGCTAATCGTGAACACATTGCCCCAAGTGCCGATTGCGGAAGTGTAGGAAATGCCGCCCGCGACCGTGTACGCGCCCGAAGTTGACCTGCTCTGATAAACAACACTGTTGCCGCCTTGCAACGTGTACTCGGTATCCACAACAGCGGTAATGCCGTTGATAACCACGCCGCCGATAGACGCGCCGCCGTCGAACGCAACCAAGTCGCCCGTGAACGAACCTTGAATCAGATCGCCGACGCCGAAGTCTGTAACGGTGAACGCCGTCACGCCGCTTGCAACGCTGACCGTATCCTTGCCGTCGCCGCCGGTGACCGTGACATTATCCGCCGCAACATTGATGAGGTCGTCGCCAGCCTTGCCGTCCACCGTCAAGCCCGTGCCTGCCGCCGTTATGGTGTCCGCCGCGCTCGTGCCGTTAAACGTCTTGCCGGTAAGCGTGCCGCTCAAGCTGAAGCTGTAGCTGTTATCCTTGTTGAAGACGATTGAAGCACTGCCGTTTGCGAAGTTCGCCGCAGTCAAGCTGACAACCTTGCCGTCCACCGTCAAGCCTGCAGAGTTGCCTATGCCGCTGAGTTCAATCTCTTTGTTGCCCGCGAAGCTGCTCATGTAGGAGGCAACCCTCTGAGCGTCGTCGAGGTTGAAGTACGCGCTGTAGGCTCCCGTCATGTACTTGGCGTTGCCGTCAATCGTCCAGGTGTCGTAAGTTGCCGCAGACTGCGCCACGCCGCTGAGTGCCAACGTGTAACTCTTGCCTTCCGCGTTCGTGAGCGTGACGGAAGACGTGCCAAGTGCCGCCGCGCCGAGCGTTACAACGTTGGTGCCAACGCTTATGCCGTCCGCCGACTTGACGCCGTCGAGGTTGAACACTTCAGTCGCACTCTGCGCCGCTATGAAGCTGATATGCGTGCTGTCAACTGCGGAGTAGCCCGCCGTGCTCGATTCGGACATGTAGCTGACCTTGCCGCCGGAGAGTTCGCCGAGGTAGCCGCCAATCGTGCGGACAGTATCAACATCGGTGCCCAGTGCCAACGTGTAGGAGCCGCCGCTTATCGCTATGCTCAAGCCCGCTACGTTAGCCTTGCCGATTGTTACCGTCGTGCCGCTGAGGGCGTCGTTGGTTATCGCGCTGATACCCGTCAACGTGAACAACGCTTCTTTAGCGACCGCCGCCGTGTATTCGATGGTGTCGTTATTGTTCGTCAACGAGTAGCCTGCAGTGTTCCACTTATCGAAGTAGCTGACGCTGTTGTTCTCGACTGTGCCGAACGTCGCCTCGGTGTATGTTGCATTGGAGATACCCGCCGCCAACGCCAAGTCGTAGCTTTCGCCACCGCTCGTGAACGTGACATCCTGACCGTTGAGTGCCGACAAGCCTATCGTGACAACGTTGTCGCCGACCGTGATGTCGCTCGTGCCCGCTATGCCGCTGAGTCCGAACAGTTCAGTCGCGCCAACCGCCGCGATGAAGTTAATCTGCGTGTTGCTTGCCTTGGAGTAGCCCGCCGTGCTCGATTCGCTGTAATAGGTCGCCTTCGTGTCGGTGAGTGCGCCGAAGTGTGCGCCGATGTTGCTCACGCCTGCAACGTTGCTGTCGAGTTTCAAGCTGTATGCGCTGTCGCCGCTGAGGACGATGCTCATGCTCGCAACGTTCGCCTCGCCGATTGTCACGACCTTGCCGCTCAACGCGTCGTTGGTTATCGTCGAGATGCCCGTCAACGTGAACAACGCTTCTTTAGCGACCGCCGCCGTGTATTCGATGGTGTCGTTATTGTTCGTCAACGAGTAGCCTGCAGTGTTCCACTTATCGAAGTAGCTGACGCTGTTGTTCTCGACTGTGCCGAACGTCGCCTCGGTGTATGTTGCATTGGAGATACCCGCCGCCAACGCCAACTCGTAAGTGGAGCCGCCAGCCGTGAAGGTGACATCCTGACCGTTGAGTGCCGACAAGCCTATCGTGACCGTCGTGCCGCCGACCGTGATGTCGCTCGTGCCCGCTATGCCGCTGAGTCCGAACAATGCCGACGCGCCAACCGCCGCGATGAAGTCAATCTGCGTGTCGCTTGCCTGCGAGTAGCCCGCCGTGCTCGATGCGCTATAGTAGGTCGCCTTCGTGTCGGTGAGTTCGCCGAAGTGTGCATCAATGTTGCTCACGCCCGCAACGTTGCTGTCGAGTAACAAGCTGTATGCGCTGTCGCCGATGAGCACTATGCTCTCGCCCGCTACGTTCGCAGTGCCGATTGTCACGACCGTGCCGCTTATCGCGTTGTTGTCAATTGCGCTGATACCCGTCAACGTGAACTGCGTCGCGCCTGCAACCGTCGTGGTGCCCGCAACGATTTGCGAACCGTTGACGCTCGCGTTAATAGTGTTGACTTCGTAGTAGGACGCGCCGTTAGACACAACATCCGTCCAGGCGTAGCTGCCGCCCGTCCAGCTGATGCCGGTTATCGTCAAGTCGCCGACCGTTACGATGTTGGAAGCCGTGCCAACGCTGAGGCTGTCCTTGACGCCCGCTATCGTGTCGTCGTCGCCGAAGCCTTCAACCGTGAACGCCGAGATGCCGTTGACGTTGATTATGTCGGAGCCGTCGGTTACGTTGACCGTGACACCCGTACCGCCGTTGAGGGTAATCTTATTGGCACCTGCACCCGCGTTAATCGCCACGGAGTTGCCGCTGCTGGTGATTTCGTCCGCGCCGCTCATGCCAAGGATTGTCAAGTTCGAGCCGTTGCTTACGATTTCGATAACGTCGGTCGTGGACATGCCCGTGAACGTCGAGCCGTGGAAGTCGCCCGTCAGCTTGAACTTGTAGCCGCGCTCGTTGCTTTCGACCACAATTGCACTGCTCGCGCCGGACAATGCCGTCGTCGCGTTAATTTCAAGCGTAGAGGCGTCTGCGAACGAGAGTCCGCCTGTGTTCTTTATGCCGTCGAGTACGACATAAGTCGCCGAGGAACCTTGCGCCGCGACGTGCGTGATTGTCTTATCCGTGGGCTTGTAGAGGTAGCCTTCGCTGCTGGAGCCGGAGCCGTAACTTGCCTTGTTGCCGTCAAGTCTCCAACCCGCGCTGTACGACACAATTGCGGTGCTTTCGCCCAATGCGAACGTGAAGCCGTCGCCGCCCGTTATCGAGGCAACGGAGCCTTCCGTCAAGCCTTTCAGTGCCGACAAGCCTATCGTGACCGTCGTGCCAACAACGCTTATGCCTTCCGTCGTCGTCAAGCCCGCTATCGTGAACAACGTAGCCGTATCGGCGGTGCCGGTTCTGTAGGAGAGACCGCCCTCGACCGTGTACGCGCCCGACGTCGTCCAGCTCTTATAGATGACACTGCTCGTGCCGTCTACGTTCAAGCCGTAGGTGGTTTCGCCGAAGTTGTCGATGCCGTTAATTGTGACGCCGCCGACTTGGATACCGCCGCTGATGCCCGAAATCGTGCCCGTGACGCCTGCAATGAAGTCGCCTTCAGTGAAGTCGGTGAACGTGAACGCCGTCACGCCGCTTGCAACGCTGACCGTATCATTGCCGTCGCCGCCGGTGACCGAGACGCCCGTGCCGCCCGCGAGGAGGTTAATGAGATCCGCGCCGGAGCCGCCGTTAATCGCAATGTTGTTGCCGGCATTGGTGATGGTGTCGGCATCTGCGGTGCCCGTAAAGCTCATTCCGCTCGTGAACGTGCCGCTCAAGCTGAACGTGTAATTGCCATCGTTTTTCTCAACCGAGACGCCCGTCGTGCCGAAGTTATCCTTCGTCAAGCTGACGACGTTATTGGTCGGATCAGTCAAGGTCGTGCCTGCGCTTATGCCACTGAGTTTGATAATGCTTGTGCCGGCAACTTTGTCATGGAAGATGAGTTGCGAGGAGTTGTTGCCTTCATAGTAAGCAGACATCGCGCCGCTCATGTAGGAGGCAATGCCGTCCGCTTTAACTTCCGCCCAAGCTTTGTAAGCCGTCGCCGAGCTCAATACGCCGCTCAACACGAACGAATAACCGCCCGTTATCGCAACGGTGGCTTTATCAGCCAAGCCAGCAAGTGCCGATTCGCCCACGGTTGCCGTCGATGCGCTCTTGTTTACGGTGATGTACTGCGTCACGTTTGCGCTCAAGCCGGTAATCGTGAAGAGCGATTCGCCGCCCGTAGCCCGGTTGTAAGTGAATGTGTTCGTCGCGCCGCTTGCCCAGTATGCGCCCTGTATCGCGTCGTAGTAGGTGGTCGTGCCTTCACTGAAGCCTGCCGCCTTCTCGGTGTATGTGGACAAGGAAACGCCGCTGAGTGTCAACGTGTAGCCGTCGCCGCTGAGTGCAACGCTGTGACCTTGGCTTGCTACTGCGTCGAGAGCCTCTTTGTTCAACGTGAAGGTCGAGCCGCTGAGGTTCGCAATCTGCGTGTCGCCCGACAGGACGCTTTGACCGCTGATAGTCAAGCCGCTAATCGTCGTGGACAAGCCGCTGATCGTGAACGCCGCCGCAACGCTGTCTTGCCACGTGTAGGTGACAGAGGAGGTACCTGCCGCGCCGTCCGTGACGCTGTAGCCGCCGACCGACGCAGAGCCTTCCTTCCAGTAGCCGAACGTGCCGCTTGAACCGTAGAACGCTTGCGAGGTCGAGCCGAGTGCCAACGGATTCGCCAGCGTGTAATACGTGCCGTTGCCGTCGCCGTCAACTGCCTTGAAGACTATCGAACCCGACTTAGCCAAATCGCTGTCTATCAACGTGACCGAAGTGCCGCTGACGTTGATAGAGCTTAAGCCCATCGTCAAGCCGCTGATAGTGAACGTGTCATATTTGGCTTCCGCGTAGTAGGTGAAGGAGGAGCCGGTCTGATTCTCTACGTAGTAAGCACCGGAGTGCGTCGCCGCGAAGGTGTAGGAGCCGCCGCCGAGAGCCGAGAAGCCGCCCAACTGTGCCGCCGTGCTGGTGCCGAAGCCCAAGCTCAACTTGTAGTTTACGTCGTCGCCCGCCGCGTCGGTGAGCGTAATCGTTGCCGAGTAGCCGAGTGCCGACGTATTGCTGCTGAGTGCCGAGAGGCTGTTCAAGGTGACTGCGCCGCTTGCGCCGACCGTGAGGTCGCCGAGGCTCAAGCCGCTCTTGAGGTCGCCGCCGAGCGTGAAGGTCGTGCCGCCCTCTTGTGCGTCATACTTCGTGATGGACAAGCTGTTACCCGCGAGGCTGTAGCCTGCAGTCCTGCCGCTTGCCTGATAGCGGTAGCCGCCCGTTATTGCAGAGAGCGTCTCATTGATGGTTTCGACGTTGCTGAGCGTGCCGAGACCCAACTTGTATTCGACATTGTCGGTGCTGTTGGTGTCTTTGAGGGTTATCGTGTTGACGCCCGCGAATGCCGATTCGCCCAACGTGACCGCACTGCCGCTTACCGTAGCATAGCCCGTGACGTCGCTCGTCGTGACCGTGTTGCTCAAGCCGCTGAGCTGGAATGCCGCAGACGTTGCGCCAATCCACGTGTAAGTGGCGTTGGACTCGGAACCGACCATGCTGAAGCCGCCCACGGAGTACGAGCCTGTAGCCCAGTAGCTGAACGTGCCGCTTGCGCCGTAGAATGCCGCCGCACTTGAGCCGAGAGCCTTCGGATTCGCCAACTTGTAAGCCGTGCCGTTGCCGTCGGTGTCGCCGTTGAACGTAATAGTCGCGCTTTCAGCCCAAGCCTTGTTGTTGAGCGTGATAGACGTGCCGCTGAGCGTGCCGATAACTTCGTTACCCGACATGATGTTGGTACCGCTGAGGCTCAATCCGCCGGTCGTATTCAAGCCGCTGAGACTGAACGTTTCGGCTGTGGCTTCCGCGTGATAGGTGTAGTTGCTCGATTCGCTCGACGTGTAAACACCGCTGTGCGCCGCCTCGAAGGTGTAGGAGCCGCCCGTGCCCGCGAAGCTTGCCGCTATCGTCGGAGCACTCTGTGCCGCGTTGAATTCTTGCGCGAGGCTGAGCGAATAGTAGTTGCTGGTGAAGGTGAACGTCGCCGTCGTGTCGCCCATGTTCAGCGCACTGACGCCCGTAAGCGTGACCGTGCTGTTGCCGTCAATCGCGAAGTAGGTAGCGAACGCCGTGCTCAAGCTGCTCTTCAAGCCTTCAATCGTGAAGGACTGACCGCCCGTCGCCGAGTAGCTCGTCGCAACCGTGTCGCCGGTAACTTTATAGCCGCCGCTGTTGCCTGCCGCCGTGTAGATGTAGCTCGTGCTCGTGCTGCCCGCCGCGAAGACTGAAGCGTAGCCCGCCGCATTGTAACGGTCGAGAGCGTCGGCGAGGCTGAGACTGTAGTTCGTGCCCGTGCCGCGGGTGAGGGTAATTTGCGAGCCGCTTGCGTTCTTGAAGACGTCTTCCGTCAACGTGACTGTGCTTGCGCCGATAATCGCTATCGTCGAGCCGCCTGCGGTGACAGCACTGGTGCCGTCGAAGTTGAACGTCAAACCTTCGCTTAAGCCGCTGAGCGTGAAGACATTTTGCTTGGCGTTGTCGGTAGCGTCTTTCAAAGTGATTTGGCTGTCGCTGAGGCTTGCGCCCGCCGTCTTCCAGGTCATGTAGCTGAAGCCGCCCGTCGCCGCCGATACGCCGTAAGTCGTCTCAACAACGCTGTTGATGCCGTAGATACTCAAGCTGCCGACTTTAATGCCGCCGCCTTCAAGGGTCGTGAGTGTCAAACCGCTGCTGACGCCGACGATTCTGTCTTCCGCCGTGAAGTCTGCAATCGAGAAGCTGACATTGCCCGTCAAATTGGTGACGTCGATGCTATCTGCGCCGTCGCCGAGGGTAATGTTGAGATTGGAGCCGATACCCGACAGGCTGATATAGTCGGCACCCGAACCGCCGTTGACGAGGACATTGTTGCCGCCGAAGACGTTGATTGTGTCGTTGTCTTCGCCGCCGTAAATCGTGGCGTAGTTGCCGGTGTTGGTGATGCTGTCCGCGCCGCTCATGCCGTAGATTGCAAGGCTCGTGCCCGCGTTGGTTATCGTGTCGGCATCTGCGGTGCCCGTAAAGCTCATGCCGCTCGTGAACGTGCCGCTCAAGCTGAACGAATACTTAAGCGCATTTTCGGTGACGGTTACGCCCGTATTGTTGAAGTCGCCCGCGCTCAAGCCGATAACTTTTGCCTCCGTCGGAGCCGCCAAGCTTGCGCCGCTCTTAATGCCGCTGAGGATAACTTGGCTCGTGCCGCCCTGCTCGCCGACGTAATTGATAACCGAAGTGCCGCTACCACTGAAGTACGCCGTTGAGATACCCGTCATGAACGAGAACGTCCCGCCCGTCGTTACCCACTTGGACGTACTGCCTGCCGCCGTATCGACGCCGCTCAAGCTGAACATGTAGATGTTGTTTATGGCAATAGAGCTGCCTGCCGCAGCAGTAGACAAGCCCGCGAGAGCCGACGCGCCAAGAGTGACAACCGTGCCGGTGCCCGAATAGCCTACGCCGTCCGTCGAGCTGATACCCGTAATCGTGAAGATGGTGGAGCCGCCAAGCGTCGTCGTGCCGTAGCTGAGCGTGCCGTTGCTAAGCGTGGCGTCAACCGTACGCTGACCGATATAGTCGAGGGTGTTGCTGACTGTGCCCGTTTGGAACTTGCCAGCGACGTTAGCGAAGCTCAAGCCGTAGATTGTCACGTTGCCAATCTGAATGGCGTCTTTGCCCTGAACCAGAGACATCGAGCCGCCGTTCAAGCCCGTAATCTGATCGCCCGAACTGAAGCCGCTGACCGTGAACGCGCCGCTGAAGCCGGTAACGTCAATCGTGTCATCGTCTGTGGTTACGTCAATCGTGACGCTCGTGCCGCCGAGCAACTTAATCGTGTCGTTGCCGCCCTGACCGTTGACAGTCAAGTTGGAGCCGTTGACGCTGATAACGTCCGCGCTTGCACTGCCGTTGAACGTGAACAGACTCGTGAACGCGCCGCTCAAGCTGAAGCTGTAGCCGCCCGCATTGCTGACGATAGAAGCACTCGTGCCGCTGAAGTTCGCATTGGTCAAGCTGACAACTTTGTCGTTGGTCGGATTCGTCAATGCGTTTGCGCTTATGCCGCTGAGGATAACCGCGCTTGCGCCGAGAACCGAAGCCATGTAATTGATAACGGTGCTGTTATTGCCGAGGGTGTAATACGCCTCTTTAGCAGCCGACAAGAACGAGGCGGTTGTGCCAACGTATTGCCAATGCGGATTGTCTTTCGCTTCCGTTGCGACACTGTAGCCCGCCGTCGTGGTATCAAAGGCAAACGAATAGCCGGCGTTAGCAACGTTGGTAAGCGTGATAGTAGTGCTTGCCGCGCCATTCAATGCCGACATGCCGATAGTTATCGTCTTGCCTTCAATCGGCATCCAAGTACTTGCGCTCGCCGCGTCGATACCGGTGCTCAAGCCGCTAATCGTGAAGATGGTGGAGCCGCCAAGCGTCGTCATCGCGTCGGTAGTGAGGGAGCCGTTGGACAGTGAGGCATAAACGATATTTTGTGCCTTATATCCGAGCGTGCTTCCGCCGCCGAACCAAGCACTTGTACCTGCGCCCCAACTGAGACCGAAGATTGTAAGGTTGCCGACTTTGATGGCTTTGCTGTTGTCGTCGACTATGGACAGAGAACCGTTGAGACCGACAATCTTGTCGTCCGTGCCGAAGCCCACGAACGAGATACTGCCCGTCAAGCCGCTCGCCAAGCTGATGAGGTCGGAGCCGTCGGTTACGTTGACAG
>CALFJE010000157.1 GCA_937877545.1 uncultured Selenomonadales bacterium | reverse complement strand
CCCGTCAAGCCGCTCGCCAAGCTGATGAGGTCGGAGCCGTCGGTTACGTTGACAGTGACGCTTTCGCCAAGAGACGTGAAGTTAATGGTATTGGAGCCTGTGCCCGCGTTAATCGTGGCATAGGAGCCGCCGAAGTTGATAACGTCGTTGCCGTTGCCCGCGAGGATTGTCGCGTAGATACCGCTCAAGCTGATAGTGTTGACACCGCTGCCCGCGTTAATGCTGATAGAATCGCCGTTCAAGCTGAAGGTGTCATTGTCTGCGCCCGCGCTTATTGTCGCGTAGTTGCCGGTAAAGGCTATGGCATTGGAGCCTGCGCCCGCGTCGATTGAGATGTGAGAGCCGCCGGTACTGGTTATGGTGTCGTTGTCTTCCGCACCGTTAATCGAAACGTAGGAGCCTGTATTGGTAATGCTGTCCGCGCCGCTCATGCCGTAAATGGCAAGATTGGAGCCCGCGTTGGTTATCGTGTCGCCAAGGCTCATGCCCGTAAAGCTCATGCCGGCGGTAAACGCCCCCGTCAAGCTGAACGTGTAATTGGGATTGTTCAGCTCAACCGTTACGCCGCTTGTGCTGAAATTGCCAGCGTCCAAGCTGATGGTGTTGCCGGCTACAACGGAATCCCAGCCGTTAATGTTGCTTATACCGGCAAGGATAACCGAACTTGCGCCCGCAACAGACGCATTGTAAGTGACGGAAGTCTTGGCATCGTTCAAACTGTAATAAGCACCCGAACCGCCGATTCTGTACGAAGCCTTTTTGTTATCAAGCATCCACAGGTTAAGAGTTTCCCGCTCCGTGTCGACAGCAGTGTTTCCTGTGTTATCGAGTGCTAAAGTATAGTTCTTTGTGTTGTCCTTGATGTAGAGGCTTGCGCCGCCTTTCTGAATCTCGGAGAGAGCTGAATTGCGGATGGTTATTACATTGTTCTCGATAGCAAAGGCGGCCGTCGGAGCAGTGCTCGCGCCCGCTGCAAAGGCAATGCTGCCGCCGAACGTGAACTTATCGGTTGCTTCGGCGTAGTAAGTCAACTTGCCGTCCGCCGCCGAATAACCTGCAGTTTCCGCGCCTGCGCCCGTATACTTACGGTTGCTTATGTCGAACCTGATTGCGGTGCTGTAGCCTTGTACCGCCGTTAATGCGGTGCCGAGGGACAGCGAGTAATTCTTGGTAATGCCGTCACCTTTAGTTATGGAAAGTTGCGCCAAGTTGGTCTGATTAGTCGCGAGAGCCGACGAATCGGTAATGGTAACGATGTAGCTGTTGCTGGCACTACCTTTCGCTATGCTGAAGACGCCCGCACTGACTTCGCTGTTAAAGTTAATTTTACCGTTTGTGCCGCCGGTGAACGAGAATACATCCTCTGCTAAGGCGCGGTAGTACAGCGTGGAGTCAACAATCTCGTAGCCCGCCGTCTTTGCACCTTCGCCAGTGTAGGTGGTGCCGTCGAACTGTGCTTTAGAGGAATAGCCGGCTTGTTGCGTGAGATAACCTATAGCAAGCGTGTAGTTTGCGGCATCTGCGGTCGAAAGTGCAAGGGACGCGTTTGCATTCTGCGTAGCAAGAAGAGCCGACGCGCCTATTAAGACGTTATTTTTGGCGTCGATGGTGAAGTAGCTCCCCAAAGATTCGTCGGACAAAGCTGCAAAGCTCATGTTGCCGACGAACGAGAAGCCCGCTGATTTTTCGTGATAAGTCAGCGTGCCGCCGCTTGATTCGAAGCCGGCATTGCTTGCGCCTTTGCCGTGGTAAGTCAAATCTGTAGCGGAGAAAGAAGCATTGGCGTAAACCGTCCCAATATTCGACAAGCCGTTGACTTGAGCAAGCGAGAATCCTGCACCGACAATGCTGAGCGTATCGCCTTCCTGTAAATTAGTCACGTCAAGGGCACTGCTGTCCGTTATCGTGACCGTCTTGTAACCGTTAACAGATTCCGAAGCAACATTGAAAGCCGCCGAGGTGGCAGTATTCATGAAGTTGACATTGCCGCCGAACGAGAAACTGCCCGCCACAACGGTGTTGTACTCAAGCCAGCCGTTGGTTGTATCTGTAACCTTATAGCCCGCTTTATGGATACCGCTTTCCGTGTAAGTCTTTGTCTGATAATCGAACGTGGCTGCTTCTTCATTGACGATAGCGTCACCCAGCTGTGAGGTGTTTATCTTGTAACTGGTGCTGCCTTGGATATAGAGGGAGGCTCCGTTGTTTTGTACGGTAGATAAAGCCCCCGGCATCAAATATACGCTGTATCCCGATATTTCAAAGTAACTTTTTATGCCGGTGCCTGTGAGTGAGCCGCCGGAGCTAGCAAAGGAAATGCCGCCGCCGAACGTGAAAGTATCGGACTGCTTCCCGTAGTAGGTCATCACGCTATCGTTGATAGAATAGCCTGTCGTCGACGCACCCTGCGAAGTATAAGTTTTGTTGCTTAAATCAAAGGTGTTTTCTTCCTTAATGCCGCTCGCTTGTTGCAAATTACCGTAGCTCAGCGAGTAAGTTTTGGTGGCGTATAAAGAAGTAATTCGGAGAGTGGCACCGTCGCTTTGGGCAGTAGAAAGCGCACCGTCGAGGAACATAACCGTCGCACTGTCACCAGACCCGATGACGGAAACGTTGCCGGCGGAAAAACCAGAAGCATACGTCATATTGCCCGAGAACTGGAATTTGTTCGCTGATTTTTCGTGATAAATCAGTGAGCCGCCAGCAACCGAATCATAACCGTTTTGATTAGCACCTTTACTTTGATATGTACGAGTGGTACCTGTACCGGTTATCGTATCTTGATCTACATAGGTTCCCGCCTTCGTTAAGCCTATGGCAAGAATCGAGTAGTCGCCCGTCGCGGTGAGCATATAGCCTTCCGACTGGACAGAGGAGAGGGCATCTTTGGCGATTTTGATAGTCTTGGCGGAAGAGTCGACGGTGAATTTGGTTGCGTCGGCTAAGCCGTCGATAAAGGCGATACTGCCGCCGAAGCCGATTGTGTCGTATTTGGCGCGATAAGTCAGCGTAATGCTGTCACTGCCCAGCTCGAAGCCCGCAACCGACGCGCCCGCGAACATGTACGTTGCCTTGTTTTCGCTGTCGCTGTCGTTGAGGCTGAATCTTGCCGCAGAGGAATAGCCTTGCGCCGCACTTAAACCGTCGCCGAATGCAATACTGTATCCGCTCGACTCAATGGAAAGGGTCGCGCCGTCAGTTATTGCACCGCTCTTAAGATTGTCATCGAAAGCCGAACCGCCAATGTTGATTGTACTGCTGTTAATACTGATGTAAGAGGCGGCGTCTTCGTCGAAGGACATGGAACCCGTATAGGTGAACGATTGAGCGGCGTCTCTCCAAACCAAGGCATTATCGACCATCGAGAAGCCCGCAGTCTCCGCGCCCTCGGTGTAATACGTCTTGTTGTTCGTGCCGGCAAAACGTGCCGTATCGCTGTAGGTGCCGGCTTTAGTAAGGTCGCCGAGTGACAAAGAGTAATTGGCATTCGTGACGGTAAGAGAATCGTTGCCTGTTATTGAGCCGCTTCCGAGATTGTCGTCGAAAGCAGAATAACCGAGCGTAACTATCTTTTTGCCGTCAGAGTCGGCAGTGACAGTGACATACTGCGCGGCGTCGTCATCGAGTTTAAGGTTGCCGCCGAATGTGAATTGTTCTGCCTTAGCACGATAATACAGCTTGCCGTTATCCGTCTCGTAACCTGCATTTGTCGCGCCTATGCCTGTGTAAGTCTTGTCCGTAATCTTGGCTATGCCGCTGTAGCCTGTCGCTTTGCCTGATGTCCAAGTGCTGATGTCAATGTTGTAACCGGCTGCGCTAAGGAAGGCATCAGCTGTTTGCGCGGACGAGAAAGCACTCTGTTGAATTATAACGTTGCTGTCCGAACCCATTTGGATAGCATTGGCGGCAGTACTTAAATCGGTGAACGAGAGGCTGCCGGTGAACGTTACTACATTTGCGGCTTGAGCGCGATAATACAATGCGTTGTCGGCGACCGAGAAACCTGCCGTCTCTGCGCCCGCCGCGTGCCAAACCTTATTGCCGTCGGTGTTTTCAGTGAGCGAATTACTTGAGGTATAGCCTTTCGCGCCCGTCAAGTAATAACCCATGTCTATGGAATAGTTGCTTGCACCTTCACCGCTAACTTTGATGAACGCATTATTATCCGAGCTGTTAAAGCCCAAATCGTTCGTCGCGCTCGAATTCGAAGCGTTGTCGTCTTGAATGGTAATGATGTACTTGCCACTTTCAGACACGTTGGCGACACCGATTGAGACGTGGGAAGTTGACCCGGCTGTGAAGAGGTTACCCACAAAATTGATGGTTGTTGCGTAGCCCGTTGAGCCGCCGTAGGTGTAAGTCCACGTTGTGTTTTCGTTGACGTTGCCCGCTACGTCCTGCGCCAGTGTGGCATCCGCGACATTGTAGGAGTCGATACCGCCTGAGTTCGTTGCTTTGAGGTACTTCGTACCCAACTCGGTTCCGTTGAATGAGATGCCGGCAACACTGCTGAAACCAAACGGGAGGGTATCGCTTGTAAGTGCCGCCAAAGGAGCACCCGTACCACTGGTACCCGCTATATTGACGTCGCCGTCGGTTTCCGAAATGCTAATCTTGGCAGACGTGGAGGTTTTGTTGATACCGTAACTGCCGGTGCCCGTGATAGTGCCGCCCGTGACGTTGAGGGTACCGCTGTTGGCTTGAATACCCGTGGTGCCACCCGTGAGCGAGCCGCCTTTGACGTTGACGGTAGGAGCCGAATCGGAAGCGTTGGTCGTCGTGCCCATTGCGATCGCATAGGTAGAACCGTTGATTGACGGAGAACCGTTTGTGCCTGTTGCAATGTCGAGGCTGGTGACAGCGTCGGCAACCGCAATGCCTGCTCCGTTCGACGAGGTAATTGTCGAATCGTCGCTGATAGACGCCGTGCCGCCCGTGAGGTTGAGTGCCGTGCCGCCGCTACTGAGCGTGCCGCCCGTCATTTCGACCGTGCCCGCCGAGGAAACAGCTATGGAACTTGTGTTGGTGTTTTTGATAGTGCCGCCTTCCAGCACGAGTTTAGCGTTTGCGCCGACGTTAATCATACCGCTTGACGTGTAGCTTGAAGTTATCGCGGCGTTGGTACCGCTATCCCCGGCTCCGGTGTTTTTGAGTGTCAACGTCACCAGGTTATCCGTGCTGTTGCTGTCGTTAGTGGTTACGTTGAATGCTGTTGCCGCATTCATTAAGTTAACATTGATATTGTAACCGCCCAAGTCCAGTATCAAGCTTTTGTCTATGGTGATTGTGCTTGTGACGGTAATATCTTGGAGTAACCTTATACCTTTGGCATTGCTATTACTGCTAAGGGCAGTAATTGCTTCACCGATTGAGTTGTAAACATCAGTACCTACGATTTGTCCGTATTCGTTGATGAGCTCCACTGAACCGCTTAAGCTGACCTTGTACAGAATTTCGCCATCCGTACCTGTCGTGGAAGTTTCTATGGCAGTGTAGCCATTGGGGAATTGGTCGCTGGTGAACAGAGCATTTTCTGAGATGATGTAGCCGCCGCCTGTGTCGTAATTCAAGCTGGTGGATTTCGAGGTCTGGTCGAGCTTGCCGTAGAATTTGCCGCCTTCGATGTCTACCTTGACGCGGGTGTCGCTGTTGTTGGCAGAAATAGCACTGTCCGTACCGGTAAACGTGCCGCTTTTTATGGTGACTGTCGGAATTTTGGCTTCGTCGGTATTGTTTTGCGGATTCGCCACCGAGAGTGCGACCGCACCGCTGATTGTCGGTTGACTACTATCGGTTGAACTTTCGCTGCCGATAGTTACGTTGATTGCTTGTTTGGTGGTGTGCTGGGCGACCGCAATGCCCGCGCCTGTGGTCGTGGAACCGTTGCCGTTGGCAGTGTAGGAGTATGTTTCGGCATTGGATTTTATCGTGCCAGCTTCGACGTTCAGTTCACCTGCGCGGATTTCGATACCTGCACCGCTTCTGCCGGTGATAGTGGGTGCTTTATCGCCATCGGCTTTAATGGTGAGCTTGCCGCCGACTTGCGGATGATAAATGCCCGTGCTACCTGTAAGTTCAACGTCGCCCGTGATAGTGATTTGGGTATTTTGACCGTTGGTTTGCGTCGTGCCCGCAGTTCCCACAGAGCCGTTGCCGCTTATGGCAGTCTGATTACCTGCGGAAGAAATTGTGATTTTGCCTTTGGATTCTGTACCGTCGCTTGCAGTGCCGACGTAGAGTATTTGGTCGTGCCAAACCGTAATGCCGTTGCCCTGCGAAGAAGAGCCGGTCGTTGTGTTTGAGTTAATAATCTTGCCTTCAGTCGTGGAGGTGTTGATTATGTTGAGTGTGCAGACGCCCAAACGGTTTGCATAGCCGGTGCCAAGACTTATAACGTTACCGTTGCCGGTTCTTTCAAGGGTGTGCCCGTTCAAATCGAGGGTGATGGTTCCCATTGCACCTTCTGCCGCAAGAGTCAAATTGAAAACTTCATTGGCAGATGTTATATCGTTCTCGATTTTGATTGTGCCGCCGCCATTTTGACCGTAGTTGAGAGCAGACTTTGCAGAAGAGAGGCTGCTGTAGTAGTATGTATTTTTGCCAAGTGCAATGGAGCACTGGGCTGCCGCTTTGCCTGTATCGGTAAAAGTAATCGTGCCGCCATTGGCTATTGCGTAGTCGCTTGCCGTGTTCAGGTTCGTGTAGTAGTACGTCTTCATGTCGTCGCTGGTGCCGACGGTGACTTTTGCATAAACAACGCTATCAGCGATAGCCGCATCAAGCTCCGCTTGGCTTGCGAAAACTCTGGTGATGTTGTTGATACTTGCCGAGTAGAGGGTTGTTCCGTCGGAAGTAATGTTGGAACCTGTAATTTTTCCGTCGCCGGTGAAATTACCGCTGACGATTTTGACTGTCGCATCGGCGTCTTCGTTATTGACGGCGTTACTTGTTGCGCTGCTGTAAATGTGAGCGTAGTTAATTGTAAGGGTACTTGCCGCCTTTTCAGTGGTAGCGGTAGTGTCGTTGGTAATTTTTATGGCGTTGGCGGAGATCGTTGAGCTGATGCTGTTGCCGATGTAGGAGGTTTTTATTTCCTTACCGATTGTGGCAGTGACACCCCCGCCGTTAATTTCAAGAGCGGTGTTCCCTGCTGTAGTATTTTTTACTGTGCCGCCCTTTTGGGTGTAAGTACCGCTTTGAATTCGAGCACCTACATCTTTACCTTGAATCGTGGCGTAATTTAAGTTCAAAGTGCCCGATTCTTGCAAGAGACCGACGCCGTTTGTGCCTGTGCTCCCGACGGTAGGATTTGCACTTCCATCTTCAGAGCCTAAAGTCACCGTGCCATTGTTTTTGATACCGTAGCTGTTGGCACCCTTGTTGTAGACATAGCCTCTAACCATATTTAACGATCCGCCGCTCGCAACTTCGATACAGGTTGCGCCCGTGCCGGTGGATTCGATGGTTCCTGTTACTGCGGATGTTGTTTCGTTGCTTATCGTCAGCGTGCCGCCGGTGACCTTTATTGCAGAGTCCGTGCCCGTGTAAGTCAACTTTGTACCGGTTGATTTAGTGAAGTGGAGCTCGCAATTGGAAGAAATCTTTACGCCCGCAGTAATCGAGAAATTTTTCAGCACTGTTATATTGGTTGCCCCACTCAAACTTGCCGTCGTGAAGTCTGCCGCCGCGCCATAGTAAGTCGTGCTGTCTTTTACGCAAGAAAAAACAGAACCGTCAGTGTCTGCCGTTACTTGCGCCGTCGAAAGAGCAAAGCGTTGCAGGTCAAATTGGAAATCGTTAATGTTAATCACCTCCTTTCCTGTCCCGCCGTCCGAGCTTTTTGGCGGGGAATCGCTTGGGTAGAAAATAAACTTTCCATCCATAGAAACTCGTCTCCTTTACTTAATAGGACTTGTTTGAGCCTGTGCCCTGCCCGTGCGGCGCAGGTCGGCTCTGCGAAAAAAAACGCGGGAGTCATGGGGATTCGTCGAGCATAGGCACCACCCCCTTGTAATAGCTATCGAAAAAACGGACATGCCCATTAAACTTAAAGGCATATGCGAGGATATTTTAGCGTTTTACGTCGATTGGTGCAAGTGTTTGGAATGCTCGTGAAACTTAAAACTTCATTAGATATTACCGACAAAATCAATTAAAGCTTACTCATGCCACTCAAATTCCAGCCCGCCGATATGTACGGTGGTGCCCTCCTTAATGCCGCGAGCCTTCAACAGGGCGTCCAGATTTTTCATGCGCCAAATAAATTGGAAACGGCGCAAGCCCTCCGAGTTGTCGAAGTTGGTCATGGCAACGATTTTCTCCAGGTTCCTGTTGCGGACGATAAACTCCGCTGCGTCGTTGCGTTCGATTATGACGGGGTCGTCGTCCTTATCCACGTCGAAAACCTTCACGGCGTCGACGGGTTCAACGTCGGGGACAATCTCCTCCAGCCGCTTGCCGACGTAATGAATCAGCGCGTCGAGGTTGGTATGCGTGGCGGCGGATACGGCAAAGAATTTGATACCTTCCTGCTCCGCGAGACGTTCAAGGGCGGGAAGGTTTTCTTCAGCTTGCGGGAGGTCGATTTTATTGGCAACGAGAATTTGCGGGCGAGCGGCGAGCTTTTCGCTGTAGCGTTTAAGTTCGACGTTGATTTTTTGGAAGTCGTCAACGGGGTTGCGCCCGTCGACAGCCGCCGCGTCCACGAGGTGGAGGATAAGCTTTGTGCGTTCGATATGACGGAGGAAGTCGTGACCCAAGCCGACGCCGTCCGCCGCGCCTTCGATAAGACCGGGAATATCCGCCATGACGAAGGAATTTTCGTAGCCGAGGCTGACCACGCCGAGGACGGGCACCAGGGTCGTGAAGTGATAATCGGCGATTTCGGGTCGGGCGGAGCTGACGGCGGCTATCAAGCTGGACTTGCCGACGGAGGGATAACCTACAAGCCCGACGTCCGCGAGGAGTTTCAGCTCCAATAGAAGTTCGCGACTTTCGCCGGGTTCGCCGAATTCGGCAAAGGTAGGCGCACGCCGCGACGCGGATTTAAATTTGGCATTGCCTCTGCCGCCGCGCCCGCCCTTTGCTACAATCGCACGCTGCCCAAGCTCGGTCAAGTCGGCAAGTACTTCGCCGGTTGCGGCGTCCTTAACGAGGGTACCTTGCGGCACTTTGATAACGCAATCGTCCGCGCCGCGCCCGAATTGCTTTTTAACGTCACCTGAGCCGCCGTTGCCCGCCGTGAACTTGCGATTGTAGCGGAAATTTAGGAGCGTGTTGACGTTCGCGTCGACTTCGAGGACAACGTCGCCGCCTTTGCCGCCGTCGCCGCCGTCGGGTCCGCCCTTGGGTACGAATTTCTCGCGGCGGAAGGAGGATTTGCCGGAGCCGCCGTCGCCCGCCCGCACGAAGATTTTGCCTCTGTCTATGAATTGCATCGTTTCAGCCCCCGTTGGTGTTGAAAATTTTTCGCGTCCTTGATATATTACACGCCATGATGAATATTTGCAAAAGCCTGCGCGGCTTAATCGGCGACATCGTTGCCAACCGAAAACTTTTGTGGCAAATGACGCGCCGCGACTTCCGCCAACGTTACCTCGGCTCGTACCTGGGGATTCTCTGGGCGTTCATTCAGCCGACCGTGACGGTTTTAATTTTCTGGTTCGTCTTCCAAGTCGGCTTCAAGGCGGTGCCCGTGAACAACTTCCCGTTTATCCTGTGGCTGGTGTGCGGAATGTTCCCGTGGTTTTTCCTGAGCGACAGCATTTTGAGCGCGACGAATTCCGTTATCGAAAGTTCGTTCCTGGTCAAGAAAATTGTTTTCCGCGTCGAGCTGTTGCCGATAGTAAAAATCATGTCGGCGTTGGTGGTGCACGTGTTCTTTGTAGCGGTGTTGTTCGCCATGTTCGCGATTTACGGCTATCCCGTCACGATTTACAACCTGCAGATAATTTACTACTTATTTGCGATGATTTGTCTGTCGCTGGGGCTTAGTTGGCTGACCGCGTCGCTGACGGTCTTTCTGCGCGACATCGGGCAATTCGTGGCGATGATTCTGCAATTCGGCTTTTGGGGGACGCCTATTTTCTGGAACCTGCAAATGGTGCCCGAACAGTTTCAATTCTTTTTGAAGCTCAATCCCGCGTATTACTTGGTCGAGGGCTATCGACAGAGTTTCATATACGACGAGTGGTTTTGGGAGCACCCGTGCCTTACGGCGTATTTCTGGGCTTTCACGGCGTTGGTTATGTTTATCGGCGCGTGGTGTTTCAAAAAGCTCCGCCCGCACTTTGCCGACGTGCTTTAAGCCTTTCTTCCCGCGCAAGAAAGGTTTCAAAGAATCCATGTTTAGGATCAACTTTCTTTTGCTTGTCCAAAAGAAAGTTGCAAAGAAAAGGACACCTCGCGGGGGCGTCCAACTAACGACTGCCGAAGCGTCCGCGTAACCCGAAGCGTGGCTTGCACCGCCGGTATTTGCATCACGCAAATGCGGCGGTGTCGGAGCCGTCATCCGTGACGGCTCCTTTTATGTCGTTTAATGGCTTATCATCTCCCGATACGTTGGCACCGACTCAAGCTCAACGTAGCTGTCCGCGTCCAGGTAAAACCAATGCGCCTCCTCCACGTTCGTAAGCAAGCAGTATGAACAACCCAATTTCTCCGCGTAGTCGAACGCCTCATTGTAAGCCGCCTCGTCCAAAGTCCGCTCCAATGCCTTGCACTCCACCACCGCCACGGGGCGATTGACGCCTTCCTCGCGGTCGTATCGCTCGATGACTATGTCCGCTCTGTGTCGAAACGGCAAACCATAATTCGATAATTTTTCCCCAAGGCGTATCATCTTTTGCGGCACGCCCAACTCTTGAATCAAGAATTGCACCACGCGTTGACGCACCGTTTCGCGCTCCGTGACAGGCACATATTTTTTCCGCACCGCGTCGAAGTACATTTGCTGACCTTCCAGCTTGTACACGTGCGGCGGTTGAAAATCTTTCAACATGTTTATCACCCCGCGATATTCTAATGCTTGCACCAATCTTGAACAAGACACCGAAAAAACTTTCGACGTTAAAGAATTTTTATGATATACTTCCATCAACGACACAGAGAGGAGTAATTTTTTTTTGAGCAACGACAATCCGCAAAAGCCCAAACGTTCCTTTAAGTTCATTATCAAAGCCGTGAAATTTATCGTCGCGATGGTGCTGACGTTTTGCATTTCGTTCGCCGTTACGTTGTATATAAAAAGCAACCACCCCGCCGATTCGCTCGGCTCCGTCGAGGATAAACTTTTCGTCGACGACGAACCCGTCAAGCCTCGCGGCGTGTCTCAAATAAGAACGCTCTTCGACGAGCGCAACAATCAACCTTTCGACCCGACCGAATCCGCCGATAACAAATCCTCCGACGCGACCCCGTTCACCTCTGCGCGGGAAAATACTCCGCCGCCGCGTAAGGACGAGGAACTAGGCTTATTCTCCACCCTCGACAGGATGACTTCAATCAAGCCCGCCGTCGAAGACAAAATTAAGACTATCCCAAACTACGTCGCGATTAACAGAATGCCCAACCTTTTATGTCAAGCGGTCGTCGCCGTCGAGGATACGCGCTTTTACAAGCACAAGGGCTTTGACCTTATCGGCATAGCCCGCGCCGTGCTCGTCAACGTGGAGGCGGGCGAAATTCAGGAGGGCGCGTCGACTATCACTCAGCAGACCGTCAAGAATCTTTTCCTTACCAGCGACCAAACTTTTACGCGCAAAGCCGAGGAGCTTATCCTGTCCATGAACATGGAAAAAGACTTCAGCAAAGATAAAATCCTGGAAATTTATCTGAACGTGATTTATTACGGCTCCGACTTTTACGGGATTTATGACGCCGCGCAGGGTTACTTTGCCAAGGAGCCTGCCGACTTGACGATAGCCGAATGCGCCATGCTTGCGGGCTTGCCGAACGCTCCAAGTCTCTATTCGCCCTACGTCGATTTTCGCCTCGCCAAGCAGCGGCAACTCGTCGTTATCGACGCCATGGAAAAGGCGGGCGTCATAACAAAGCTTGAGGCTGAAAACGCTCGAATCGAGGAAATCATTTTGGCGCAATAGCGTCGCGTCGCCGTTGACAGCGCGGCATTATTGCTATAACATGCTGTAAAATTTTTTGGGAGGGAATAAAATGCGGACAGCCTTGCTTACCGTGAATGTCTATGACAATTACGGCAACATGCTCCAAAAATATGCGTTGTATCGCACGCTGGAAAAATTGGCGGGCTTTTCGGAAGTGCTTTGGCATCACTCCACCAAGCCCTTTACCCCTTACGATCTGGAAATAAATCGGCAACTTACGGGAACCGTGCGCCTTTCCGCGTTCCGTTGCGTTCGCGAAAATAAGTTCAAGGAGTTTGAGGACACCTACGTTCGCACGCGCTTTGACTTGCCGTATCTGGAGGACGTCGCCGACGATTATGATTATTTCGTTGTCGGCTCCGACCAGGTTTGGAATCCCGATTTGTGCGTGCCGGGGAATTTCTGCGAGTTTGCGCCGCCCGAAAAGCGTATCGCCTATGCCGCGAGTATCGCCGTGCCCGAAATCCCGCCGCACCTTGCCGGCTACTTCCGCGAAAAGATTTTGGAAATGCCGCACGTGTCGATTCGCGAGCGCGAGGGCGTGGAGCTTGTCGAAAAGCTGACGGGGCGCAAAGTCCCGCAAGTCGTTGACCCGGTCTTTCTGCTTGAGGCGGACGAGTGGCGCAAAATCGCCAAGCCGCCCACGTGGTTCAGCAAAAAGAATTACGAGCGCGGCTACGTGCTGACGTACTTTTTCACGGGCAAGCCGCCCGAACAAGTCGTTGACCTTGCTGCCAAACTCGGTCTGCCGCTGATTAACCTGCTCGATTGGGACAACTTCCACCACTACGTTACGGGCATTGAGGAATTCCTGTACCTCGTCGACCACGCTACGCTTTTCTGCACGCAATCTTTCCACGGCACGTCGTTTGCGCTGATTCTCAAGCGTCCGTTCATCGTCTACAAATTGCAACTCGGTCGCATGGTGCAACGCTTCTCGCGCTTTGAATCGCTCCTTGAGCTGTTCGGCTTAAGTGAACGCGCTACCGACGTTGACTTGGAAATAAAAATGGAAGACCCCTTGCAAATCGACTTCAGCCGCCGCGACGAAGTGTTACCCGTCGAGCGCGAACGTTCGCTGGACTTCCTCAAGGTGGCGTTGGGACTTAAACAACCCGAACAAGCCGAGCCGCCGATAAGCGAACCGCCTGTACAGGTCGAGCTTGACGTTGATTTAGACGACGAGGAAGAGCCGTTTATAATCGAAGCGTCCGAACAAGACAAGCCGCTAATCGACGAGACGCCCGTTAAGGTCGAGACACCCGATAAGGTCGAGACGCCTGCCGAGGTCGAGGCTCCCGCGCAGATTAAACAACCCGACGACGAGCCGTCCAAAGGCAAATCGCGCAAGAAACGTAAGCGCAAAAAGTGAGCCGCTTAAAAAATTTCGGAGGAAATACCAATGAAGATTGAAGAAATGATTTCTGCGAATCGCGCCGACTGCACAGGGTGCGAGGCTTGCGCCAATGCCTGCCCGCAAAACGCGATTGCCATGCGCCGCGACGCCGAGGGCTTTGCTTATCCCGAAATAGACCACGCGCTTTGCAAGGAGTGCGGGCGTTGCGACGACGTTTGCCCCACGCTGAATTTCGTTAAAAAATATCCGAAGACGCTCCCGAAGATTTTCGCGGCGATTAACCCCGATAACAAGGTTCGGCGTCACAGCTCGTCGGGCGGCGTGTTCGGTGCGCTCAGCGAACTTATCCTTAAAGACGGCGGCGTCATCTTCGGCGCGGGTTTCGATAAGGATTTTCACGTCGTGCATAAATCTGCGCGGACGCTTGAAGAGCTGGATAATCTGCGCGGCTCAAAATATGTGCAGAGCCAAATCGGCGACGTTTACCGTCAAGTCAAGGACGCGCTCAAATCGACTAGGGTTTTGTTCAGCGGGACGCCCTGTCAATGCGCCGGCTTGAAAAGTTTCCTCGGCAAGGATTACGATAACCTCCTTACCGTTGACGTGATTTGTCAAGGCGTGCCCTCGCCCGCTGTTTGGGAATACTATATTGATATGTTCAGCTACGCGCACGAGATTAAAGGCGTCAACTTTGCAAGCAAGCGTTTCGGCTGGAAGTTCGCGCACATGGAGATTGACTTCGCCGACCGCGAATCTTATCTTTGCCCGATTCATCAAGACGCTTACGGCGGAACATATCTTTGCGGACTCAACGGAAGACCGAGCTGTACCGCCTGCAAGTTCAAGTTCCCAAGTGTGCAGAGCGATTTGACTTTGGGTGACGCGCTGGGCGTGCAAGACTACGCCCCCGATATGTTCGACGAACGCGGCACCTCAATCGTCCTGATTCACACGCCCAAGGGCAAAGACTTCTTCGACCGCGCAGGTTTGAGGACGCAAGCCGTTGACTTCCTGAACGTCGTCACGCGTAACCCGCGCCTTACGACCTCCACCATCGCCGACAATCGCCGCAAGGTTTTCTTTATCGAATTCGTCAAGTACACCAACCGTATCGCCAACATGAAGAAATATCTGGAAAAGGACGACGTAAATATCCGCCAGCAAATCAGCGACAAGACTCAACGCGCCCTGATTCAGAGCTACGAAGAAATTTTCGACTACTACCGCAAAAACGCCGAGCGCAATATTTTGGTCGTGACGCCGCCGTTGGACGATAAGGCGCAGGAATTTCTGGACGGCTACTTTGAAAAAAATCTGCCCGATTGCGGCGTGTACTTCATGCAGTTGGAGGGCGACGGGCAACTGGTCTGCAAGGAAAAGATGTCGACGCTCACCTTTGAGCTGGACGAGGATCCCGATATGCTCACCGAGTTTGCCAAACAATTCCACGTCACGGAGATTTTCGCGGAGAACAAGGTTAAGTATGAATCGCCGACGTTGGTCAAGTGGATAAACCATTGCGGCTTGCCGGCGAATATCTTTTCGCTCAGCGCAAGCTAACCCGCCCGCGCACCAAAAAAACTCCCCTGCCCTTTGACAGAGGAGTTTTTTTTATTTTAACTGTCGACGCGCCTGATGTCCGCGCCCAAGTTCACGAGCTTTTGAACCAGATTATCATAGCCGCGGTCTATGTGGTGAATGTAGCCGACTTGCGTCTCGCCCTCGGCAACCAACGCCGCCAGGACAATCGCCGCTCCTGCGCGGAGGTCAGTCGCCTTGACTTGACAGCCCGTCAACTTATCCTGCCCCTCGACGACCGAGGTGCGCCCGTCAATCTTAATCTTCGCGCCCATGCGACGGAGTTCGTCGACGTGCATAAAGCGATTTTCAAAGACGGTCTCGGTCACGACGCTCGTGCCGCCCGAAACGGTAAGCATAGCCATAAATTGCGCCTGCATATCGGTCGGGAAGCCGGGATAGGGCAACGTCTTGATGTCGACGGCTCGCGGACGCCTGTCGCAAATGACGCGGATACCGTCCACGTCCTCGATAACCGTGACGCCCGCCTCCTTGAGCTTGGCAATGATGGGTTTAAGGTGCTCGCTTATGGCGTTGGCAATGTACACGTCGCCGCGTGTCATGGCGGCGGCTATCATGTAGGTGCCCGCCTCTATGCGGTCGGGAATAATCGTGTAGTCGCGGGCAATGAGTTTCTTCGCGCCCTCGACCTTGATAACGTTGGTGCCGGCTCCGCGTATCTTCGCGCCCATGATGTTCAAGTAGTTGGCTAGGTCAACAATCTCCGGCTCCTGCGCGGGATTCTCGATAACCGTTTGCCCCTCAGCCATGGACGCCGCCATTAAGATATTTTCGGTCGCGCCCACGCTTGGGAAGTCAAGATAAATCTGCGCACCCTTCAAGCCGTCGGGGGCAACAGCCTCAATGTAGCCGTGCCCGATTGAAATTTTCGCGCCCAGAGCCTCGAAGCCCTTAAGGTGCAAATCAATCGGACGCGTGCCAATGGCGCAACCGCCCGGCAATGAGATCTTAGCCGAACCAAGCCGCGCCAAGAGCGGTCCCATTATCAGAAACGATGCCCGCATTTTCCGTACAAGGTCATAGGGCGCGGTTATATTTTCAATCGACGTGGCGTCGACGTAAAGTTTATTGTTATCAGGTTCGTGACGAACTTTAACACCGAGCGTCCGCAAAACCTCGCTGATTGTGCGAACGTCGTCCAGATTGGGTACTTCGTCCAAGCAAGTTTCTTTGTCTTGACCGAGGAGCGTCGCCGCAATGATGGGCAGCACGGCATTTTTCGCGCCGCTTATCTTCACGGTGCCGCTCAAGCGGTTGCCGCCTTTTATGATAAGTCTCTCCAAAATTTCAATCCTCCTGTCAAACTTTATCAACGCTGAGCGTCGTGCGCATGACGTTATCGATTATATAGTTGGTGTCAACTTTGTTGTCGGACTTCTGCACGGTCTTGCCTTCCTTTTTGAGCCGAGCCTGTGCACGCTTAATCTGCGCGATGTCCTTGCGCAACTGCTTGACGGTCTTAACCTCGTTGGACGCGCCGACCTCCACGACCAGCTGATTGTTCCTGCCCGCATTGAGGAAGTCTTTAATCTTGTCCTCGTAGCTCTTATTGGAGTCGGCAGTAATGACGCCCGCGTTCGCCATAGCTTGATTGACCGGAACCAACGCGCCGCCGTGAATCTCCAGAGCCAAATTGCCTTGCCGCGCCGTGAGCGGAACCGTGTAAGCTAAAGTGACCTTTTCGGCGGGCTTGCGGTAAGGTTGAAGTTCGACCGTCAAGTTGACGGTTTCGCCGGGCTTGACGCGCTTTTTATCGGGCGTGATTGAGACGATTGACGCCGTGCGCCGCTCCGTATCGAAGGCGATATTCACGTCGACGCTGAAAATATTCGACTCCTCCTTGGTGTTGGAGCAGACAAGATTAAGGGCTTGCATGAGTTCAAGGATAGCGACCTGCCCCACGTCCGAGGAGTTATAAAACATGTTTTGGCGAGCCAGTTCGCCGTTGGCGACGGCGTTGGTCTTTATGCTGAAGTCAATATCGACGGTGCTCTCGGCGAGCGAATCCGCCATGCGATTAAGGGCGGCGTAGGCTATCGACGCGCCGAGCCGGGGAACGAGATTTTCATTGTAAGCAATGGTGGCGTTGAAGGTCTCCTGCTTATCGAGGGCGTTGTCCTTGACGGTGACGGTAATCGGGACGACGGCGGGGAAGGTGCCCAAAATGCCGGCTATGCCCGAATCCCTGTCCTGATTGACGCGCCCGATAATGTTGCCCATGCGGGAAACTTTGGTGCCGCCGTTAAGCCCGCTCACCGAGCCGATAATCGAGGCGTCGGTCATGAAGTAGTTGACGTTGCCGGCGTGCGTGAAAGAATGTCCGAGCGCGAGAATCTTGTTGCCTTCTACGGCGGTAACGGTGCCCGTCGCGCCGAGCGAAAAGTCGCCGTAAACGATAGCCACGCCCAACGCCGAGCCGGGTTCAACCTCCGCGTCGAATTTAATATCGCGTTCCGTTGAGGCGGGGGCCGCTTGCAGATTATT
>CALFJE010000156.1 GCA_937877545.1 uncultured Selenomonadales bacterium | reverse complement strand
TGAAATTTTTTTCCAAAAGCGAACGGCAATAATCCTTCCACGCCGCCCGATAAAGCTTTTCCAATTCGCGAATATATTTCTGCCCGTCCATGAGCGCGGAATTTTTAACGTGTTCGCGGAGCCGGCTGTGATAAGCTGCCGTCAATTCCCTGCGCTGATTGAGCCGCACCGCCTTCTTGACGTAATCCATCGGGCTTTGAGCAATGAGCTCTGAAACGTCGACGGCATTCAGAAACCATGCCAAGCCCCCTCAAATTTGAAACGTCGAACTGAAATTTTTTTCCAAAAGCGAACGGCAATAATCCTTCCACGCCGCCCGATAAAGCTTTTCCAATTCGCGAATATATTTCTGCCCGTCCATGAGCGCGGAATTTTTAACGTGTTCGCGGAGCCGGCTGTGATAAGCTGCCGTCAATTCCCTGCGCTGATTGAGCCGCACCGCCTTCTTGACGTAATCCATCGGGCTTTGAGCAATGAGCTCCGAAACGTCGGCGGCATTCAGAATCGACGCGCCCAGCCTGGAGCCGTGCGTCTTGCCGCGCAACGTGATAACGGGAACGCCCATATACAACGCCTCGCAAGTGGTAGTTCCGCCCGTGTAGGGGAAGGTATCAAGTGCAACGTCTAAATCTGCGTATTGTTCGAGGTAGTCGGGGCTGTAGGGGCGCAATTCCACGCGTTCGAGTTGGAAACCCATTTTGCGAAGCCTTTCGCGGACAAGAGCTTTGCCGTCGTCGAGACTGCAGAGCTTATTTTTCAAGACGAGTCGGGAGCGCGGCACGCTGTCGAGAATCGCACGCCACAGATAAAGCACGTCCTCGGTCACCTTGGCGAAATTGTTAAAGGAGCCGTAGGTCATGAAGCCGTTTTTCAGGACGGGCGCATTGCGGGCGGGTTCGGGCATATCGCGAATTAAGCCGGGCGCGTAGCAAAAACCGCACGGGTCGACGCGCAGAATTTTCTCAGTGAAAGCGTTAGGCGACGTTTCGGGCAGGCAAATTTTATCGGACAGAAAATAATCTACGGCATTAAGCCCGGTGGTGGCGGTGTAGCCGAGTGCGCAGATTTGGACGGGTGCAGGCTTATAAGCCAGAATCGGGAGGCTGCTGTCTTGCGAGTGCCCCGACAAATCGACGAGAATATCAACGGCGTCCGCGTCGATAAGCTTAGCCGCCGCCAAAGCGTCCTTGCCGATAAGGTCGCGCCAACCGACGTTGAGGCTTTTAAGCTTGGCGGTGACGGCGTCCTTCCTGCCCGTGGAGTAGCAGGTCACGGAAAAATTATCCGCGTCGAAATTCGTCAGCAAGGGCGTCATGAAATTGGCAAGGGCGTGTTCGCGGAAGTCGGGCGAAATGTAACCGATATGGAGTTTCTTATTGGCGTCGAGATTTTTCTTGTCATGAGCGAAGGGCTTAAGCCGCGCAAAGAAGTCGTTATACTTGCGGGCGAGTTCATTGGTCTGCGCCGCCGACACGTCACGATAATTGCGCAGGAACAAATGCTTGGAGTAAAGCTCCGCCGCCTGTTCGGAGTTGTCGGTCAAGGTGCTTGCCTCTGCCAGAGCCGCCGCCGCCCGCGCAGGTTCGCCCGACAGATAAAGCCCGTTTGAACTCCAACACAACGCCTTAAACAGCAAGGATTGTGTAATAAAAATTTTCTTGTTAAGTTGTTCTTGGAAGTCGTCATCGGCGGAGGTTTTCTTGCGACGATTGAAGGCGAAGCGGTGATTATGCGCGTTGAGTTGCGCCCGCAAAGATTTAAGCTCGGCGTGCGCGTCGTTAATGACACCCGCCAAAAGTTTGAGCTGGTCGTTGAGACGAAACTCCTTTATGGCGACGCCGCCGCTAACGAGCCGTCCGCGCAGGTGATTGGCGTCGACGGACAGAGCATATTGCGCCAAGGATTCAGCCTCGTCGAGACTGCCCAGATAGAGCGAAGACTCCGCCATAATCGCGAGCCCCTCGGCGGAATTTTTATCGAGGTCGAAAATTTCACGAGCGACGGTGCGCATGGAATTGGGGTCGCCGCCGATTGAAAACTTTTCCGCCAAGGTCACCCAGTTCAGAATTTTGTCGTCCATTAAATTCCTCCCGCACGATAAAATTTCTGCAATGATAAACCAAACGCGTTGCAAAAGCAATTAGGAATTGGAACGCATGATAAAAGTTGCTTGCAGATATAACTCTTTGGGCTTATAATCGGCAAAAACTAAGGAGTGATTCAAATGAATCAGCGAGGCTTCGCAACGCTGGAAGTAATCTTAATGGTCATGGTCATCGCGATCTTGGCGTCGATAGCGGTGCCGCGCTTCACCGCCGTCACCACCGCCGCAAATACCGCCAAGATTCAATCCGACCTCGCGACTATCGACACCGCCATAGCTATTTATGCCATGGAGAACGGTAAAGACCCTTCACAACTAAGCGACTTGGAAAAATATCTGCAGGACTACAGCAACGTCAAGCCGCCTTCGGGCAAAGCCTACATTGACGGCACGGCGACGGCAATATCAGCCACCGCTTACAGTATCCAAGCGGCTACTGATGATACGGACTGCCGCGCAACTTTAGACGGTAAAACTGCGGGCGCATTCACAACCAAGGGCGGCGAGTAACGTTTGAAAATTTGCCACAAAAGCTTGATTATAGTTGACGTAAAGCCAAATTCTTGATAGAATTCGCAACAAGGAAAATTTTTTCCCGAACGCCTTAATAAAAACGGGGCGAAAAACGATAATACTTTCAGGAAAGAAAATAAGCGGGCGAAAGGTCGGCACTCGTTACGCGTGCGGGGAGCAGGCTTCGGCGACGGTCGGGGCAGCGACGCAAAGCTCGTTTGTTTGGCGGCGGAAGGGAAACCGTCGTTTAGGAAGTTTTTTCTAGGAAGATCAAGGAGGAAAAAGATCATGGGTATGGTAGTAAAGAACAACATGAGCGCGGTTCGCACGCTCAGCATTTTAAATCAGAACAGCACGGCGTTGCAGAAGAGCCTGTCCAAAGTTGCCAGCGGTATGAAAATCAACAGCGCACAGGACGACGCCGCCGGTTATGCCATCTCCGAGCGCATGAGAGTTCGTATCCGCTCGCTCGACCAGGCAAATCAAAACAGCCAAAACGACTCCAGCTTGATGAAAGTCGCCGAGGGCGCAGTTTCCAATACGATCGAGATCCTGAAGGCTCTGAAGGAAAAGGCAATCAACGCCGCCAACGATTCCAATACCGACGAAGATCGCCAGACCATTCAGAAGGAAATGGATCAGTTCATCGACCAGATTGACGACAACGCCCTTGTCCAATTCAACGGCAAATATCTCGTCGACGGCTCGAAAAACAGCGTCGTCTCTGCGACCAAGACCATTTTGCTCAACCAGAGCTTGTCCACCGCGACAAGTGCCGACTCCGTTTTGACGACTCTCAGAAACCGTGCCGGCGACTCCCTCGAAATCATTTCGTCCGACTACTATCAGCTTTCTTGGGTCAACAACGGTAAAATGTATTTCACGACCGGTGCCATAAGAACCGATACCGGAATTACGCTGTCGAGTTTGGTCGGTCTTGCTTCGGTAAACGGTGTTGGTCTTGCCAGTGTTACAGTTGGCAGTTCAAAGGCGGCTCTCGGCATTAACAAGTTTAGGGATGACGTCTACACACCCGACAGAACGCAAGGCGTTGCGATAGTTGCGACTTCGAGCGGCGTTTCAAACCAAGTCTCCGGCTTCACTATCAGCATTCTGGATTCGCAAGGCAACGTCAAGAAGGCAGCCAACGCGGCTCTCGACCAGTTCAAACAGTATCAACGCGCCGAAAACAAGACCGAAGGCGAAGTCGCCAGCAAGGCTTTGAACTTCCACGTCGGTTCGGAAGCAAACGTCGCGATTAAGGTTGCATTGGGCGATATGCGCGCAGAGGCTCTCGGCTTGAAAGGCTCCGATAACAGCAAGATTCTCGTCACGACCAAAGAGAACGCCAACTCGTCAATCAACGTCATTGAGAACGCGTTGACGAAGGCACTCGATCAGCAGACGACAATCGGCGCGATTGAAGCCCGCCTCGAATACACCAGCGCAAACCTCACGACTTCGAGCGAGAATGTCCAGGCGGCAGAGTCCACGATTCGCGATGCGGATATGGCGAAGGAAATGACTGCTTACACGAAGAACAACGTGCTGTTGCAGTCGGCTCAAGCCATGCTCGCGCAGGCAAATCAGAACTCCAGTGCAGTGCTCAGCTTGCTCCAGTAAAATTGACAGCGTCCGAAGGGCGCATGTTGTTCGATACGAAAAGGATCGTCGGCTGCGGTCGGCGGTCTTTTTTGCTGTCGCGCCGCCGAGGTCGCCAAATGATGTCGGAGTTGTCCCCCCTTCAAACAAGCGTGGACTCGCGGAACCCGCCCTCGTGCCGGCGGCTCGCCGCTTCGATTGGGCGTTTCAATAATTCTTGTATTTAAGATCTACTTTCTTTTTCCGGCAAAAGAAAGTAGCAAAGAAAGCCGCCACTGCGCGTGGTGCGGATACCGTTTGATGTTCGGACGTCCACAATTCCCCGAAGCCGCCCGTGCCGCTATGAAACCTTCCAGGTTTCAAGTCGCGGCGAGCCGTCATCCATGACGGCTCTAAATTTCGCGATTAGTTATGGCGTTATCCGTGACGGCTCCTAATTACGCGGTAAGATACGGTTGCGGTCGGCGGTCTTTTTTGCTGTGCAACGTCGGCAAAAAATTTTTCAAACGCCGCGATTTTTGTTGACGCGCAAGCAAATTCTTGATAAAATTCCACATGAATATTTAATGCTTTTCCGCGAATCGGCGGGAAGATACATAGCGAAATAAGCGAGCGTGATACTGCAAGCCTCGTTACGCGTGCGGGGCACAATCACGACGACGGTCGAATTCAGTAGCCTCGTTTGTTTAGCGGCGGAAAGGAAACCGTCGCTCAAGGAAAGCGTTTTCTGTAAGATCAAGGAGGAAAGGATCATGGGTACAGTAATTAAGAACAACATGGAAGCGGTACGTACTCTTAACATCTTCAACCAGAACAATGCCGCGCTCCAGAAGAGTATGATGCGGATTTCGAGCGGTCAGAGGATTAACAACGGCAGCGACGACGCGGCGGGTATGATTATCTCCGAAAAATTGAACGACCGTATCCGTTCGGATCAGCAGGCGAATCGCAACGTCCAAACCGGCACCGCAATGCTCAGAGTTGCCGAAGGCGCACTCAGCAATATAACTGAAATTCTCCACACCATGAAGGAGAAGGGACTCCAGGCGGCAAACAACGGCGGCAGCACGAACGATGATGTCATGGCTATTACCAAGGAACTCGACGCTCTTGCCAGCCAGATAACCGACATCGCTAACACTACCAAATTCAACGGCAGGACGCTCCTCACCGGCTCTAAGCCGATAATTCTTCAAATCGGTCCGGAAGGCGGCGCGTCGCTTAAAGCTCTCAGCGGTAATATTAACATCAGCGCAAACAACATCGGGCTTTCCATTTCCGGCTTGTCGAAAGCGTTCAACATTACCACCACCGGTTCTGTTTCGAGTGCAGGTTCGGCATTCCTCAAGAGCATTGACACCGCGCTTACCAACATCCTCAATTATCAAGGGGATATTGCCAAAGTTCAGTCCAGGCTCAATTATCAAAGCGACAATCTCGTCAACGAGGCGCAGGAGCTTCAGGCGACCGAATCCGTTATTCGCGATACCGATATGTCGGCGGAAATGACCAACTTCATGAAGTGGAATGTTCTTTCGCAGGCGTCGCAACTCATGCTCGCTCAAGCGGGGCAGAATGCATACTCGGTTCTTAACTTGCTTCAACAATAATTCGGATACTTCCAATCACGGCTGAGGAGACAACTTTTTAAAGTCGGCTTCGCGGTCGGAAAAGGAAAATCGGATTCAAACATGCATATCAGACACACGATAAAAAAAGGTCGTCGGCTCAAAGTCGGCGGCTTTTTGCTTAAACGAAAAATGCCCCTCGGCTAACCCGAAGGACATTTTCCTTTAATTAAAGTCGTCACAGACTTACAAGATTCTGCGTGCGCCAATGTATCGCGAGCTCCAATAAGAACCGCCCAGCGAATCGATGGTGACACCGCGACTGGAGCTGGCATGAATAAAATTATTGTCGCCAAGGTAAATGCCGACGTGCGACGCGCCGTAGGTGTAGGTGCTGAAGAAAACCAAATCGCCCGCGACGAGGTCGGTCGTGGAGATGGGCGTGCCGTATTCGTATTGGACGTCGGCAGTGCGCGGGAGCGAAATGCCCGCATTGGCAAAGACGTATTGGACATAGCCGGAGCAGTCAAAGCCGTAGGGGCTGGTGCCGCCGAAAACGTAGGGGACGCCGATATAATCCATGGACGACGCTACCAATCTGCGAGCAATGTAGTTCATGCCGCGACTGATGTCGGGCATATCCCTGCCCAAAAGTGCCGCGTAAGTCGCGGGACCGATTAAGCCGTCCGCCTTCATGCCGCAGGATTTTTGGAACTCCTTGACAGCCTCGACAGTCGCCGGTCCGAAAGCACCGTCAGCCATTACGTCGTAGCCGAGCAAGACAAGTTGCCCTTGAATCTCGGCTATTTCCGCGCCTTGGTCGCCGACTCTGTACGCGCCCGCCGCATAGCTCGTGGAAACACTTACCGTCAGCATCGCTATCACCATTATCAACGCTCGCAAGAAACTACTCAAAATCAGCCACTTCCTCTCTAAAAATTTTAATGGAATTATAATTCTCCGTTGTGATTTATGCCTGAATTATCGCATGAAATTTTCTTGAATTTAAGACTTCGCCACTGTGACCTTTCTCGCGCAAATTCCCAATTCCCCATTCCTAATTCCTAATTGAAGAAACGCCGCCGCGAAATTTCTTCGACAGCGACGTTTTTCATTTCACGGAGTGTTGGCAGGCAGTCAATAAGCCGGATTCTGTATAGTGGCAACCATTTATCTTGCTTGAACGTCGCCGCCCAAGTCGTCAGCACCTTACCCGAGATGTCAGCGAGCAACCTCAACCATCTCCTATTTAGGCTTGCTCCGCGTGAGGTTTATCAGCCCGTGCGGTTACCCGGCGGGCGGCAGGCTCTTACCCTGCCTTTTCACCCTTACCCCGTGGGGGGCGGTTTTCTTTTCTGTGACACTGTCTTTAAGATTACTCTCACCGGGCGTTACCCGGCACGCTGCTCTGTGGAGTCCGGACTTTCCTCGTCGGACGAATCCGCCGCGATTGCCTCTCCTGCCTGTCAACGTCGAAAATTCTAGCACGATAACTTTTAAGTGTCAATGCGGCTTTTAGGTTATTTTCATGTTGCAAATCTTGCCGCCAAAAAATTCTTGTGATATAATGCGCCGCGTTTAACAAACTCACGCGGAAGCGGAGCGTCGCCTGTGCCGCAAGGTCTATCGGCGCGTAAATGTTCCGCGAATGTAATAACAGGAGGTATTCTCAAATGGCAGTTATCTCAATGAAACAGCTGTTGGAAGCGGGCGTGCACTTCGGGCACCAAACTCGCCGTTGGAACCCGAAAATGGCGCGCTACATCTTCACCGAGCGCAACGGTATCTACATCATCGACCTGCAAAAAACCGTTCGCAAAGTCGACGAGGCTTATAACTTCGTGCGTTCCGTGGCGGAGTCGGGCAAGGCGATTCTGTTCGTCGGCACCAAAAAGCAGGCTCAGGAAGCCGTCAAGGAAGAGGCTCTGCGCAGCGGGCAATTTTTCGTCAATGAGCGTTGGCTCGGCGGCATGCTTACCAACTTCCAGACCATTCAACGCCGCATCAATCGCCTCAAGGAACTTGAAACCATGGAGCAGGACGGCACGTTTGAAGTCCTCACCAAAAAGGAAGTTATGCAACTGCGTCACGAAATGGCGCGTCTGGAAAAGTACTTGGGCGGTATCAAGGAAATGAGCAAGCTCCCCGGCGCACTGTTCGTCGTCGACCCGCGCAAGGAACGCATTGCCGTCGCCGAAGCCCGCAAGCTCGGTATCCCGATTGTGGCGATTGTCGACACCAACTGCGACCCCGACGAGATTGACTACGTTATCCCCGGCAATGACGACGCGATTCGTGCTGTCAAGCTCCTCACGGCTAAGATTGCCGACGCCATGTTGGAAGGCAAGGAGGGCGCGGAAATTACCGAAGCGTCCGAAGAAAACGAAGAGTAATTTTGAGGTGACATAAATGGCTATAAGTGCAAGTGTTGTTAAGGAACTGCGCGAAAGAACGGGCGCGGGCATGATGGATTGCAAAAAGGCGTTGACGGCGACGGGCGGCGATATGCAAAAGGCTATCGACTGGCTCCGCGAAAAGGGCATTGCCAAGGCGGCGAAGAAGTCCGGGCGCGTGGCGGCGGAGGGTGCCGTTGCCGCATACATTTCCAAGGACGGCAAGACCGGCGTCCTGCTCGAAGTCAACTGCGAAACCGACTTCACCGCCAACAATGAAAATTTCCGTGCGTTGGAGCAAAAGGTTATCGAACACATTGCCGCGACCAAACCCGCCGACCTCGACGCGCTTAACGACAGCTCAATCGGCGGCAAGAAAGTTTCCGACCTCGTCACCGAGGCGACCGCCACTATCGGCGAAAAAATTTCGATTCGCCGCTTCGTGACCTATGAGACTGCGGGCAAGCTCACGACCTACATTCACATGGGCGGAAAAATCGGCGTGCTCGTCGAAATGACGGGCGGCTCCGATCAGCTCGGCAAAGATGTCGCCATGCAAATCGCAGCGGCTAATCCTTCCGCCGTTGACCGCGCAGGCGTCGACGCTTCCGAACTCGAACACGAAAAGGAAGTTCTCCGCAAGCAGGCTCTGGAAGAGGGCAAACCCGAAAAAATCGTCGAAAAGATGGTCATGGGGCGTATCAACAAATTCTACAAGGAAGTCTGCCTCGTCGAACAGATTTTCGTCAAGGATAACGAAAAGACCGTCAAGGACATCCTCGGCGGCGAAAAAGTTTTGAGATTCACGCGTTGGCAACTCGGCGAGGGCATCGAGAAAAAGGAAACCGACTTCGCCGCAGAGGTCGCCGCGCAAGCAGGCATGTAAAATCTTATCGCTCATAGATATTTAATCCCGTCGAAAAGTTCGGCGGGATTTTTTGTGCAAAAGTTGAATTGTCTCTTTCAAAGTGACCAATAAACTTTTGGCTTGTGATATTGTAAGCTAAAAAAATTTTCTTAACCGAGGAGGAATTGTTATGGCAGATTATAACAATAAGACGCCCGAAACGATTATCACGGGCACGAACAGAGCCGACTTCATTGAAAACAGCGGCGCGAGTGTCACAATCGACGCGGGCAACGGCAATGATGATATTTGGAACACAGGTTCCACTGTCAGCATAAACGGCGGCGCGGGCAAGGACAGTATTGTCAACGAGAGCGGCTCCGAAGTCACGATAGACGGCGGCATAGGTAATGACACCATTGAAAACTGGAGCTATTCTGTCACTGTCGACGGCGGTGCAGGCAACGATGTCCTTGTCAACGGCATCTATAATCATGAAGATGGTTGGTATGAATACTACGGCTCAAACGTCAGCATGAACGGCGGCGAGGGCAACGATACCCTCCGCGACTACGGCTTTGACAATTTCCTCGACGGCGGCGAGGGCGACGATTATATCTCCAGCGATTTTTACATGGATTGGTCTGACACAGACGACACGACCGTTGTAAGCGGCTCGAATTCGACGCTCCTCGGCGGCGACGGCAACGATACTCTCCGCGTCGAAAGCTGGGAAAATGTTATCGGCGGCGGCAAGGGCGACGATGTTATTTCTCTGTCCGGTGCCGGCAACCTGATTGAATACGCGACGGGCGACGGCAACGATACCATTCACGGCTTCAACGGCATGGATTCGCTCAACATTGCGGGCGGCTCCTACTCCACCGAAGTCAGCGGCAACGATGTCCTTGTCCGTGTCGGCGACGGCTCTATCCTGCTCAAAGACGCCAAGGGTACGGCGTTCGTCATAAATGATAACGTCGAGGGTGATACTTCGGTCGATTTGGAGCTTATCAAGCTTTCGGCGGGCAACGACACTTTCAGGAACTTCTACGCCAAACTCACCATAGACGGCGGCAGCGGCGATGATTATATTGATAATCAGGCAAAAAGGGTTACCATAGACGGCGGCTCGGGCAATGATTCTATCAACAACAGGGGCGGCAATAACGTCATGATAGATGGTGGCGACGGTAATGATTACATTTACAACGAGGACGGCAATTCAGTCATGCTAAACGGCGGCGACGGAAATGATACCATTTACAGCTATGGTTGGTCCTACAGCGACCGATACGGCAGTACGGTTTATGGCGCATACAACATACTTGACGGCGACGCGGGCAATGATTACATTTCCAATTTCGGCGATAACAATATAATAAAAGGCGGCAAGGGCGACGACTCCATTTTTAATGGCTACTATTATGATTATTATGCCGGCAGTTGGTATGATTCGGGCGAAGGCAAGGAAGTCACCATCATTTATAACGACGGCGATGGCAATGATTTGATTCGCGGCTTCCACGCAGATTCAACCCTTCAAATCGGGGACGGCACGGGCACTTACTCCACCGTCAAGAGCGGCGACGATATTATTGTCCGCGTCGGCGAGGGGCTGATAACTTTAGCGGGCGCGGCAAGTCTTTCGTGGCTGAATATTTACGGCGAGGAGATAACGCCCGCTCAACCGTTGGTCGTCGAGGGTACCGAATACGCAAACACGATTAACAACAGCACGGACGGCGTGATTGTACGGGCACGCGGCGGCAATGATTCCGTTCGCAATTACGGCGACGCGGCGTCGATTGAGGCGGGCGCGGGCAATGATTCTGTGCGCAACTATGGCGACAATGTGTCAATCTGCGCGGAGTCGGGCGACGATTTGATTCGCAACTTCGGCGATAACGTGACGATAGCGGGCGGCGCGGGCAATGATACCCTCCGCAATGCTTTTGGCGAAAATGTCTTGTTCGAGTACGCCGACGGTAACGACGTGATTATCGGTTTCAACGAGACTTCGAGCTTGCAAATCGGCGACGGTACCGCCTCCTATTCCAAGGCAACTGTCGGCAACAACGTCGTGCTTACCGTCGGCACGGGCAAGGTAACTTTGGCGGGCGCGGCGGCTTTGGACACCTTAAACCTTATCGGTACGGATAATACCTTCAAGACGCTGACCTTGAACGACAGCAGCTCTGCCAAGGTGACGCTCCCCGCCGCTTACGTCAACGCCAATGCTTCTGCGCGGACGACCGCCATTCAAGTTACGGGCAACAAGCTCGACAACACAATCTCGGGCGGCAACGGAGCTGATACTCTGGCGGGCGGAGCAGGTAATGACTCCATAAACGGCGGCGCGGACAACGACAGCTTAAACGGCGGCAGCGGCGACGATATTGTCCTCGGCGGGGCGGGCAATGATAAACTCTACGGCTACACGGGCAACGATACCTTAGTCGGCGGCGCGGGTAACGATTCGCTCTGGGGTCAAGCAGGTGCCGATACTTTCATATACAACAGCGGCGACGGCAAGGATATGATTTTCGGTTTCGACAATGACGACTTGCTTCAAATCACAGGCAACTGGACGGCGGCTTACTACAGCGGGAGCGGACGCGTCGTGTTCAAAGTTGATTCGACTTACAGCGCAATTATCTTGGAGAAACCGACCGCTGCGAGCTTTAACGTCAACGGTGATACTTACGCAATCAGCAATAACAAGTTTACTAAGCAGTAAACCTGAGCGGCAACAAAAAATCCCTCGCCATCTTGACGGGGGATAATTTTTTATCCGAGACGCGCCTCTTGCTTAGTCAACGCCTCTTGCCAAACGGCTTTGAGCGGCACGGAATGTTTTTCTGCTAAGCGGCGGCAGTCTTCATATTCGGGCGTTATCGATACAATCTTGCCGTCGTACGCGCTGACCTTGCATTGAACCTCGCCGAAGCTCGTTTCGACCTTTGCAATCTTGCGGACAGCCTCCACGCGCCGCGCAATTTCAATCACGCGCAAGCCAATCGTCGTCGTCTCCTCGAAGATAATCTTAATGCAAAGCTCTCTGCGCTCCGCGTCGACCAACACGCTCAACATCTGCGCGGGACGATTCTTTTTCATGTAAACGGGCGTCGTCCAAACGTCTAAGGCTCCCGCATTGAACAGGCGTTCGTAAAGCCAGCCGTAAATCTGCGGATTCATGTCGTCGATATTCGCCTCCAGCTTGACTAATTTACGCTCGACTTGCCCGCCGAATTCGCCCAAGTAAATCCTTAAGACGTTCGGAATATCCAAATCCCAGCTGCCCGCGCCGTAGCCGATTTTTTCCGACGTGAAGTCTTCGGGCAAATCCGCGCTGTATTCGGCAAGCGCATTGACAATCGCCGCGCCCGTCGGAGTGGTAAGCTCCTTTTCCGCGCCGAAGTGATACGTCTTGAAGCCTTGAAGAAGCTCGGCGGTTGCGGGAGCGGGAACTTGCATTAAGCCATGAGCGCATTTCACGAAGCCGCTGCCCGTATTGATTCGCGAAACGAAAATTTTTTCCACGTCAAGATAGTCCAGGCAAACGGCGCAACCGATGATGTCCACGATTGAATCAATCGCGCCGACCTCGTGGAAAGTTACAGCCTCTGCCGAACGTTGATGAACTTTGCCCTCCGCGCAGGCTATCACGTTGAATATCGCCAGCGCACGCGCCTTGACCGCCGCATTCAGTTCCGCGCCGTCGATTATCTTTTTTATGTCGCCGAACGTCCGATGGCTGTGATTTTTAATGTGTTCGTGGCGATGTAAGCGGCGGATATTCGGGCGGTCAAGCTCCGATTCAAAGTCGCGAGCCGTCTGAACGTCCACATACGTCGCGCCTATGCCGTTCTTGCTTACGTCGGAAATTTCCATGTCGTATTCGTGCGGCAGATTGAGTTTGTCGAGTTCTCCGCGCAGATATTTTTCCGGCACGCCAAGCTGTAAGCACGCGCCCAGGAACATGTTGCCGCTTATGCCCGCCGCGCAGTCCAAGTATAAAGCCTTCACAAAATCCCTCCTCGAATTATTTATCGTTCCAAGCGTGAATGCCCTTTTTATTCGGCAAGATGTCGGGATTAAATACAGGCTCCTCGACGCCGCGATTCTTTTGGGCAACGTAGTCGTCAAGCGCGATAAAAGCATACTTGCCGAGGCGGGCGACTGCGTAAAGGTTCGTCAAGCAGAGAAAGCCCATAAATAAATCCGCCGCGTCCCAAACCAAACCCAACTCGGCGAAACTGCCGACCAAGACCATTGCCACGACGCCCAAACGGAAAAGATTCATGGCGTGACGCGAAACACCGCTGGGCAACCAACCCGATTCGTCGCCCTCGAAAAACGCAATGTTGACTTCGCCGTAAAAATAATTGCCGACGATTGAACTGAACGCGAACAGGAAAACGATAATCGCCAAGACGCTCGGAGCCCACGCGCCGTAAACGTTCGCCAAAGAATGCTGAACCAATGCGACGCCCGTCAGCTCGCCGCCGACAGAATACTCGCCCGTCAACAAGACAGAGAACGCCGTAGCCGAACAGACAAGCCACGTATCCACATAGACGCCGAAACTCTGAATCAAGCCTTGCCGCGCAGGATGCTTGCCGCCCGCCGTTGCCGCCGCGTTCGGGACGGAACCTTCGCCCGCCTCGTTGGAGAATAAGCCGCGCCTTACGCCCGTCATGAAGACGGTACCGAAGCCGCCGCCGACCGCCGCTTGAGGGCTGAATGCGTCATGGAGTATCAGCGCGAACTATTGCGGGCACTTGGTCGAAGTTCATGACGATAATTATAATCGCGCTCAAAAGATACAGCCCCGCCATTGAAGGCACGAGCATTTCCGTGAACTTTGCGATACGCGTGACGCCGCCGAAAATTACCAGAGCCGTCAAGCCCGCAACCGCGAACGCCGTTATCGCGTGGTCAATGCCGAACGCCGTTTCAACCGCGCCGACAATTGTATTGGCTTGAACCGAAACGTAAATCAAGCCGAACGTTACGGAAATCAAAATCGCGAACCACTTAGCCAAGCCGCTCATGTTGAGGGCGTTTTTCATGTAGTAAGCCGGTCCGCCGAAAAATGCGCCGTCGCCACGCGGCAACTTGTAAATCTGCGCAAGCGTGCTCTCGACAAAACCCGTGGCGCAACCGATAAAGGCGATAACCCACATCCAAAACACCGCGCCCGGTCCGCCCGTGACAATTGCAATCGCAACGCCCGCAATATTGCCGACGCCCACACGCGACGCCGTAGACACGCAAAACGCTTGAAAGCCGCTTATCTCCTTGCCCTCAGTCTTTTGCCCCGCGCTCCCGACAATCAGCTTGAGCATTTCGCCGAGGAGCCGCACCTGTACAAATTTCGTCCGCAACGTGTAAATCACGCCCGAACCTATCAGCGCGACGATTATCACATACGTCCACACGAACGAGTTGATGTCGTTTATCACGCCGTGCAATGCTTCCATATAATTACCTCCCATGATTTTGTATGGAAATTATAGCATACGATTCATGACTTCGACAAACCTGCGCGGGCTTTTTGTGCAAGCGATAATTGACAATAAAAATCCTATGGTTTATTATCGGCGCAGTAAATTTTTGGAGGTAGAGAGTATGCCAATGATGGATCTCACAAAATACGGAATCACCGGCACGACGGAAGTCATTTACAATCCGACTTACGAGGTGCTCTTCAACGAGGAGACCAAGCCCGACCTCGAAGGCTTCGACGTGGGACAGGAAACCGAACTCGGCGCGATTAACGTCATGACGGGCATTTATACCGGTCGCTCGCCCAAGGATAAGTTCATCGTCTACGACGACACCACCAAGGAAGGTGCGCCCGGCGAAATTTGGTGGACGACCCCCGAATACAAAAACGACAACAAGAAGTGCTCCGTCGAGACGTGGAAGGCTCTTAAAGAATTGGCAGTCAAGGAGCTGTCCAACAAGCGTCTGTTCGTCGTCGACGGCTTCTGCGGCACGCATAAAGATACTCGCATGAAGATTCGCTTTATCATGGAGGTCGCGTGGCAAGCGCATTTCGTAACCAACATGTTCATTCGCCCGAAGACTCAAGAGGAGTTCGACCAGGAACCCGACTTCGTAGTCTTTAACGCCTCCAAGGCTAAGGTCACCAACTGGAAGGAACTCGGCTTGAACTCCGAAACCGCGACCGTCTTCAACATCACCGATAAAGAACAGGTCATCCTTAACACGTGGTACGGCGGCGAAATGAAAAAGGGCTTGTTCAGCATGATGAACTACTTCCTGCCGCTGAAGGGTATCGCCGCTATGCACTGCTCCGCCAATACCGATATGAACGGCGAAAACACCGCGATATTCTTCGGACTGAGCGGCACCGGCAAGACAACCCTCTCCACCGACCCCAAACGCCTGCTTATCGGCGACGACGAACACGGTTGGGACGATACCGGCGTCTTTAACTTTGAGGGCGGTTGCTACGCTAAAGTCATTAACCTTGACCCCGTTGCCGAGCCCGACATTTACGGCGCAATTCGCCGCGACGCGCTCCTTGAGAACGTCACCGTCGACAAGAACGGCAAGATTGACTTCGCCGACAAGTCCGTCACGGAAAACACCCGCGTCAGCTACCCGATTTATCACATCAAAAACATCGTGCGCCCCGACAGTCACGGTCCCGCCGCGCAATCCGTCATCTTCCTCAGCGCGGACGCTTTCGGCGTGTTGCCGCCCGTTTCCATTCTTACCAGCGAACAGTGCAAGTACTATTTCTTGAGCGGCTTCACTGCGAAATTGGCGGGCACCGAGCGCGGCATTACCGAGCCGACTCCGACTTTCTCCGCGTGCTTCGGTCAAGCCTTCCTGGAACTCCACCCGACCAAATACGCCGAGGAACTCGTCAAGCGCATGGAAAAGAGCGGCGCGAAGGCTTATCTCGTCAACACGGGCTGGAACGGCACCGGCAAGCGCATTTCCATTAAGGATACTCGCGGCATAATTGACGCTATCCTCGGCGGCGCGATTAAGAACGCTCCGACAAAGAAAATCGCTATCTTCGACCTCGAAGTCCCGACCGAACTTGAAGGCGTCGCGACCAATATCCTCGACCCGCGCAATACCTACGCCGACCCGACCGAATGGGATCGTCGCGCCGAAGACCTCGCAAGCCGCTTTATCAAGAACTTCAAAAAGTACGAATACAACGCGGCGGGCAAAGCTCTCGTGGCGGCAGGTCCGCACCTTTAAGACATGGACGACGACCAAATCTTGACAAGCAAGAATTCGCCCGAATTGAAAGCCTTGATAGAAAAAATTTCGGCTGAAGTTTTGGAAGAAAATCGCGAGGCTTACGAGGAGTTGGCAAAGTTTGATTCGACTCCTGTTGAGTGACATTTTGGAACTCCATAAGCAACTTGACAAGGCAACGGGCATTCGCGATTTGGGCTTGATTGAGTCGGCGGTCAACGCTCCGTTTCAAACCTTCGGCGGTAAGTTTTTGTATCCTGCTGTCGAGGAGCGGGCGGCAAGATTGTTTTACGGCTTGGTCAAGAATCACGGCTTCATTGACGGCAATAAGCGCGTCGCCCTGCACGCTACGGGCAACAAATAAAATAAAAAAAATCGCCCTCTTCGGAGAGCGGTTTTTTTTACCAACATTCCCACGCGTATTCGGAAATTTTTCTGTAAAAGCTGTGGTTGCCGACCTCGCCCGCATAACGCCGAACGCGTTTGTTTGCTTGAAGTCGCAAGAATTTGTTATGGTAGGAATATTTTACACAGTGCGTAATGCTCCGACCGAAACGATACACGCCGGCAAGACGTTTGAAAAAATTCAGTTGACGATAAGTCGGCTCCAAATGAACTTTGCCGTCATTGAAGGCTTGCTTATACGCGCCAAACTTGCAAGACTTTCCGAGCGTGCAGAGCCGCCAATATTTGCGATTTTCCCATTCCTTGCGGCGGTGCGAATTTTGCTTACTGCGCGGCTTGGAGTGAGGAATTATAATTGTTGCAATGGCGGCGTCCAATTCGTCGGGCGTCACGTATCAGCCTGCGGGCACAATTTTCGCACGGAGTTCGCGCATACCGTCTTTAGTCTCGATAACGACGATGCCCTTAATCGGATTGTGCGTCGCGGCGTCCATGGTGATTTTGCCGGTGCCGACTTGCAAATCCTTTATGCTCTCAATGCTGTCGCGAATCTTTTGCCCGTCTTCGCCGCCGCGCTGAATCGCGTCAATCAACATTTTGCCCGCGTCGTAGCCCAGAGCCGCAAAGACATTCGGGTCGGTGTTGTATTCGCCCTTGTAAGCGTTGATAAAGCCCTGAACTTCGGCGTCGCCCTCGAAGTAGTGCGTGCAGAAATAGGTATTGTTGAGCGCGTCCTTGCCGGCGATGTCGATAACCTTGCTGTCGTCCCAACCGTCGGTGCCGAGGATGGCGGCGGTTATGCCGAGTTCGCGAGCCTGCTTGACGATTTTGCCGACCTCTTCATAGTAGGCGGGAACAAAGATAACGTCGGCGTTGGCAGTCTGAATCTTGGTCAACGCGGCTTTAAAGTCCTGGTCTTTGGCGAGGAAAGCCTCTTCCATGACGACTTGACCGCCGTCAGCCTCGAAACGCTCCTTGAAGATTTTGCCGAGGCTCTTGGAATAATCGGAGCTGGAGTCCAGATAGAGGACAGCGGTCTTGGCGTTCAATTCTTTGGCGGCGAATTGCGCCATGACTTCGCTCTGTTGCGGGTCTATGAAGCAAGCGCGGAAGACGTAGGGCTTAACCGTGCCGTTCTCGACCGTAACGTCGGGATTGGTGGCGGCGGGCGCGATTATCGGAACCATGTTATCCGTCGCGACCTGCGATTCGGCGATAACGTTAGCCGTGACAGCCGGACCGATAAGCGCGACAACTTTATCGTCGGAGATTAACTTGGTCGCCGAGTTGACGGCTTCGGCAGCCTCGGATTTGGCGTCAGCCTCGACGATTTTTATCTTTTTGCCGTTGACGCCGCCCGCGTCGTTGATTTCCTTAATCGCAAGCTTAAGCCCGTTGTTGGCGTTCGCGCCGTATTGCGCCACGTTGCCGGTCAGCTCGAAGTTGGAGCCGATAACAATTTCGTCGCCCGACGCCGCTTTATCGCCGCCGCCGCCCGCGCTGTCGCCGCCGCAACCCGTGAACAATGCGCTTGCCAAAATCCCGCAAGCTATCATCGACGCAATTCTGAACTTCTTTTTAGAAAAAAACACTCTGCTCAACCTCCAAAAAAATTTTAACCTTGAAAACTTCGGCGCAAGTATATTTTAACCCGCCCTAAACGTCAAGCGCGAAAACAGCCGTCGCACGTTAAAGTTTGCCGAGTGCCCTAAGACACCGCTCGCGATACTCCTCAGCCTGCGTGCAGTTCGGCTTAAGTTCGAGGGCTTTATCGAAATCGGCAATCGCCCGTTCGTACTCGCCCAAACAATAATAATCCACGCCGCGATTGAAATACAAATCATCAAAGTCGGGCTTAATCTTTATGGCGTTGGTGTGGTCGTCCAAAGCTTTTTCGTACTGATTCAGGCGGCGATACACGGCACCGCGATTGTTGTACGCATTAAAGCAGCTCGGATTTAGCCGAATCGACGTGTCAAAATCCTTAATCGCCTGCTCGTATTGCTCCAGCCCGATTAGAGCCAGCGCACGATTATTATATGAAAAATTATACTGCGGATTGAGGGCGATAGCCTCGTCGCAAAGCCGAATCGTCCCGTCAAAGTCGCCCTTGTTGTAGAGCTTCAAGGCGTCGTGCAATTTCTGATGCGATAGAAAAATTTTATCGGCTTCGGCGAATTTTGGAGCGAGCTGCTCCTTATCTTGCGGCGTATCGGCGGGCTGACGCTTGAGGTCGTCGATTGATTTGGCTTGCTTATCCTCACCGCGACGCAGAGCCTTATACTGGATAATATTTTCGTGCAAATCCCTGTAAAGCCACGGCGCGATGTCCGAATCGTCGATTTGTGCCTTTACCGTGACGCGAATCGTCATATTTTTGACCTTGAACTTCGGCTCGGCGGCTGATTTGATGACATTGACGGCAATCAACTCGGCGGAGTCCGAATCGAGATTAAAATTGTTGCCCGCCGCGTAAGAGGTGACGTAACGGCGGGCTTGCTCGGCGGCGGAACGCAGGGCGACGGCTTTGGCGCGTTCCTTGGCGATGTAAAGCGTTTCAAACTCGCTCATGACATAAGTGCCCTCGGCGGTGAAAACTTCGGCGTGCGTCACGGCGTTAATAAGCAAAATCGCGGCGATAAACAATGCCGAAACGCCTCGTCGGAAAAGTATTTTAATGTCCATGACAATACCTCCGCAAAAATGCTTCAAGCTTCCAACGGTATGAATCCGAACGTCGCATAGTCGAAAAGCCCTCGCGCCGTCAACTTTATTTCGGGTATGACGGGCAACGACATGAACGTTAAAGTCATGACGGGTTCGACGTCCGCGCTGATACCCAACTCGGCGTGCGCTTTGGCGTGGAGCGCGTCCAATTTTTTCTTGAGTTCCTCGCCGCTCAAGTCGCTCATAAGCCCGCCAATCGGCAACGCTATCGACGCGATAACCTCGCCGCCGTTTACCAATACCATTCCGCCTTCCATTTTAATCAGAGCGTCGACCGCGCAGAAAATCTCCTCGTTGCCGACGCCCGCCGCGATTATGTTGTGCGAATCGTGCGCCACAGATACCGCCACCGCGCCGCGCTTAATGCCGTAGCCGCCCAAAAGCCCCAAACCGACTTTGCCCGTCTCGTGGTGACGTTCAATCACCACAACCTTGCAAATATCCTGCGCGGGGTCAAAGATGAAATCGCCCGACGCGTCGCGCTTGACGGAGGCGGTAAATTTTTTCGTCACTACGCCGCCCGGCTCAATGCCAATCACGTTGACTTTATCGCCCGTCAAATTCATGCGCAGCCGCTCAACGCCGAAGCCTTTAACCTTGACGGAGCCGCGCACGCTTGAAATATCGGCGGGAATAATTTCGGGCAGATACTTTCCGTCCGCCGCCACAAGCTCACCGCCAATCCAAACCTTATCTGCGCGGAAAGACTTCAAATCGTCAAGCAACACCAAATCTGCGCGGGCACCGATTTTAATCGCGCCTCGGTCGTAAAGTCGGAACGCCTCGGCAACGTTAAGCGTCGTCATTTGAATCGCCGTTATCGGGTCAAGCCCCGCCTCCGCGCAGAGCCTCAAGTTGCTGTCCATATGTCCAAGCTCAAGGATAGTTTTGGGCTGCCTGTCGTCCGAACAGAGCAGGACGCGGCGGCTGTTGGCGGGCGTCACGCCTTTAATCAAAGCTTTCAAGTCGTGGCAAGCCGAACCCTCGCGAATCAAAACGTACATGCCTTTGGCAATGCGCTCGTGCATTTCGTCAAGCGTGCGGCATTCGTGGTCGCCGACAATCCCCGCGCTCATGTAGGCGTTAAGTTCCTTGCCCGTGACGTTGGGCGCGTGACCGTCAATCAGCTTGCCGAACTTCCGCGCCAGAATAATCTTATCCAAAGCCTTATCGTCGCAGTTGATTATGCCGGGCGCGTTCATGAATTCGCCCAGCCCGAAAATATTTCTGTCCAAGAGAAGCCCGCGCATATCCTCCGCGTCAAGCACGGCTCCCGCGTCCTCAAACGGCGTGGCGGGAACGCAACTCGGCATGGCGTAAACGATATTTAGCCTCGTCCTCTGCGCGGCGTCGAGCATGTAGCGCAAGCCCTTCAAGCCGCAGACGTTGGCTATCTCGTGCGGGTCGGCGATAATCGTCGTGGTGCCGCAAGGGACGACAATCCTGCCGAGCTGTTCGGGGCTGATATAACTTGATTCGATATGAATGTGCGCGTCGATAAAGCCCGGCGCAAGGAATTTCCCGCCCGCGTCAAAGGTTTGCTCGCCGTCGTAGGCGGTCGCGCCCATGCCGATAATCCGCCCGTCGGCAATCGCCACCTCGCCCGCGTAAATTTCGCCGCTCAGCACGTTCACAATCCGACAATTTTTTATGACCAAATCGGCTTTGCGTCTGCCCGCCGCCGCGTCGATTAAATTCACCAGTTCAGCCTTTGTCATGATAAAACCTCCAAATCAGAGGAAAATATATTTGAGGATAAACAATACCGTCAGAATATACATCAACGGAGTTACGTCCTTGAGCTTGCCCGCAAAGACGTGCAGAATCGTGTAGCTGATGACGCCAAAGCAAATGCCCTCGGATATGGAATACATGAACGCCATCGAGAAAATCGTAATGTACGCGGGAACGGCGGTCAATACATCGTCCGTCCAGCTGATTTTGGCGACTTGTTGCATCATGAGGAAGCCGACGATAATCAGCGCGGGAGCCGTCGCGAACGCGGGAATTGCCAGGAACACGGGCGAGAAGAATAACGCCAGCGCGAATAAGCAACCCGCCGTCAAAGCCGTCAAGCCCGTCTTGCCGCCCTCGGCTATGCCCGCCGACGATTCAACAAACGTCGTTATCGTGGACGTGCCCAAGAGCGAGCCTGCCGTCGTTCCGATAGCGTCCGTCAACAGCACCTGTTTAACTTTCGGGAGTTTGCCGTCCTTATCGAAGAGATTTGCCTTAGACGCGCAACCTATGACCGTTCCTATCGTATCGAACAGGTCGACGAACAGGAACGCCATAAGTATCGCGAAGAAGTCGAACGACAGCACCGAGCTGAAGTCAACTTGCAACAGGGTCGGACTTAATGACGCGGGCATTGAGATTATTCCGCTCGGAAACAGGCTGAAGAATCCTTTATCGGGATTGGGAACGTAAAGCCCGACAGCTTGGCAAATCATGCCCAGCCCCCACGTCGCGATTATCCCGAACAGCACCGAGCCTTTGACGTTCTTAATCAGCAGGAAAGCCGTTATCAGCAAGCCGACCAGCGCGAGCAAGACCGTTACGCCCTCCGATTGGAACATGCCGCTTTCCATTGATTCCTTGAACGAATACAGCTTGACGAGCGTCACGCCGTCAACGACTATGTGCGCGTTTTGTAAGCCGATAAAGCTGATAAACAGCCCTATGCCGACCGACACCGCGATTTTCAGCGACGGCGGGATTGCATTAAAAATTGCCTCGCGAATGTTGACCAGCGACAACAAAATAAAAATGACACCCTCGACGAAAATCGCCGCCAGTGCCTGTTGCCAGGTGTAGCCCATGCCGATTACCACTGTGTACGCGAAATAGGCGTTTAGCCCCATGCCCGCCGACAGCACGAACGGCATATTCGCGAGGAATGCCATTAAAAATGTTGCGAACGCGCTTGCCAGTGCCGTAGCAGTAAAAATTGCGCCGGTGTCCATGCCCGACGCGCCCAGAATTATCGGATTGACCGCAAGGATATAAGCCATCGTCATGAACGTCGTTATCCCCGCCATGATCTCCGTCTTAACGTCCGTGCCACGCTTCCTTAGTTCAAAAAACTTTTCCATAAGAAGTTCCTTTCTTCTAACATTGCCCCGGAGGGGCGGGGGAGGGAACTCTATCGCCCCGCAACCCAAAGGGCGATTCGACATTTTTTTTCCTAATTCCTGCTTGACAAAAATTTTATATTTCAACCGCCGCCTTAAAATCCTCTTTGCCGAGACGCACCAATAATTTGCTCAAGCGTTCGCGCGGTTTGGCGTGCTCCGCAAAATATTTCAACGCCGCGTCGATAACCTTATAAAGCGTCGCCTCGTCGCGAATCAGGGGCGTAAAATCCTCGCCGGCAAAATAAAGCTTAAAGCCGACCTCGCCGCGCAGAGCCGCTTTCCTGCAAATCTTGACGCATCGCCCGCAGTTAATACACCTCTCGCGGTCAATCGCCCAAAGCTTCTCCGAACGATTAACCTCAATCGCGCCGACGGGACAAATCTTCGCGCAAGCTCCGCAGTAAATACAATTCTCCGCCATAAATTGAGGCTCGACCGCGCCCTTAATCCCGATGTCGTTGGCGTCGACCTTCATGCAATTATTCGGGCAACCCGTCACCGAACACGTTACTTTACAAGGCAACTCGCGCCCGCCGTAAAGTCGCTCAAGCTCCAACGCTATCCTCGGCGAATCGATTATCCCCGCCGGGCAACTCTGCGTCCCTTGGCAAGCCGTCACCTGCTTAAATATCGTTCCTATCGGCGACAACTTCAGCTCGTGCGCCGCGCAAAATTCTTCTATCGCCGCGAAGTCCTCACGCCGCACGAACGGAATTGAAATTTCCTGCCGCGACGTTAAATTGACTGCGCCCGCGCCGAACGTCTCCGCCAACTCGTGTATTGCCAAAAGTTGCGCCGTCGTGAATCGCCCCGCCGCCGATTTGAATCGTACCGTGAACATGCCCGCCTGCTTCTGCCTCGCCAAATACGTTTTCATAAGCTGCCCCTCCAAATCAAAAACGCTCAAGATTAACTCCTGAGCGCATTTTATTTCCCGAATCAAAATTTCTCAAGCCGCCGCCGGCAAAAAGTTACGGGTGTCAAGTCCAGCTCCGCCGCAAAATCCAAAGCGCGGTCGAAGTAATTGCCAATCGCCCCGACCTTATGAGCGTCCGAGCCGATCGTCACGTATCGACCGCCCAAATCGCGATACTTTTTGTAAACGGGCACTAACTCCGCTATGGCACGAGGGCTGTAGAAGCGGCGCGTGTTAAGCTCCAATGCCTTGCCGCGTTCGACGACAATTTTTAACACCGCGTCAATCTGCGCGGAAAACGTCGGATAATCTATTTCGGGATTATCGTAAGGCGCGGCGCGACAAATATAATCGATATGCCCCAACGCGTCAAAGTCGGCAAGGGCAACCTCCGCCGCCATTTGCGCAAAATATTTCCCGTAAGCCGTCGCCTTATCTTTATTCGCGTAGTAGTCGGGATAGTAAATGTCCATGTCGTCGACGAGATGAATCGAGCCGATAACGAAGTCGAACGCCGCTTGCGTAAGAAACTCCACATTAGCCGCACGCGCATATTCGCGCAAGCCGACCTCCACGCCGAGCCTTAAGGTATCTCCGCGCAGATTGGCGTATTCGTTCATGTAAGCCGCCGCGTCGAAGGTAAAAGATTTGCCGTCAAGCTCCAACGCGTAGTCGAAATGCTCGGTGAACACCACGCCCAAATTTAACTCCGACGCCCGCGCCAATGCCTCCGCCGCCGACATCTGCGAATCCGCCGAAAACTTTGTGTGCATGTGCGAATCGAAAATCATAACTCGTCCTCGTCTTCCTCGTCGTCGTGGTGGTGGTGATGATGAACAATCTCCTTGCCGCGAATGTCCTTAATCGCCTTGGCAACGTCCGCCGCGCCGTAGACAGCCGAACCCGCTACCAAAACGTTCGCGCCCGCCTCGCGCACATCAACGGAGGTCTCGGCGTTAATGCCGCCGTCAACCTCAATGTCGCAAGTAGTCTCCATTTCGTCAATCATGTGGTAAAGCATATGAATCTTGCCGAGTTGCGACTCGATGAATTTTTGCCCGCCGTAGCCGGGATTAACCGTCATGATAAGAATCATATCGGATTCCTCGACCAGCTCCTCGATAGCAGAAAGCGAAGTGCCGGGATTTAGCGCGACGCCCGCCTTGCAACCCAGCTCGTGGATTTTCTGAATCACCCTGTGCGCGTGACGCGTAGCCTCCACGTGGAAAGTTATGATGTCCGCTCCCGCCGCCGCAAAACTCTCGATTTGCGTTTCGGGGTGCTCAACCATGAGGTGCACGTCAAGCACGGCGTCGGTCACCTTGCGCAAGCTCCGCACGACGCCCGCGCCGATTGTAATTTCGGGGACGAAGCTCCCGTCCATAACGTCGATATGAATATATTCCGCGCCTGCGTCGACGACCTTTTTAACCTCGTCCGCCAAGTGCGCAAAGTCCGCCGACAGTATCGACGGCGCAATTATCGTTGCCATAAAAAATTCCTCCTTAAGTGTCGAGAAAATCCCATTCGTCGCCCAAAATCCAACGTAACGCAGAGAGCCTGCCGCTCCATACGCCCCATTCAAAATCATCGTTGGCGACGAGCTTTTCTTCGCCGTATTTTTCCAAAAGCACGTCAAACATTCTTTTGCCTTCCTCGAAACGCGGGACTAAAACCGGTTCATTGTCTTCGTTTAAATCGAATTTACTGCCTCTGCCGAACCAAATTCGCTCGAAGTATTCATTTTCCGCCTCCAAAAATTCCCACTCTTGGCGCATGACCGTCCGACGTTTTTCCCAAAGCGACTCATCCAAAAAATTCCAATCCTTACCCAAAGCCCAGTGCAACGCGGACAGCTTGCCGTTTATCATGCCCCATTCAAAGTCGTCTGCGGGCAACAGGATATTTCCGCCGTATTTTTCGCGCAGTTGCTCTTCGGGGCTCAGCGACGCGTTCCAAATTCCCGCCGAAACTGTTGTACGTCCCGCCTCGATTCGTTTCTTCATGAACATTTGGCACATATACCAAAATATCTCGAAGAATTCTTGCTCCGCCGCCGCGATTTCCCGTTTTCGGCGCAATGCCATTTAAACCACCCCTTGCGCTATGATAGCCAATCGGTGGCGCAATGTAAAGCCGCGAGTTTTGCAAAGTCAAGGCAAGTGGTGTATCATTGGCGCGAGGTGATTGGAAATGTGCTTAGCCTTTCCCGCGAAAGTGCTCAAAATTGACGGCGACTTGGCGACGGTGGAGCGGTCGGGCGTCAAGCGGGCGGCAAGTTTGATGCTCCTGCCCGACGCCAAAGTCGGCGATTACGTGCTGATACATGCGGGCTTCGCAATGCAAATTATTGACGAGCGCGAAGTCCGAATCCGCGACGCGCTTGTAGCCGAGATGAACGGTGCGCCGCGCACGGTCGAGGTATTGCCATGACGGACGCCTTGATTAAAAAGATTGCGCGGCTCGCCGAGGGCAAGGGCGAATTGCGCTTCATGGAGGTTTGCGGCACGCACACGGTAGCGATTTTCCGTTCGGGTATTCGGCAAATCCTCCCCGCCAACGTCGAACTGGTTTCCGGACCCGGTTGCCCCGTCTGCGTCACGGGCGACGAGTATATCGACAAGGCGATTGCCTACGCTCAACGCGGCTTTATCGTGGCGACGTTCGGCGACATGCTCAAGGTACCCGGGTCGCGGTCGAGTTTGGCGCAAGCTCAAGCCGAGGGCGCGGACGTTCGGATAGTTTATTCGCCGCTGGACAGCATACGATTGGCGCAAGAGAATCCGCGCAGGCGGGTAATTTTTTTGGCGGTGGGCTTCGAGACGACAGCTCCGACGGCGGCGGCAACGGTCTTGGCGGCAAAAGCTCAAGGCGTGACGAACTTATTCATGCTGTCGGCGCAAAAATTGGTACCGCCCGCGTTGCGGTTCCTGCTCAACGACGCAACGACCAAAGTCGACGGCTTTTTACTGCCGGGACACGTGGCGGTAGTCATAGGCGCGGACGCGTTCAGCTTTTTGGCGACGGAGTTCAAAGTTCCGAGCGCGATTGGCGGCTTCGAGTCGGAAGAAATTCTGCTTGCGTTGACGAGCCTGCTTGAACAGCTTGACGGCGGCGAGGTTGAAGTTGCCAATGATTATCGCGCTGTCGTGAAGGCTGAGGGCAACGTCGCGGCGCAACGGATTTTGTCACAGGTCTACGAAGTCGCGGATGTCGAGTGGCGAGGCATGGGCATTATCCCCGCGTCGGGCTTGAAAATGCGTGAGGAATTTGCGGCGTTCGATATTGAGCGCGTCGAGCCCGCGCAGATTGAACACGTCGGGAAAAAGACGGCGTGTCGTTGCGGTGAAGTCCTGCGCGGAGTCGTCAAGCCCGCAGAGTGTCCGTTGTTCGGCAAGGCTTGTACGCCGCTCCATGCCGTCGGCGCGTGTATGGTTTCGGTCGAGGGCGTCTGCGCGGCGTGGTACAAATACGGAGGCAACAACTTTAAATGGTAAATAAAATTCTAATGGCGCACGGAGCCGGAGGCAAGTTGAGCGCGGAACTGTTGCGCGAGGTGATTCTGCCCGCTTTCGGTAACCCGATACTTAACGAGCTTCACGACGGCGCGAAAATTGGACGTTTGGCGATGACGACTGACAGCTACGTCGTGCGCCCGATTTTTTTTCGCGGCGGCGACATCGGTAAGCTGTCGATTTGCGGCACCGTCAACGATTTGGCGGTCACGGGCGCGGTTCCCAAATACATTTCCGTCGGCGCGATTTTGGAGGAGGGCTTCGACTTCGACGCGCTGAAACGTATCGTCAACTCTATGTCGGCGGCGGCGCGTGAGGCGGGCGTGCAAATCGTCACGGGCGATACCAAAGTCGTTGGGCGCGGGCAAGCCGACGGCATTTTTATCAACACGGCGGGCGTTGGCGAACTGATTGACGGCGTTGACATTTCGGCGAAAAAAATCTGCGCGGGCATGAAGATTTTGGTATCGGGCACGCTCGGCGACCATGCCGTTGCGATTTTGGCGAGGCGTCACGGCTTGGAACTGCCCGAAAATATTAAGTCGGATTGTGCGCCGCTTAACGGGTTGATTCATGACATGCTTGCCGTCGAGCCGCGAATTGCCATGCTCCGCGACGCCACACGCGGCGGTTTGGCGGCGGTGCTCAACGAAATTGCTCAAGCGGCGAACGTCGGCATTCTGATTGACGAGGCTAAAATACCCGTGCGCGAGGAGGTTCGCGGCGCCTGCGACATTTTGGGCTTCGACGTTTTGGAGCTTGCCAACGAGGGCAAAATCGTTGCGGTCGTCCCCGCCGAGTCCGCCGATAAGATTTTGGCTGTCATGCGCGGCAATGTTTACGGCGTCGACGCAGCGGAGATTGGCGAGGTCGTCACGAATTCTGCGGGCAAGGTCGGCTTGAGGACGCCGCTCGGCTCCGTGCGAATCGTCGACATGCCGGCGGGCGAACTCGTCCCAAGAATTTGCTAGAGGGTGATTCAATGGAGCAAAGAACACGCGACATCTTGAAATTGCTCCTGCAGGAAAATTCGTTCCAAACGACGGCGGAACTGGCGGCAAAACTGTCCGTGAGCGCGAAAACCATTTCACGGCAACTGCCCAAGGTCGAGGAGGTCTTGAACGCGGGCGGCTTGCAACTGGAAAAAAAATCCGGCGCGGGACTGCTGGTTATCGGCAGCGAGGTTAAACGCTACGCCCTAACCAAACAACTCAAGTCCGCCGAAAAACGCGAATACACGCCCGCCGAACGCCGCTCAATCGTAATCAGCAAGCTCCTTTCGAGCTGCGAGCCGATTAAATTATTTGCGTTATCGTCGGCAGTGCACGTGACCGATTCGACGATAAGCAACGACCTGGACAAATTGGAGCCGTGGTTCCACGAGCAGGGCTTGAAACTTTTGCGCAAGCCGGGGCTGGGCGTGAGCCTTTTGGGCGACGAACGCGATTTGCGACGGGCGATAGTGCGCTACATTTATGAGCACGTCGGCGAGGAGCGGCTGTTGAACTTAATGCAGGACAATTTGCCCGACGAGGTCGACGCGCCGGTCGCGCAGGTGTCTAAGTTTTTGCTGGAGCTAATCGACGCGGGCGAGTGGCGGCGGCTGGAGCAAATGATACGCGTGACGGAAAGCGATTTGGGCTATCGGCTGTCGGACAACGCGTTTATCGGGCTGGTAGTGCATTTGGCGTTGGCGGTGCGGCGGATAAAAAATCACGAGGCGATAACGTTCGACGAAACTTGCTCAAATCTGCGCGGAAGTCGGGAATTCGCGGCGGCGTCTAAGTTGGCTGAGCAAATCGCGGCGGCTTTTTCAATCGACGTGCCCGACAGCGAAGTTTGCTATATGACAATGCATATCCTCGGAGCGCGGAGCCGCTACAGTTCAACAAGCCTCGGCGAAATTTCTATGATGGATAACTTCCGCCTGGTGAGGTTGGCGCGGCAAATCATGAAACGAGCCGCCAAAATCACGGGGCGCGACATCGACAAAAACCAGAGCTTATTGGCGGGGCTGGTCAATCACCTTGCGCCGTCGATAAGCCGCTTGAAAATGCACATGGACATTCGCAACCCGCTCTTGGGCGAGATTCAGCGGCATTACCCCGAATTGATGAGCCTAACGCGCCAATGTATCGCGGAAGTCGAGGCGGAGGTCGGCAAGCCGTTGCCCGACGCGGAGGTCGCGTACATCGCAATGCATTTGGGCGCGGCGTTATCGGACAGCGAAAAATTCTTACACGCGGTGCATCGGGTTATAGTGGCGTGTCCGACGGGCATGGGGACTTCGCGATTATTGGCGAGCCGCTTGCGCCGCACGTTCCCGACGCTCCAAATCGTCGACGAGGTTCCGATACTGGAAATAAACGCGGACTATATCGCGTCGAAGGATTTCGAGTTCATAATATCGACGGTGCCGATAGTGCGAGCGGGACGCCCGGTTTTGGTGGTGAGCGCGGCGTTGGTCGAGGAGGACAGGCTGAAAATCGACGCGGAACTTTCACGACAGAATAAGCAATTCTTGGGCAGTGCCGAGGAATTGGAGCCGCGTCCGCCGTTCGAGGAGGGCTTGGCTAAAATGAACGCTTACGGGCGAGCGATTGCCGAGCTGATGACGAATTATTTCTACGTGCGAGATAATGTTGCGAGTATCGGCGAGGCTTGCGAGTTGGCGGGGAAATTCGCGAGTGCGGACGCTCAAAGCCGCGCAGAAATTTCGCGGGCATTGCTCCTGCGCGAGGACAAAGGTTCGACGCTGATATTCGGGCGACACATGATTTTATTGCATTGCAAGAGCGCGGCGATTAAAGAGGCGTCGTTCGGGATATTGCAACTGGGGGCGGGCTTCACATACCCTGCCGACGGCGAAGTCGTGCGCACGGCGATAGTATTGCTTGCGCCGCCGGACGCCGACGAATTCACTTTGGAGACGATAGGACATATCGCGTCGGTGTTGCTTGACCGTTGGGGCTTTATCGAGATACTTCACGAGGGCGACGGCAACGAGATTCGCCGCGAGATGCTTGGAATTTTCGAGGACTTCTACAAGGCAAAATTCAAGGAGCTTATATAAAAATAGCCCGCCGATTGTGACGGGCTTTTTATTGTTTCAGTGTGTAAATGTTTTCGGGCAAGTTATTCATGAGTTCGCCGAGTTCTTTGGCAACGTCGTGCCCCGTACCGTTGAGAGCCAATCTGTCGCGTCCGCCGTAAAGCGGGTCTTCCATTGGCGTAACAATCATGTGTTCGCGGTGATTTATAAAGTATTCGTTGACGGTGAATTTTTGCCCCGTATCCGTGACAAGTTCGCCGACTTCATGCCAGGGTTGCGCGTATTCGGAAGTTTTTTTCGGGTCGACGCGCTTTTGGAAAATCACAAGGTCGCTCGTTACCTGAGTGTTCGCTTCGGCGAAAGCGGTATTCGGCAATTTGAACGCCGCGATTAAGTCTGCCGCGCTTTCAAGCTTGTCTTTAATTTCGCGATTGTCCAAAGTGTATGTACTCGTTATGAACGCCGTCAGTCCGCCCGGCTTGAGAGCGTCCAACGTTTTGACAAAAAAATAATCATGAATCCCCGAATCCGATACCGCGTCAAACGGAACATTTGAAATTGCGAGGTTAAAGCGATTGGCGGGCAACTTAAGAGCGGAAAAGTCCGCAATTTTAACGTCGGCTTGAGGATAGAGTTGTTGAGCAATTCTGCCTGTCAAGTTATCGCGCTCCACGCCGACAAGCTTACTGCGCGGCGCCATTTTCCTTGGCATGGTGCCGAAAAAAAATCCCCGTACCCATAGACGGGTCGAGGATTTTGCCGCCCTTAAAGCCCATGCGTTCAAGCCCTGTCCAAATCGTGCGGGCAATTTCGGGGGCGGTGAAAAAAGAATCTTTAATCGCTTCGCACGCAGAATTGTATTCTTCGGGCGTCAAGAGGTCGCGGAGCGGTTTAACTGTGCGCAGAGTGCCCCAGCCGTTGAACTTGGCTAAGATTGCCTGTTCGCTAAACGTGGCATTGCGTCCCGTACTTTCGAGTATTTTCAAAATTTTAATCGCGGCAATGTTATCTTTGAATTTTTTCTTCAAGCCGCCGTCGCTGAAGTGTTGATACATTTTTGCAGCTTCAGTCGGAGTGATGGACTGCACGAAGGAAATTTTACCGCGAACAGACGGATTATCTTCGCCGTCGCGAATCTTGCGCCAAAGCTCATTGAGATAAGCCTCTCTGACGGAAACCGAATCCTTATCGACGGCAAGCCCCGTGACGATATGGCAGTCGCGGAACCATTTGGCAGAATAATCTTGACGCGAAGCAGGAAAGTCCAATACAGTGAGGCGGGTCTTGTAGTAGTTAATCGTAAATTTTTCGGTGCGAATGATACGCTTGAACAGCGTTTGATATTTAACGATTTCCTTGTCGCCGGAAATGGTGATGTCGTCGGCGTAGCGAGTATAAGTTGCGCCGAGCATTTGAGTGAGTGCGGAAAATCTTTTATCGAGATTGGTACAAACGAGATTAGCCAGGAAAGGGCTGGCAGGTGCGCCTTGCGGGAGATGACCGCCGCCGAAACACCATTTCAGAATGACCTTAATCAGCGACGCGTCGAAGTTCCGCCGCTTGAGTTCGGTCTTAACTCTGTCTTTGTCGATGGTGTCGAAGAAATTCATGATGTCGTAGCGAATCATGTAGGCGTTGCCGAGATGAGCCTTAGCGTTGTCGAGGATGGAAATGCCTTTGCGGAAAGCCGTGACGCAGGGCGGGAAGTCGATGAGGCTTTTAAGGTCGCGAAGGACAGCTTTTTGAATAAGCAAGGTTTTTTTGTTTGGGATAAAGATGTCACGAGAGCCGCCGCCGCGTTTTGGGATATAGATTTTTTGATATTGCGGGTGCCCGTTTTTGATTGTGTCGGCGAATTCGTCTATATACAAAGCATTACACCTCCCTGAAAACAAAAAAAGCGCAGTGTGTCGCAAAAGACACTCCACAAAAAGTGAATCGTCATTCGGTTGAGCTTTGGCAAGGACGCCAATCAATAAATTTATGATCCGCGTCCTTCTACGCCCCCCTGCTAGACCTGAGGGTGGGTGGGATATTTTCCTCCTATCGCTCCAGTTCTGGAGCGGCGAAGCCGCCCATTTGCCGTGGTAGTCCTTACTTGTTTCGGTTGGGTACCACTTTAGGGTTTCTATTTATTTGTTCCCTTGCGGGAGTAGCTCTTTTGAGCTGAAAGCCTCTCCGAAGACGGGCGAATTATATCACCGCGAAAATATCAGTGTCAATCTTCGATGAGGTAAGCTTTAAGGATTTCGCCGTAATAGGCGACGTGGGGCGCGGAGTGGTCGCCGGTTTCGGGATAAAATTTAGCGAAACGACTGCTGATGTCCTTAACGGGCTGCAGTTGGCTGAAGACGACGCGACATTCCAAAGTAAGCGGCAACTCCTTAATCGCGGGCGTCCGAACAATATCAGCCTCGACGAGGTGAACGCCCGCCTTAGCCAACTTATCAAGGTCGCGCCCCGACTTGGAACCGCAAATGCCAATCGCCTTTTTAGCCGCCGCAGACATTTCGCCGTAAGGGGCGCAAATCGTGAACTCGCCCGTGCGTTCGATAAGGTCATAAGTAAAGCGGCTCGTGCGCACGTAAGCCGCGAAAATCGGGACGCCCCACTCAATGCCCAGCGTGCCCCAGCCAATCGTCATGGCGTTGACGCAATCCTCCGCCTCGCTCGTCAGCAGAATTCCGCCGGGCATCGCCTTAAAAATGTCGCTCGCGTAATCGAACGGGTTAATCTCTCTCTTCATGTTAAAACCTCCTCTTACGCGAATTATACCGCGTCGAAGTTGACGGCGGCAAGCGGCTTTGCTAGACTGAAAAAAATTTTCGGGAGGGATTTTCATGTTCATGACGCAACCGCTTGCGATAGAGGAACGCAGCATGGAAATAATCGCGCCGCATTTGGCGGGTTTGGCATTGACGGACGAGGAGCGCAAACTTTATTCGCGGATAATCCACGCGTCGGGCGATGTGGGCTACGCACCGATAATACGTTTGCACCCCGAAGCGATAGCGGCGACCAAGGCGGCACTCCTGCGCGGAGCGAACATATTCACCGATGTTGAAATGGTTAGGCGCGGGATAAGCATTCGGACGTTCACGAAGTTTGGCGGGGAAATTTATTGCAAGGTGTCGGACGTGGACGTTCGGGAATTCGCCAAGCGCGAAGGCATAACGCGTTCAATGGCGGCAATGCGGATATTTGGCAAGCGGCTCCAAGATGAAATAGTTGCAATCGGCAATGCTCCGACCGCGCTGTTTGAAGTATTGCGGCTTGTGCGCGAAGAGAATATTCGCCCGGCGGTGATAATTGGCGTTCCCGTGGGCTTCGTGGGGGCGGCGGAGGCTAAAGCTCAACTTGCCGCGCAGAGCGACATTCCGTATATCACGGTGGCGGGCACCAAGGGCGGCAGTTCAATCGCGGTCGCCGCCGTCAACGCGATTCTTTACATGCTCGACAATTCGCGGGGGCTAAATGAAAAGTAAGGAGGATTTATCATGATGAAGAAATGCAAAATCACAATCCTTAAGACGACGTTGCAAAAGGATTTGGCGGCGGAATACGGCGTGCCGAATCTGTCGACGTGCCCGCTTATGAAGGAGGGGCAAGTTTTCTACGCGTCCTATGCCAAGCCCGAAGGTTTCTGCGACGAGGCGTGGAAGGCGATTTATCAGTACGTGTTCGCGCTTGCCAACGGCTCTCACGGCTGGTATTCGGACGATTGGATTGACCCCAAGCACGACGGCGTAGCGATTTGCTCCTGCAACGACGGCTTGCGCCCCGTCATCATCAAGATTGAGCGCACGGACGAAGATGCTTAATAATTTTCCGCGGCTGATAATCGCGGCAACACAGAGCGGCTCCGGCAAGACGACGATAACGGCGGGGCTTCC
>CALFJE010000155.1 GCA_937877545.1 uncultured Selenomonadales bacterium | reverse complement strand
CTTTGAGCAGAGCCGCGTCGTTAATTGTAAGCTTCTTATCGCCGACGGTGATATTCGAGGAGCTGGGCGTGCCGTTCAAACCGCTAATCGTCACTGCAGGAGTTGCCGCGTCATTCTTCGTGATCGTGCCGTCAACAATAGTGTAGTAGTCTTTCGAGGAACCGCCCGCCGTGTAGTAGCTCGTGCCGTTCCAGCCAACCGTGATGTTGGTATCGCCCTTGAGGGTTGAATCAACGTCGATTGAATAGCCCTCCGCCGTAATCTTCGCGCCGACCAAATCAGCACTCTTGACCGTGACCGCATTGCCGCTGACTTCGATAGCAGCGTCGCTGATCGTTGCGCCATCAGGAACATTTTCAACCTTAATTAAAATTTCATTGCTCGCAGGCTGATAAATAATTTTTTCGCCGGAAATGACGGCTCCGCCTGTGAATTTTTTGAGGTAATTTGCGGAAGTGCCGCTGACTGTCCAATCGTTGCCGTTTTCGCTCGGATAAGTTAAGCCGCTGATTGTCAAGGCAACATCTTCGCCGACTTTGGCAACAATGCCGGTGCCGCTCTTTGCAATGGAGGTTATCGCGTCGTCGAAAGAAATTTCCCCGCTCGTGAACCCCGAAACCGTGACCGTCGTTCCCGTCGCGTAATAATTTTTGCCGTCAATTTCAAGCTTATCGCCCGTCGCAGTCACATTATCTGGCAAGGTGAGCGCGTGTTTGTAAGTCTTGCCGTCGTAAGTGACGGAGCCGCCGCTTGCCAAGCCCGTTATCGAAGTAATTGCGCCGTCTGCAACCGTAACCGTCACGCCGTCCGAATCATCGACAACTGTAAGCGTCTTGCCGTCGGTCGTTGTAAGCGAATCGGTAACCGTGACCGTGCCGCTGTACAATGTCCAATCAGTTTCGCTCGTCAAAGCCGCCGTCGTAACCGTGTCGCCTGTCGCCAAGTGATAGGTGTTGCCGCTAATCGTCTTACTGATTTTATTCGCGTCGACGGAGTAATTCACGCCGCCAATTTCTATGCTCTCGACGTTTGCAAGCGTTATCGTCGTGCCGTTGACTTTGTAATCGCCGCCGGCTGTGACTTTGAAGGAATTATCGCCGCTCTTGAGGTTGCCAAACTCCTTGCCTAACGTGTATTCCTTGCCCGTGCCGACATCTACCGTCAATTTTGCCGCGTCGGTCGCGTCTATCGCCGTCAAAGTGCCGTTTTCAAGTTTCGCAATCTGTTTGGCGGTCGAGTCAGTGTAAATCGTATCACTTCCGAGCGTGATTGTATCGGTGATTATCGTCGCCGTTGTCCACGACGTGTCACTTATCGCCAGAGTGTCCGCCGTCACATGAACAAAATTATCGTTCTTGATTATGCCGTTGTCCGTGACTTCGTAATTGTCATTGCCGATTGTGAATTTGTCGCCGGAATTTAATCCGCCAATCGTCGAAGCCGTTGCATTGACCGTGATTCCGTCGCCGCTCGTCAGCGTTATCAAGTTGTCGCCGACTTTTACCGCATCATTTGCCGCAGAAAGTTTCGCCGTGCCGCTTAGCAGTTTCGAGCCGTCAAAGACGAACGCGCCGCCAACCACGCTGAACTTGTTATCGCCGACATTTACATTGACGCCGCCTGTGCCCGCCGTGATTGTCGTGTTTTCGTTATAGAATCCGTCAATCGTTATCGCAGTCGTCAACGCAATTGCGTCTATCGCCGTTATTGCCGTCGAAGAAGTTTCTTTAGTCAGCGTCGTGCCGTTGAAACTCGCGACCTTTTTGCCGTCCGCGCCGTAGAAATTTTGAGCGTCGGCGGTAAGCGTGATTGTGCCGTCAACCGCAGCTGTCCAATTATTTTCCGTGCCAAGTGCGGCTATGGTAACCTGCGCGGGATTATTGAGCCAAATTTTTCCGCTCTGCAAAATGCAACCGTCGCCAACGGTGTACTCGGTATCGCCGACTTTGAACTTGTCGCCGTTGTCCAGACTTCCGAACGTCGAATCGCTTGCGTTGAAGGAAATTTCGCCGTTCGTGACTTCGATTGTCGCGCCGCCATTGAACGAAACCTTAACGCCCGCGCCCAAAGTCGCCGTGCCTTTGAAATTATTGCCGATATTCACGTCGGAGCCGATGCCGCTCGTCAGCTTGAAATATTTTCCGCTGTAGTCTTCGCCGATAGATACATTGTCCGTCAAATAGCCGAGCTTAGTCGACGTGTCGATAGTGTAAGGCTTATCCGACGTGCCGTTTTCATTTGCGAAGACTTTGGCGAAGTCCCAGATTAAAATCAGGTTGCTTATCGTTACGTCCGCCGTGATTGTAAATTTTTTGTCATTATCAAGAGTGCCGCCCTCTACCGTCGCGCTCTTGATGAGTTTATTGGCGTCGGTCGCCGCGATTGTGACGGTCTCGCCCGCTTTAACATAAGTATCGCCGTCAATCTTGTAATTGTCGCCGGTTACGTCGACGCCGCTCGGCAACGTGACTTTATAAACCTGCGTCAAATCGGGATAAGCGGTCGTGTTCGCGGCGGTCGCTAAGGTATAGCCGTTGCCGTTGTTGAAGACGTAATGATTCGCCGTGTCGAGCGTTGCGCTAATCGTCGTGTCACCTGTAATCTCAGCGGAATTCATAACGTAGCCGCTCTTGACGCCGCTGAAAGTGATACTTCCGA
>CALFJE010000154.1 GCA_937877545.1 uncultured Selenomonadales bacterium | reverse complement strand
TGACTGCGGCGGCATTATTTCAAGTGGCGGCGGTCAACGATGAGGCGCGGCTATCGTCGGGCAGTTTGACTTCGGCGGCATTATTTCAAGAGGCGGCGGTCAACGATGAGGCGCGGCTATCGTCGGGCGGTTGACTGCGGCGGCATTATTTCAAGGAGTGACGATTCATTGAGCGTTGGAGGAATTTTATCGCGAATGCGTGACTTTTTTAAAGAGGCAACCGGCGCGGTCGTCGGCGCGTATTTCGACGGGGAAAGGCTTTTCGTCGTGCAACTTACCGAGAAATTTGAAACGGTCGAAGTCGAGGCGGACGGCTCCGAGTTTGAGCAAATCGCCGCCCAAATCGCGCAGATATGTAGCCGCAAGGATTGGAGCACGTCGACGATAGGATTCTGCTTGCGAGCCGAGGACGCCGTAACCTTCCAAACCGAGGTCGGGAACGTGCCCGCCAAAGAAATTCCCGCGCTGGTTAAAAGTTGGGCGACGGCGCAGGCGGGAGCCGAGGCAGTCTTTTCGTCCTCAAAGGTCGGCGAGGAGCTTTGGATGGAAACCTTGCCGCGAATCAAAGTCGAGGAAATCTGCGCGGCGTTCAAGCGGAGCGGATTGAACTTGCGGGCGTTATCGGTCATGCCCGACGCGGCGGCGAACGTTCACCCCTACGACAGGACGGAATTTATTTCTGAGGTCGTGCGCGATAAGAAGGCACCTAATCTTTTGGCGCGTAGCGGCGTATGGAGTTGGAAAAAGCTTTCACTTGCGGCGGCGGCGATTTTCCTCGGCGTGATGATTATCTTATCGGCTAAACTTTTCGCGGATTACGGCGCGGCGGCGGATAACTTGGACGCGGCGAAACTTGCCGTTGAAAACCTGCGCGGAGACCTTGCGATTAAACAAGCCGTCGACGCCGATATTGCCGAACTCCGCCGAATCAACGCGCTTGCCGCGCAGATTGACGCCCCCGATAATTTCAGCCTCCTGCTCAAAGTCGGCAAGCTTGCTGACAGGAGCATTAACTTGACGAGCCTCCGCGTCGACGAAAAAACTTTGGAACTCGAAGGCACGGCGACCGCTCTCGACACCATACGCAATTACCTTGCCCGCATGAAAAGCTCCGTAGCCGCGACCGCAAGGCTTGAAAGCTCCTCCGAACGTGACGAGGAAATTATCTTCGACATTCGCGCCAGCCACTGAACGCGTAAAAAGCTCCGCCGCCCAAACACGCTTGCCGCGCAGAGAGCCTCCGCGTCGACGAAAAAACTTTGGAACTCGAGGGCACGGCGACCGCTCTCGACACCTTAAGGAATTACCTCGCCCGCATGAAAAGCTCCGTAGCCGCGACCGCAAGACTTGAAAGCTCCTCCGAACATGACGAGGAAATTGCCTTCACAATTCGCGCTTCACTGTAAAAGATTCCGCCCGGCTGTTGCGTTATTTACCTGCAAAATCGTATAATGCACGCGTATTGCAAATTTTTTAGGGAGCTATTGAAAGGAGATGATTTTATGGCGACCTATGACAACACGATAGTCGGAGCTGCGGTCACAGGGACGAACGATGCCGATTCTATTCACAACAGCGGTACGGGAGCGACACTCAGCGGCGGCGCGGGGGCAGATTCCATTGACAATTATGCTTCGAGCGTCTCAATCGACGGCGGCGCGGACAACGATTATTTGCAAAATTGGGATTGGAATAATGAGCAAGTCACGGTTCGCGGCGGCGACGGCAACGACACCCTTCGCAACGTCGGCGCATACACCACCCTCGACGGCGGAGCGGGTAATGACTCCATTCACAACTGGAACGATCTCGTCTCAATCGCGGGCGGCGAAGGCGCAGATTCTATTCACAACAGTAACTACTACAGCAAAGGCAACAGCGTCACAATTGACGGCGGAGCAGGCAACGATTCAATCATAAATTTCGCGGGCAACGTCACAATGACAGGCGGCGAAGACGACGACACAATCGCGAGCTACGGCGGCTATTCTTCCATAATCGACGGCGGCACGGGCAACGACAAAATCCTTAACGGCTGGATAACGGACAGCAGTATATATGGCACAAACGCCACTCTGATTGGCGGCGAGGGTAATGATTCTTTCGCCAACTGGAGCGACTCTGTAACAATCGACGCAGGCGCGGGCGACGATACCATTAACAATGACAGCGATAGCGTTTCAATCAACGCGGGCACCGGCAACGATTTAATCAGCCTAAGTTCCAACGCGGATAACAATGTCCTCGTCTTCACGGCGGGCGACGGCAATAACACTGTCATTGGCTTTAACGAGACCGACACCTTAAAAATCGACAATGACGGCAAAGGCGTTTACTCGACCCAAATCAGCGGCGATGATATGGTCGTCAATATTGCAGATAATAACGGCGCAGTGACCTTGCAGGGCGCGGCGACCTTGGAGGCTGTCAATATTGAAGGCACGCTCTCCAACGTCATCATAAACAGAACTTCCAACACGACAGTTCGCGGCACCTCTTATATACTCAAGCCCGACGCCATTTATAACCACGGGCATGACGTGACGATCCAAGCTCTCGGCGGCGACGACCAAATTCTAAATTACGGCGTGGCTCTAAGCGACACAAGCAATTCTGCAGGCTCCAACGTTTCAATCAACGCGGGCAACGGCAACGACTCCGTAAGCAACCACGGCAGATATTCTGTGGTCGACGGCGGCGCAGGCACCGATACCATTTTCAATTCAAGCTGGGGCATAAACTCGACACTAAACGGCGGCGCGGGCAACGATTCAATCCATAATGACGCCTCGGAGGTTAAAATCAATGGCGGGGCGGGCAACGATAACGTTTACAACCACAACGGCTCAAATACTTTAATCGACCTCGGCGACGGTGACGATTCTGTCTACAATCGTGATAACCATTCGACAATTCTCGGCGGCGAAGGCAACGACACATTTAACAATAATTATTACAGCGATAACGTTTTGATAGACGGCGGTGCGGGTGACGATTACTTTATTTATAATTGGGGCAGAGATTCTACGCTCCTGGGCGGCGACGGCAACGACACAATGGGAACCTACAAAAATGGTTATTCCGGCGGCAAGCTTACATACAGTCTCGGCGGCGCGAATTCAAAAATGGACGGCGGTACGGGCGACGACTTCATTGAAACCAATGCAGAATATGTTTCAATGTCCGGCGGCGCAGGAGCTGATACCATCCGCACTTGGGGAATCAGCGGCACAATCCTCGGCGGCGACGGCGACGACTCAATCATCAACGCTCGCAACAGTTCGTTAAAAGGTTACAACTTCATTGACGGCGGCGCGGGCAAAGACTTCATAAACAGCGAAGTATATATCGGCGACTATACCACGATTGACGGCGGCGCGGATAACGATACGATTGAAACTCGCGGCTCGTGGGCGTCGATAAGCGGCGGCGCGGGTAACGATTCTATTTTAAGCACAGGCTCAAGCATGGAGGTAACGATTAACCCCGGCAGCGGCGACGATACGGTAACTTTCGCAAGCGTCCGCAGTCAGCTTATCGAATACGCAACGGGCGACGGCAACGACCTTATCGAAGGCTTCACCTCGTTGACTACGCTTCAAATCGACGGCGGCACGGGCACTTACTCCCAAACCGTAAGCGGCGACGATGTTATAGTTACTGTCGGCGACGGCAAGATAACCCTAAGCGGCGCGGCAAGTCTCGACGCAATTAACATTTCGGGCTTTAAGGTCGACGACAAGCTTATCACGCTCTCGGAGGGCGACGATAATTATTTCACGCGTTCAAGCACGCTCAGCGGCGCGACGATTAACGCTCTCGGCGGCAACGATTCTGTCTACAACGGCGTTGCTGAAAGCCTCTACGTGGACATGGGCGCAGGTAACGATACAATCTCTAATGCAAACGGACGCTCCAACGCTACGCTTTTTGGCGGCGACGATGACGATACAATCAACAACACCGGCGGCGGGACTTCGATAAACGGCGGCGGCGGCAACGACTCCATTTACAACGGCGGCTCCAACTCGACAATGCACGGCGGTAGCGGCAAGGACTCAATCGAAAACCGAATCGGCAATGTGCTCATTTACGGCGAGGACGGCGACGACCGCATAATCAACACGAGCACAACCGTCACCATATACGGCGGGAACGGCGCGGACAGCATTGAGAATCATTCGGCGAGCGACGGTGCCACGATTCACGGCGACGCCGATAACGACACGATTAAAAATAATGGCAGCAATGCGCTGATTTTCGGCGACGCAGGCAACGATTTCATAAGCTTGGGCAGCTATTCCCAAAATGCCACAATCGAAGGCGGCGCAGGCAATGACACCGTTAAATTAAACGGCGGCAACAATCTCGTAAATTATACGACGGGCGCGGGGAATGATTCTGTCGTCGACTTCAGCGCAACCGATACATTAAGCATTTCGGGCGGAACATATTCAAAAGAGACGGTCAACAACGATGTCGTCCTTACCGTCGGCGACGGCAAGATAACGCTCGCGGGCGCGGCAAGTCTCGACGCTTTAAACATTGACGGGAGCTTGATTGGCGGCGGTGAAAATATCAATAACACCGTATCCAACAAATTGATAACGGGCACGGCTTACGCCGACACCATAACCAACAGCGGCGCAAACGTCACCATTAACGCCCGCGCAGGCAACGACTCAATCAGCCTCGGCTCCGGCGCGACGAATAATCTGCTCGTCTTTAAGGCGGGCGACGGCTCCGATACCGTCAGCGGCTTCAAAGCTAATGACACCGTTTCAATCGCAGGGACAGCCGCCTACACCAAGGACAGCCTCGATAACGACGTTATAATCAGCATGGTAAGCGGCGGCTCTATCACCCTAAGCGACGCGGCAAGCCTCTCCGCCAACGTCAACATCAAGGGCGGCAAGCTCTCTCTGCGCGGCGGCATAAACTTAAGCAACTACAGCACCAATAACCTCATAAACGGCACGAACGCCAACGACACCTTGCGCAATTACGCGGGCGGCACGACTATCCTCGGCAAAGACGGCAACGATTACATCTACAACAGCACCAATGCCGATTATAAGATAAATGACGGTTTCGGCTACGTCACAATCGACGGCGGCGCAGGCAACGATTCAATCTTCAGCTACGACCCCAACGTGTCAATCAGCGGCGGAGCCAACGCCGACCTTATCAGCCTAAGGAGCAGTAACTTCGGCGGCGTCACCATTAACGCGGGCACGGGCAACGATACCATTTTCGGCAACGGCAACAGCTACGGCGTCCTCTATCAGTACAGGAAAGGCGACGGCAACGACCTCATCGTCAATTTCGGCTCCAATGACACGCTAAGCATAAGCGGCAGCTCCTATACGCGAGAGATTGACGCCGCCAACAACGTCCTGATAAGCGTCGAGGGCAGCGGCGTAATAACTCTGCGCGGCGCGGGCGATAAGACCGTTTACATCTATCCTCCCGACGGCGAGACCGGCAAGTACATCAACAACACCAACGACGGCACGTTACTCAGCGGCTCCTCCTCAGCCGATACCATTAAGAATTACGGCGACAAAGTCACGATAGCCGCCTGGTCGGGCAACGATACCATTTACAACAACTGCGGCGACGATACCTCAATCAACGCGGGCTACGGCGACGATTCTGTTTACGGTAACAATAATCGTGTGACTGTCACGGCGGGCGCGGGCAATGATACAATCACGGGCAACCACTATCGCTCCAAGCTCGGCGGCGACGCGGGTGACGACCTCATCAGCATTACGACTTACTGGTACAATACGCTCCTGGGCGGCGACGGCAACGATACGATTATCGCCAATGGCGGCGGTCACTCCGCAGACGGCGGCGCGGGCGCAGATTTAATCAGCCTCGGCGGCGACGCTTTAACCGTTCGCGGCGGCACGGGCAACGATACGATTTACGGCAACACCGCCACAAGTCATCTTTACGGCTACGACAAAGGCGACGGCGACGACATTATCTATAACTACGGCTCCAACGACTCAATCACAATCAGCGGCTCCACGTGGTCAACCTCGACGAGCGGCGAAAACGTTATCGTCAACATCACCGATTCGGGCAATATCACTTTGGCAGGTGCCAACGGCAAGACGCTAAATATTTACCCGACGCCAACCCCGACCCCGACCATTACCACTGCCGTTTCCGCGCAGGACGTTATCAAAAATTTCATGGGCTATCTCGACACCACGTCCTCGGCGGGCAAGGCGGCACTTGATAAAGCTGTAAGCATTGCCACGGGCGGCTACTTCGCCAATATAAGCGCGGCTATCGGACAGATGACGCTTGACTGTGCGGCGGCGGGGAACGGTGATACTTTCCTTAAGGATTATTGCGGCATAGACCTCGACAACTACGACACGGGCGCGATTACAGGCTATGACGCGGGCGGCTCCTCCGTCAAGACCGCACAGAGTATCGTTGAGGAAACGGGCAGTTTGGACAACTTCACGGGCAGCACTTTCACGACCAACGGGCTTACAGTCAAGCTCGCCGACTTCGACAACGACATCTTTAATCCTTACAGCATAAGTTACAGCAGTCTGTCCAATGATACCAAGAAATACATTTGGCAAGCCTTCAAGACCTGGTGGGCGGGCGGCGCACTCGACCTCATCGCCGAATCTTACGGCAACAATTACGGCTTCAGCTCCGATTCTTCCGCTACCGTTAAGGAACTTTACTTCGGCTTTAGAAACGAAACAAGCAACACCTTGGCGGCAACGCCTTTCCGATATTACACCGGCTCCGGCAAAACGATACAGCTCGGCATGTATGTAAACATGTATCACTATAACTCAATCACAATCGGCGACGTTGACGGCAAAAGGAACAGCTCGGGTTTCTATCTGGATCGCACTCTTGCTCACGAAATGACACATGCTGTCATGGCGGCGAATATCAACCATTTTGCCGACCTGTCACAGTTTATAACGGAAGGCATGGCAGAGCTCACTCACGGCATTGACGACGAAAGAACTTACACTATCCGCACTTTGGCGAACAATGCCGACGCTTTGAACAATTCCTTAAGCTTGATGCCCGGCACGGGGACGAATAACGCATATGCGGGCGGTTACATGTTCCTGCGCTACCTCGCCAAGCAGGGTGCGGAACATTACCCCACGTTGAACGGCAACGGCAACCTCGCGGGCAACTTCTCCATATCCCAAAGCAACGGAAATTCCGACGCGGTTACCGTTTCGGGCAAGCTCATGACAATAGCCAAAGACTTCGCCGACGATGCGATTGACCTCACGGATTACGCCTCCGTCAACAATGTAGACGCCTCTGCTTTGGCTAAGGGCATTGCAATTACCGGCAACACGCTTGCCAATTCGATTAAGGCGGGCGCGGGCAACGATACCGTGTTCGCCAACGTCGGCAACGATAAGCTCCTCGGCGGCGCGGGCAACGACGTCCTAAGCGGCGAGGCGGGCAATGACTCCATTAACGGCGAGGCGGGCGACGACACCTTGAGCGGCGGCTCCGGTGACGACACCCTAACCGGCGGCGAAGGCAAAGACGTTTTCGTTCACGTGGCGGACAATGACCTTATCACCGACTACAACGCCGACGACGATACGATTCAGCTCGTCGAGGGCAAAGTTATCGGCGCGTCGCTCAGCGGCTCCAACGTTATCCTCGCCATCGGAATACGCGGCTCCGTTACGGTTCAGGACGGTGCGGACAAGACGATTAACGTTATCGACGGCGAGGGCGCGGCGTGGTCTACACTAATCAGCGGCGGCAATTCAATCGTCGGCAGCGCGAAGGCTGATACTCTCGTCGGCACGGCGGGCAATGATACGTTCACGGGCGGCTACGGCGCGGATACCTTTGTTTATACGGGCGGCAAAGACGTTATCACCGACTACGGCGCGAACTTCGATAAAGTTTCCCTGGCGGGCGACGGCGCGAAATACCTCAGCCATATCACGGGCGTGGACGTCAGCGGCTCCAATGTTAAGCTCACCTTCAGCAATGACAGCTCCAAGACCTTGACACTTAATAACGCGGCGAACAAAAAGGTTATCGTCAACGGCGCGACCCGCTGCTTCCTCGACAAGCAAATCCTCTCCTACGACAAGACGGCGGTCACGTTGACGGCGGACTTCGGCGGCACGTTCAAGGGCGGCTCTTACAAGAACATCAACGCCTCGGCGGCAACAAAATCTGTCACGATAAGCGGCGGCAATTCGGGCGGCGTGTCGATTGTCGGCGGCGCAAAAGCCGATTCAATCGTCGGCACGGCAGGCAACGACACGCTCACGGGCGGCTACGGCGCGGATACCTTTGTTTACACGGGCGGCAACGATGTTATCACCGACTACGCCGCGAACTTCGACAAAATTTCGCTCGCGGGCGGCGATAATGCGCGTTGGCTCAGTCATATCACGAACGCCGCAGTCAACGGCAACGACGTAACCCTCACCTTCAGCAACGACGCCGCAAAAACCCTCACGCTTAAAAATTCCGTCGGCAAAAAAATTTTAATCAACGAGGACGCCTGTGTCTTCGGGCGCGACGGCACTAAAACCATTATCATTCGCCCCGACTTTACAGGCTCGTTCACCGCAAGTAATTATCAGGTCGTCGATGCCTCCGCCGTTAAGGCAAGCGTCACACTCAGCGGCGGCAACGGCAACGGCGTCTCAATCGTCGGCGGCGCGAAAGCAGATTCAATCGTCGGCACGGCAGGCAACGATACCCTAACGGGCGGCTACGGTGCGGATACCTTCACTTACACGGGCGGCAAAGACGTTATCACCGACTACGCCGCAAACTTCGACAAGATTCAGCTAAACGGCGACGGCGCGAAGTGGCTCAGTCACATTACGGGCGTTGCGATTAAGAATAAAGACGTGACGCTCACCTTCAGCAACGATTCAAGCAAGACGTTGACGCTCAACAATGCGGCGGGCAAGAAAGTCATAATCAACGGTGTAACGCGCACCTTCACTGCCTCCGCAGACGCTTATTGGTTTGACGAAAACGATTTCGGCGACGCTCAGCTCGATTCGATTACGGACAGCCCCTCGGATTACTCAATCGGCAAGCTCGACACCGCCGACACCCTCACCAAGCTCACGCGGGACGAATTCCTCTTGACCTTTGGCGACGACAAATAAATCTGTGCGGAACTTTTAATCCCCGTCAATGTGGCGGGGATTTTTTATGGCGGAGAATTATAGTAACCAGACGAACGGTAAGCTACTCACAGGCAGTGACGATGGTGATTCAATCGTCAATATCGGCTTCAACGTCACGGGGGACAGCGACGGTGAACCCGTAACGCTCTACACGGGCGCGAACGTCACAATCATTGGCGGCGAGGGTGACGACACCATCACCAACGGCGGCAAAAACGTTTCGATTGACGCGGGCAAGGGTGAGGACTTTATCACGAACGAATCAATCGGCACGGGCACCATGATTGACGGCGGCAGAGGAAATGATACAATCGACAACGCGGCGGCGAACGTCACAATCAGCGGCGGCTCAAATGACGATTCAATCAACAGTAGCGGCGAGGAGGTCTCAATCGTCGGCGGTGGCGGCGGCGACTCCATTTCCAACAGCGGCGCGAAGTCCACTATCGACGGCGGCACCGGAAATGATTACGTCTCTAACACAGCCGCTAGCGTCAACGCCAATCTCGGCAACGGCGACGATACCGTTTCCAACAGCGGCGACCGCGTCTCCATTATCAGCGGCGCAGGTAACGATTACATTTCTAACAGCGGCGACACCGTAACGATAGACGCGGGCGAAGGTAACGACTTGATTGAAGGTTTCAATGCCACGACGACGCTTAGTATAGACGACGGCGAGGGCGCATTCACGACCCTTGCGAGCGGCAACGACATAATCGTAGCGGTTGGCACCAACAATATAACCTTGGAAGGCGCGGCGAGTTTAAAGACCGTCAACATCGAGGGCGAAGGCGACGCTCCTGCCGCTAAGACGACAGAGACTTTCGATAACAGCTCCGCCGCCAAAGTCACGCTGGACACAGACATTTTAAACGGCGACGCTTCCACGCGCACCAAGGCGATAACTGTCATTGGCAACGCGCTGGACAACTCCATAATCGGCGGCAGCGGCAATGACGCATTCACGGGCAATAACGGCGACGATTACATCTTCGGCGGCAAGGGCGCAGACAAACTTTGGGGTCAAAACGGCAACGATACCCTTTGGGGCGGTACAGGTAACGACACGCTAAGCGGCGGCGACGGCGACGATGTATTTGTCTACAGCGCGGGCAACGACGTTATAAGCGACTATGCCGAGGGCGATTTGATTTCTATCAGCGGAGCCATTTCAAATTCCACGCTCAACGGTTCGGACGCCGTGCTTAAAATCGGCAGCGGCACCCTCACGATTAAAAACGGCGGCGGCAAGGAAATTTCCTATATCGACGCGACGGGCAAGGAACGTATGATTATAGGCGGCAAGGAGCTTTTGACGCTCACCGATAAAAACAGTGCGAAGATAACCGCTCCCGCCAAGTATGAACTTGCAGACGCCTCGCGGCGCACGACGGCGATTCAACTTATCGGCAACGCGCTGAACAACTCAATCGTGGGCGGAGCCGGCAATGATACCTTCTACGGCGTCAACGGCGCGGACTTTATCGACGGCGGCGAAGGTGACGACTACATCAGCGGCGGCAACGGCAACGACACCCTTTGGGGCGGCGCGGGCAATGATACGCTCTTGGGCGGCGCGGGAGCCGACGTCTTCCTCTACACGAACGGCGAGGGCAACGACGTTATCAAGGGCTTCGACAACTCAGACATGCTCCAAATCACGGGCGCATTTTCCGCCTCCTACAACGCGGCGTCTAAATCCGTTGCGTTCAAGGTCGGCTCGACCGCCAATGCCATTACGCTTGAGAACGTCACGGCTACGCGCTTCAACATCAACGGCTTCACGTACAAAATCAGCGGCAACAAGCTTGTAAGGAAATAAACCTGCGCGGATTCAAAAATTAAACCCCGTCGAAAAGCTCGGCGGGGATTTTTTTTAAGGTAACGATTAAAGTTTGTTGACGACGCCCGCGAACAGCGTCACGTTCGATTTAACGTCGCGAATCACGAACAGGAACGGACGTTCGGCGAGGAAGTAGACTCTGCGCGGAGGCTTGAAGTCGGGAATTGCAGTCGCCTTGAGCATGGTGATTTCGGTAATGGCGGCGGCTTTGGTGCCCTGCTCGTCCACCTTGACTTTGGCGCGGTGCTTAGCGTTGTCAATCTTAAGCGGCGTGCTCTTGACGATATTGAAGAATTCCGCTCCGTCGCCGAAGGATTTTTTAATGCCAATCGCCTTGAGGCTTTCGACAAGGTTGTTTTCAATGTCAAGCTCAAACTTCGGGACGCGCACGACGACCTCACCGTCGAAGGCGGACGAATTCCTCAAGCCGTCAAGAAAATCTGCGCGGTAGGCAAAAGTCTCGGCGTTCCAAAGTTCGGCGACGTTAAGGCTGTCGTCGGCGGCGGGCAGAATAAGATACATGGCGGCACCTTCGCCGTAGGGCAACGCAATGCCCTTAAACTTGCCGTCGGCGCGGTAGGTTATCGCGTCCTCGAAAGTGCGGCTCATCATGTCGACCTCAATCTTGGAGCCGTCGCGATTTGTGAAGTCTTTACGCGTCGTCCCGCGCTCATTGAACGGAATAGCCCACTTGCCCTTGAAGTAGACGACGTTAAGCAAATCGGTCAGCGTGGCGTCGGTGGCTATCGATTTGTAGTCGGGGATAAAGCCGCCGGTCTTATCGGTAACCCAACGCGTGATTTTCTGCTTTTCGCCCGTGACGTTGCCGCCGAAGTCAGCCTCGCGCACGTCAGAGTTGTAAACGTCGCTCACGACGCGCTTAAACTTTTTGTCAAGCCCGCGCCCGATTATGCTTTTGTCGATAAGCAGGAGATTCGACTCCATAAAAATATTTTCGCCGCCGTAAGTTTCCGCCGCCGCCTCGGAAAAGCGTTTATGCCCGTCGTTTAGGTTGTCTAGGTTGTCGGCTTCCAGGGCGTGCAGAATTTCCTTAAGGGTGTCGCCGCTTGCGCCGTTCGCCAATATGCTCAAAGCCGCGTTTATGCCGTAGGGCGAATAGAAAATATTTTCGTCGCGGTTGAGCGTCGCGAAGTATTTCCAACAAAATTCGTCCACGCTCGTCGAAAGATTCCGCGCAGGTTCCGCGCAAGCCGTCAACGTCAAGCTAAGCATAATCATCACCGCCAATAAAAATCGTTTCATGTTAAAGCCTCCTTCGCCGCCGTTATTATCCAAACGGGATTCAATGCCTGATTCATGTCGTAGGCGCGGATTTTCTTGAGCCGCGAGATTTGCACTTGAATTGCCTCGTAGCTCCAACTGTGCGCTCTGAAATACTCCAAGCACGCCGCCGCCGTCTGTATCGTTATCGCGTTGACGACTATCCGCCCGTCGGGTTTGAGTTTCGCGCCCAAAAGGTTCAGTATCTTATCGAGCCGCCCGCCGCTACCGCCGATTATCGCCGCGTCCAATGCCGGCAAGCCCGCCAAGCCGTCGGGTGCCTCCGCGCAGATTATTTCCACGTTCCCGACCAAAAACTTTTCCGCGTTGCGCCGTATCAGCTCGGCGGCGTCGGGGTTGCGCTCTATCGCGAAGACTTTGCCCGAATGTGCCAGTCGCGCCGCCTCTATCGAGACCGAACCCGTGCCCGCGCCCACGTCCGCCACCACCGAATCGACTCGGAGCCGCGCCTTTGCCAGCGTCAGGATTCGTATCTCCTGCTTGGTCATGGGCACTTCCCCGCGTATGAATTCCTTATCGTCTATGCCGAACATTCAAGTCATCTCCGTTCTGTCAATTAGTAGCTGGGAGTTAGCAGCTGGTAACTGGTAGCCGGCAACTAACAACTAGCTGCTACATCTCCTTTACGTGCGTCTCGATAAAGTCAATCTCCGCCTCCGTCAAACCGTACTTGCGATAAAGTTGCGCGTTTGCGTCGCCGCCCCAATCTATGTCCGAGGCGGGCGTAAAGTCTTGCAACGGAACTTTAGCCCACGTCGCTCGCGGATTCACTTGCATAACCTTCAAGGCTCCAAGCAGACAACGCGCAAATTTGCTCTTGATATAAGTCAAGCAAGTCTCCGCCTCTGCGCGGTTGCCGAAGGCTCCGACGACCAAAAAGGTATCCGTGCAAATATCGTTCGGCTCGCCAAGAACGGGCTTGCTGATTATCCGCGCAGGTTTCGCGCCCAGCTTGCCCGACGCACCGTTGGCTTGCGGCAAAAGAATTTTCCACTTGCCGATAAAATTCTCGTCGCGCCCGCGAACGTAGCCGCTTTTGATATAGCGATAAGCGCGGACATTGTTCAGCCGCCCCAAAACGCGGAGGCAGTCGCCGTTAGGCTCGACGGTAAAAATATCGGGCAACGACGCGAACGCATTGGACGAAATGTCGCAAAGATGACCGTCGCTGAGTTTGGTTTTGGCGTCGGGAAAGTCTTCGTGCAATTTGTCGGTGAACAGGTAGGGCGTCCTGCCCGAAATAATCTTCCCGAACTCAACGAAGTCGGAGCGGGCTATAATTTTCTCGCAAGCAGTGCGCAACTCGGCGTAGGGAACGAAGGTGCCGATTGCTCCGAAGTCCTTATCCTCGTCGTGCAGGGTGATTGCCACGCCGCCCTCAATGTCGACGCCCTTGAAATATTTCCTCGCGTCGGGCGCGTAGTCCAAAACCTTGAGGTGCGGGTCGCTCAGCATACGCTTGTTGAAGTCTTTGGAGTACCGCCCGCGTCGAAAAGGAACCGCGCAGGTGTTATCAGCTCGACGGTCTTGCCGGCTTTGTGAGCCGCCTCCATAAACTTATGTGATCTGACGCGGCGGGGGATTTAAAACATCGGTCTGCCAAAAGTTGCGGCTGATAATCTCGGCAACCTCGGCAAGCTCGGCGGCGATGCAATCGCCAACGAATTCCGCGACGGCAAGCAATACATTTGCGCGGGCGATTAAAAGGCTGTCGGCTTGAAGTTCGCAACCGTATACGGTTTGGACGGCTCGGAGCGCGGAATACTTATCGGGGGCGGCGCGGAGCTTTCTATCCAAAACACCGGCGCGGTCGGCAAGAGGAACGGGTT
>CALFJE010000153.1 GCA_937877545.1 uncultured Selenomonadales bacterium | reverse complement strand
CGTAAGTGCCTTTGATATTTGGCGAGGAATTGCCTGCGCCGACCAGGGTAATTTTGCCCTCGCCGACCGTGACAATCAAATCCGAGCCGCTTTTGGTTGTGGAATAGGAGCCGCCCGATATGCTTAGAGTATCCGTCGAGCCGAAGCCACTAATCACGTCGTTGCCGTCGCCCGAATTGTATTGAATCAGATCATTTCCCGCCGCAGATTCCAAACTGATAGTGTCATTGCCCGCGCCGCCTGTGATTGTATTTCCTTTACCTATGGCTCCCGTGTCGTTGATAAGGTCGTTACCTGCGCCGCCGTTCAATGATACGCCGCCCGTAGTGTTTTGGAGAAAATCATTACCCTCGCCGCCGAAGATTGTAGAACTCGCCGCCCTGCTTAAGATAGTGTCGTCGCCTGTTCCGCCGCTAATGAACGAGTAATCGCTCCATTCTTTGTTATCAATATAATCATTGTCCGCGCCGCCGTCGATATTGGAATAAGCTCCCGCCAATGAAAATGCTCCGCCGCGTCTGGTATTGGTTATGGTGTCGTTCCCCGCGCCGGCGTTAATCGTGACATGTGACGCACTGTTGGTAATGGTGTCGGCGTTGCTCGTGCCCGCAAGTACGGTGTTGGCGGTAGTGTTGCCGGTATTAACTGTTGAGGGCGTATATGTCGATGGGTAAAGCGTTCCTCTGTGGTTTAATATGTATTGATTATTTAATGTTTGTTCTTGTAGCTTAGCTACTTGTATCCGACTCAATTCCGCATAATCAATCAAACTCATAAAAAATCCTCCCCTTTCTTTCAAAACCGGAACCAACTCGCGATTATTTTTGCCCGGCTATCCTCCTCCTCGTTAAAAGTTTTTAAGTGTCTTTCTGTGCATTATAATAGTTGTTTTTTTTTTTTGTCAATTCTAATCGCGCCGCTTTTGCAAAAAAAATTAGCCCTCCGAAATAGGAGAGCTTTGAAGGTTCCGCGCAGATTAAATGTTGCCCGCGTAGACGAAATTCAAATGTCGCTTGGCGACTTCGACCAGCTCATAAATCCGTTTGACGGGCGTGGGCGGCAAGTTCGTGACCTTGTAGCGCGGGAAAAATCGGCTGATATGCAACGGCAAATCTTTGGAGATATTCGCGAGCCATGTTGCCTCCTTAGTCATATCGTCGGGCGAATCGTTCATGGTCGGGACGATTAAGCTTGTAACTTCGACGTGACAAACCTGCGCGGAAGTTTCAATCGTGCGCCGAACAGTCTCGAAGTCGCCGCCGAGTTTGGAATAAATCTCTTGGCTGAAGCCCTTAAGGTCGATATTCATGGCGTCGATAAGCGGGAGGATTTTCTTTAAGGCAGCGGGCGCGACGGTGCCATTCGTCACGAGGACGCTCTTTAAGCCGATTTTATGTAAAATCTCCGAAGTGTCGCGAACAAATTCATAGCTGATAAACGGCTCGTTGTAGGTGAACGCGACGCCGATATTGCCCCTGGGGACGAGTTCGGCGGCAAGGGCGGCAAGTTGTTCGGGCGTGATTTGGCGCGTGGGGAAGGTCGAATCCGCCATGGAAATTTCAAAGTTCTGGCAGAAGGGGCAATTCAAATTGCAACCGTAGCTGCCGACGGACAGAATCCGACTGCCGGGGAAAAATTTATACAGCGGCTTCTTTTCAATGGGGTCGAGAGCGATTGAGGTTATCGCGCCGTAATTGAGCGCGGTAATTTTTTTGCCGTCATTGACTCGCGCACGACATCTGCCGACTTCGCCGACTTCAAGCCTGCAATGGTGCGGACAAATCTCACAAGTAAGCATTGGACGTTCCTCCTACGGAAAAAGCCCGCCGTTATCGACGAGCTTTGGGATTTTCTTAATGGTGCCTCAGAGCGGAATCGAACCACTGACACGGGGATTTTCAGTCCCCTGCTCTACCAACTGA
>CALFJE010000152.1 GCA_937877545.1 uncultured Selenomonadales bacterium | reverse complement strand
CAAAAAAACATCCGTGTTTTTGTTGCGGGCGGCGCACGTCCATGTGCGCCGGGTTCCGACTGCTTTTAACACGATTTTTGATAGAGCATCTTCCGTAAACCTGCGCGGAGGACTTTTTTATTTTGTCAGCTCAATGAATCTTTCCTCAAGCGAACAACCCGCGCAGAGCTTAGCCGTCGTATCCAGCGCGACTAGCCGCCCCCGATTCAATATCGCCACGCGGTCGCACAGAGCCTCCGCCTCCTCTATGTAGTGCGTCGTCAGCACGATTGTTATCCCCTGCGCTTTCAAGTCCGCTATCAGCCGCCAAATCTTGCGGCGCACTTGCGGGTCAAGCGCAACCGTCGGCTCGTCCAAAAATAAAATCTGCGGGCGATGAATCAGGGCGCGGATTATTAACAGCCGCCGTTTCATGCCGCCCGATAATTCACGCACGAACGCCCCGCGAATATGTTCCAGCTCCACGAAGTTTAAAAGCTCGTCAATCCGCTCGCGCCGCTCAGCCCCCGGCAGGTGATACAGCCGCGCATGAAGCTCCAAATTCTCCGCCGCCGTCAGGTCTTGGTCAAAGTTCAGATGTTGCGGCACCACTCCAAGCAGGCTCTTGATAAACAGCTCGTTGCCCGCCGTCGGTCGCCCCAAGAATAAAATTTCGCCCGCCGTCGGCTTAAGTTGGAGCGTCAGCATTTTAACGGCAGTCGTTTTGCCCGCGCCGTTCTTGCCCAGTAAGCCGAAGACCTCGCCGCGCTCAATCTTAAAGCTCAAGCCGTCGACCGCCCTCAACGCCCCGAAATTCTTTTCCACGCCGATTAACTCAATCATGACGCCGCCTCCAAATCTGCGCGGAATCGTTCAAGCTGTCGACCGCCTTCAATACCCCGAAATTCTTTTCCACGCCGATTAACTCAATCATAATGCCGCCTCCAAAACGGTTGCAAGATAAATCTTTACCGTGTAAAATATAAATCACAATTATTGTAAAGCATTCGGTCGGATTCTTCAAATCAAAGGAAGTGATTCAAATGGAGCTGCGGCAACTCGAATATTTTCAGACGGCAAGCCGCTTAAGGAACATAACCCGCGCCGCCCAAAAACTTAAAGTCTCCCAGCCGAACATAACCGTCGCAATTAAAAAGTTGGAGGCGGAGTTGGGTATCCTGCTCTTTGACCGCAGTCAGAAACAACTCACCTTGACGCCCGAAGGCGCGGTCTTCCTTAAACGTATCGAAGTCGCCCTGCACAATATCGACGACGCCCTCCTCGAAGTCAACGACTATAAGCACCTGCAAAAGGGCACGATTAAAATCGGTATCCCGCCGATGATGGGCGCGTACCTCTTCCCGAAAGTATTTTCCGGCTTCCGTCAAATTCACCCGAATTTGGACGTGCTCCTCTTTGAAGAAGGCTCCGTTACCATTCGCGAAAAGCTCGAAAACGACGAACTCGACTTCGGGATAATTATCGTCCCCGATAACCCGCGCAACCTCGACGTCCTCAAGATGAGCCGCAATCAGCTTATGGTGTGCGTGGCGCAAAACAGCCCGCTCGCCGCCAAAGCTTGTATCGACTCCGCCGACCTCGCCGCCGCCGATTTAATCATGTTCAAGGAGGGCGCGTATCTGCGCGAAGTCGTCCGGAATAAGCTCAACGCCCTGAATATCGCGCCGCGCACCGTGCTCGAAAGCAGCCAAATCGTCACGATTAAAGGGCTGGTCGCTCACCGCGTCGGTATCGCTTTCCTGCTCGATTTTATCTGCGAAAATTCCCGCGACATCAAGCCCATTCCGTTTTGCGAACCGATTTTCGTTGACATAGGGCTTGCCCGAAAGAAAGACCGCTACGTCTCCAAAGCCGCGCAGGCTTTTATCGACTTTTGCAAGCCCGCCACCTAAGCAGGAAAAGGGCGCGTTGTCTAATCGCGTCACGTACTCCGTCGACATAGGGCTTGCCCGAAAGAAAGACCGCTACGTCTCCAAAGCCGCGCAAGCTTTTATCGACTTTTGCAAACCCGCCACCTAAGCAGGAAATAACGGCGCGTTGTCTAATCTAACTGCTACTTTCGCCATAAATTTTTATTTGGAGGTGCACGGTATGGGAAAGTTGATAGTTATCGAAGGCTCGGACGGTTCGGGTAAGGCGACGCAGACACGCAAACTCTACGAGCGGCTCAGCGATTTGGAGGGCAAAGTCAAGCGCGTCAGCTTCCCGAATTACGAATCGGAATCCTCGGCGTTGATAAGGATGTATCTGCGCGGAGACTTCGGCGGCGAGGCAATGGCGGTCAACCCCTACGCGGCGGCAACCTTCTACGCCGTGGACAGATTCGCCGGTTGGCAAAAGTGGCGCGACTTCTACGAGGACGGCGGCATAATCCTAAGCGACCGCTACGTCGAATCAAATATGGCGTATCAGGCGGCGAAGTTCGGCAAGAAAATCGAGCGCGACAGATTTTTAAAGTGGCTGGAGGATTTGGAATATAATCGCTACGGCTTGCCGCGAGCCGATTTGACAATCTTCCTGGACATGCCGCCCGAAGTATCGGCTATCCTGCGACGCGAACGCGGACGCGCCGACATTCACGAGAGCGACGCCGCTTATATGCGCAAGATTTACGGCAGCTATAAGGAGCTGGCGCAGAAATACGGCTGGAAGGTCGTCGACTGCGCGATTGGCAACTTCGCCCGCACAACCACCGACATTCACGAGGAGATTCTGCCGCTCGTCGAAGAAATTCTGCTCAAAGACAGGAATCAGGAAGAAGGAATCAGGAATCAGGATTCAGGATTCAGGATTCAGTAAAACCTAATCCCTAATTCCTAATCCCTAAAAAGGAGGCAACCGTTTGATTAAGGAAGTTTTGATAGTGGAAGGCAAAAACGACGTGGCCGCCGTCAACCGTGCGCTCCAAGCAGAGTGCATAGTGACGGGCGGCTTTCATTTTACTGCGCGGACGCTCAAGAATATAGCGGCGGCATATAAGCGGCGCGGGATAATCATCTTGACCGACCCCGACTCTGCCGGCGAAAACATCAGGAGCTTTTTGACACGCCACTTTCCGCAAGCCAAGCACGCCTATATCCCCCGCGACGAGGCAACCGCCAATGACGACGTGGGCGTCGAACAGGCAAGCCCCGAATCCATTCGCCGCGCTTTGAGCAAAGTCCGCACGTTGGAGCTTGAACCCCGCGAGGAGTTTACGGCGGCTGAGATGATTAAATATAAACTATCGGGCGGCTCCGACAGCTCCACCCTCCGCGACAAGGTCGGGGCGGCGTTGGGTATCGGCTACGGCAACGTCAAGACGTTCGTCCGCCGACTCAACAGCTACGGCGTCACCCGCGCAGAATTCATGGAGGCGTTGAATCATGTTGCACCCGTTGATAGCTGACCCTCACGCGACGCGACATATCCTCAAAAAATTCAAATTGCGAGCCGTCAAGGGGCTTGGGCAAAATTTCCTAATCGACGCAGAAATTGTAAGGCGAATCGTCGAGGCGGCTGAAATCTGCGCGGAGGACGAGGTCTTGGAAATCGGGGCGGGCATAGGGACGTTGACGCAGGGCTTGCTGGAAACGGGCGCACGCGTCACGGCGGTCGAGGTCGATAAAAAATTACCCGCCGTGCTCAAGGAAACACTGGCGGGCTACGACAATTTGCGGCTCATTGAGGGCGACATATTAAAGCTGAACTTAGCCGAGCTGATGCCGCGCAGATTCAAAGTCGCGGCGAACTTGCCCTACTACATCACGACGCAGATTTTGTTGACGCTGTTGGAACGCTCCTTGCCGGTAACAAAAATCGTGACAATGGTACAGCGCGAAGTAGCCGAACGCATGACCGCCGCGCCGGGGTCGAAGATTTACGGGGCGTTGTCGGTGGCGGTGCAATTCCGCGCAGATTCAAGGATAGCCTTCGACGTGCCGCCGCCCTGTTTCCTGCCGCCGCCCGAAGTGACGAGTTCGGTCGTGGTCTGCGACGTGCGCAAGCCGCCCTTTGACGCAGACGAGGATTTCTTCTTCAAAGTGGTGCGGACTGCCTTTGCTCAACGCC
>CALFJE010000151.1 GCA_937877545.1 uncultured Selenomonadales bacterium | reverse complement strand
TGCCGCTCATGACCGCCACGACCTCCGACCTTGCGAGCCGTTTGACCTGCGCGATTTGATAAGCGTGCCCCGCGTGAAACGGATTGTATTCCGCGATTATCCCGACCGCCACGGTTTCACCTCCAATTTTAAAATCATACTCGTTCAATTCGGCAAACGATGCCGCGCTGATTATTCCGACCGTCAACGCCGCGTATCCAATTTTAAATCGCGCTCGCTTAAGTTGGCAAACCCCATTGCGTGAAACTGCCGCTCATGACCGCCACGACCTCCGACCTTGCGAGCCGTTTGACCTGCGCGATTTGATAAGCGTGCCCCGCGTGAAACGGATTGTATTCCGCGATTATCCCGACCGCCATTTTTATCGCCCCCAAATTCAATTTTAATCCTTGCAACAAAAATTCAAATGTTATATACTTCGCGGCAGATGATAAATTCCTGAAAAGAATCTGTAGCTTGAGGTGGTTATATTGAACATTTCTAAGGCAAAAAAATTGATTGCGGCAACTATGCTCGGAGCATTCGCGATTTCAATTCCCGTGGCGGCGAACGCTCGCATTCACGACCCGAAGGTTGAGACGCGTTCGGTATCACGCGGCGGCGACGACTTGAACAGCCAAACCCTCAACATGATGAGCGGCACAATCCCGTTGCCCGAAGATGAAATTTTCGATGACGACTTCGCTGCACCCGAACCCTACCCCGTCAAGCAAACCGTTTCCACCAACGACACGTCGATTATCGGCACGCCCATGGCTACTCAACAGCAATGCGTCCGCTACCTCCTGCGCAACAATCCCAATCCGATTATCAACGTTTCCGCCGAGGAGATTGTCGCCTACTACTACGAGGAGGGCAGCCGCGAGGGTATTCGCCCCGACGTCGCGTTCGCGCAGGCTCTCAAGGAAACGGGCTTTTTCCGCTACGGCGGCGATGTTATCCCCGAACAAAACAATTATTGCGGACTTGGCACGACGGGCGGCGGCGTTAAAGGCGAATTCTTTTCGACGCCCCGAATCGGCGTTCGCGCTCATATTCAACATTTGCTCGCCTATTCTTCGACGCGACGCCCCACCATGCCTGTTGTCGACCCGCGCTACGGGATTGTTCGTCAAGCTTACGGCTCGCGGACTTTGGGCACGTGGCAAGACTTGAACGGTCGCTGGGCTGTTCCCGGCAGATATTACGGGCAGGAAATTCTTTCCATGTTCAGAGACATTTTGATTCAGTGAGGACTTATTATGAATAAAAATCTTAATTGGGCGATGCTCGGCGTGGGCGTCATAGCAAACGAGGCGGCTCAAGCTCTCGGCAAGCAGGGCAGGACGCTTTACGCCGTCGCCAATCGCACGCACGACAAAGCCGTCGCCTTCGCCGAAAAGTACAACGTCGCCAAAGTTTACGACGCTATTGACGAGGTTTTTGCCGACCCCAACGTCGATGTGATTTATATCGCCACGCCGCACAACACCCATTATCCTTTTATGAAACGTGCTCTGGAGGGCGGCAAGCACTTGCTCGTTGAAAAGTCAATCACGCTCAACAGCCGCGAACTCGACGATATGATTGCCCTCGCCGCCGATAAAAATTTAATCCTCGCCGAAGCCATGACGATTTGGCACATGCCGCTTTACAAGACGCTTTGGAGCAGAATTGCTAACGGCGACTTCGGCAAGGTTCAAATCATCACGCTTAACTTTGGCAGTTTCAAGCCCTACGATATGCGCAACCGATTTTTTAACATGAACTTGGCGGGCGGCGCGTTGCTCGATATTGGCGTCTACGCGCTTAGCATTGTGCGTTCGTTCATGACGGAGACGCCGACCGAAATTTTAAGCCAATGGCAACCCTCGCCGACCGGCTCCGACGAAATGGCGACGATTCTGCTTAAAAATGCCGGCGGGCAAATGGCGACCGTCGCGCTGTCCATGCACTCCAAACAGCCCAAACGCGCCGTTATCAGTTGCGAACGCGGCTATATTGAGATTATGGAGTATCCCCGCGCAGAAAAGGCGATTTTCGTCGACGCGGAGACCGGCAAGGTTGAAGAGATTTTCGCGGGCGAAAGAACGGACGCCCTCCTCTACGAACTGAGCGATATGGAGCAGGCGATTCAAAGCGGCGACGCCTCGATTATGAAACTCAACTTTTCCAAAGACGTTACGGACATCATGACACGGCTAAGGAAGGATTGGAATTTGCGCTACCCGAATGAGGTTTGGTAAAACAATGTCTGAAAATAAAATGCAACGCGGTTTGAAAAACCGTCATCTGCAAATGATAGCATTGGGCACGGCGGTCGGCACGGGCTTGTTCTACGGCTCGACCGCCACCATTGCCCTGGCAGGTCCCGCCGTTTCGTTGAGCTACCTTATCGGCGGGATAATTATTTTTTTTATCGTCCGAATGCTCGGCGAGATGTCGGTTGAGGAGCCTGTAAGCGGTTCGTTCAGCTATTACGCCGCGAAGTATTGGGGCGACTTCCCAAGCTTCCTGGCGGGCTGGAACTATTGGTTCCTCTACATCATCGTGAGCATGGCGGAGCTTACTGCCGTGTCGATTTACGTCGGCTATTGGTTCCCCGATTTGCCAAAGTGGATCGGCGTCCTTGTCTGCCTGATTATTATCACCGCGATTAACCTCTTCACGGTCAGAGCATTCGGCGAAATCGAATTTTGGATGGCGTTCATAAAAATCGCCGCGATTATCGGCATGATTATTCTCGGCTCGTATTATATTTTTACCGGCGCCATGCCCTTCCCCGATAATTTTTCTAATCTTTGGGCTTACGGCGGCTTTTTCCCGAACGGGCTTGAAGGTATGATTATGTCGCTTGCGCCGGTAATGTTCAGCTTCGGCGGCATTGAGCTTTTGGGCATTGCGGCGGGCGAGGCGGAAAATCCCAATGAAACCATTCCGCGAGCCATTAACCAGGTTATCTACCGCATTTTGATTTTTTACGTCGGCACTATGGTCGTGCTCATGACGCTTTGGCCTTGGAACGAGGTCGGCAAGGACGCCAGCCCGTTCGTGCAGATTTTCGGCAATGCGGGTTTTACTGCCGCCGCGAACATTTTAAATTTCGTGGTGCTTACGGCGGCGATCAGCGTCTACAATTCGGCGATTTACTCCAATTCCCGTATGCTTTACGGCTTGGCGAAGAGCGGCAACGCTCCGAAATTTTTTGAGAAACTTTCAAGGCGCGGCGTCCCCGTCAACGGAATTCTGGTTTCGTCGACGATAACGCTTTTGGCGGTGGTGCTGAATTACCTTTTGCCCGACGAAGTTTTTATGTACATGATGGCAATCGTTACGGGCGCGGTTGTCATAAGTTGGGCGATGATAGTCTTGACGCATTTGAAGTTCCGCAAGCATTGTAAGTTGTCGGGCGTCGAACCGAAGTTCAAATCGTTTTTCTACCCGTTCGCGGATTATTTGTGTTTGGCATTTTTGGCGGGCGTGCTTATAATAATGGCGATGATGGACGAAATGCGACCGGCGGTTATCGTCATGCCGATTTGGATTTTGGCTATATGGTTCTTCTATAAATCAAAGCTGAAATGAGGACTGCTTATGAATATACTTTCGCAACTCATGCCCGACGAGATCAAAATTCTGGAAAGCGTCTACGGGCGACAGACCTTTGACAACGTAAGCTATAATCCGCGCAGGCTTGAATCGGTCGAAGATTTGAACGCGCAGGAGATGAAATTCTTCGAGGATCAAAACTTCGTGTCGCCGCATTTCTTTGTTCAGTCGCTCTATAAAGTGCGCGGCACCGTCAGCCCGATTAAATTTAATATCACCGTCAACAAGCTGATTGCCGAAAACGAAAATCTCCGCGCCAATTATTGCGACCTCGTCACGCGCACGGTTAAAGTCATTCGCCCTGCGGCGTTCGTCAAGCCCGAAGCGATTTTCCGCAACTTGACACAGACGAACAAAAACGACCTCGACGCCGATTTTATGAAGATTTTTGAAGCGGATATGCGTCGCGACATTGACATAAGGCACGACCCGCTGATTCGTTTCGCGGTGTACAGGACGAGCATGGAGGAGTTCTCTGTATTGGTTACCGTCGCCCAGCTTGTCGCCGACAGTTTCAACGCGGAAAAATTCTTCTGCAACCTCGCGGATATTCCCTTCGAGCCGAAGCCCAAGAAAGGCACCGAAGATTTGCCGCCCGAAAGTCAAGAGGCGATTCGCGACTACTGGACGAAAATAATCGATAAAGCTCCGCCCGTCGCCGCCCTGCCGTACACGCAAAAAGGAACGGGCGCATATCTGCGGGGCGTGCGCGATTATTGGACGAAAATCCTCGACAACGTTCCGCCCGTCGACAATAGACCTTACGCGCCGAAGCGGGCGACTACATATCGGCGCGGCGTATTCATTACATTGTTGCCCGCCGATATTTTTTCCGACCTGCGCGAATATGTCCAAGCCAACCCCTTGATGCTTAAGGCGATTTTGCAGAGCGCGTGGGGCTTCATGTTGCAATGCGTCAACAAGCGGAACGATTGCCTTTTCTGCCAAATTTTACCTCCGAACAGGAAGGCGGAAAGTTTTTCGCTTAACGTGATACCCGTCCGCATGACCGGCGACAATAACAAGACCGTCGAGCAAATCGTTCGCGGGCAATTCCGTCAGCTGGTCATTTCGCAACCCTACGGTCGCCTCGATTGGGCTGCTTTGGCTGAATTCACGAATCACGGGAAGTTGTTCAACCACTTTTTGAGCTTCAGGGAATTTCAATCGGACGCCATAACATATGCGGATGTTCCCGCCGAGCCGCGAGGCAGACTCGTTACTCAAAGCTCTTGGGACGCGCAGGGCATGAGTCTGGGCGTTTATTTACGCTACTGGGGTACGGCTCTGTCTTTGGGCTTTCTCTACGACGCGAACAGATTTGTTAAGGGCGGCGTCGAGCGGCTTTGCGAGCTTTATGAGCTGGTCTTGAATCAAATGCTTGTCGATTGGAACGCAAAATATTCGGAGTTCATGGCGCGGCTTATCGAGCGCGTCAAAAGGCATGAGGAGCAATCCGAGGCGGCTCCGCCCGTCGACGAAAGGAAACGTCTGCGCGACTTCATATCGCAGGCACCGATTTTGCAGGGGCGTTACGAGGGGACAATCGGGCTGTTCGAGGATTATGCGGAGCTTGTCACGTACTACGAGGGCGACAGAATTTCGGGCGAAATGCTCAATGAAAGCTTTATCTTCGTGGCGGAAGGGATACTTTCGCGAAACGTGGACATCGGCGACGGCTGGTACAACACGCTCGACATTATCGAAAAGAACGCCTTCGTAAACCCCACGCACTTTTTGGAAAAGCAACATTTTACAATGTCCGCCACGGTCTTGACGGATAAGGCGGAGCTGTTGCTGATCCCGCACGACGTGTTTATCGAAATCCTCCGCAAAAACCCGGAGGTCGCAATGTCGATCATGGAATACGCGCTGGAGCAAATGGAACGTTATCAGCTGATTTGGCTCCAATCGTGAATGCTAAACGAGGTATTTGTTCAATGACAGAAATTGAATTAAAGAAGAATCAACTTGAATCGTTGAGGGCTGCATATCGGCTCTTCGGGCAGGGCGACTTGATGAAGTATTGGCTGTTTGAAGAACACCGTTGCATTGACAAATGGGCGCACTACTTTCCGATTTACGAAAAATGGTTCGCGCCATATCGCGGCAAGGATATTGTCTTCGTCGAGGTCGGTGTGCAAAACGGCGGCTCCGCGCAGATGTGGAAGCATTATTTCGGCAAAAACGCTCAGATTGTCGGCGTCGACATTGACCCCAAATGCAAGGAGCTGGCGGAGGAGCAAATCGCTATCGAAATCGGCTCGCAGGAGGACGTTGATTTTTGGGCGGCGTTCAAAAAGAAATATCCGCACGTTGACATCCTTCTTGACGACGGCGGGCACACAATGAATCAACAAATCGTCACTTTCCGTGAAATGTTCCCGCATATAAAAGAGGGCGGGCTTTACATGTGCGAAGACTGCCACACGTCGTATTGGAATGATTCCGAGGGCGCAGGGTTGCATAATCCCAACAGCTTCATAGAATTTACGAAAAGGCTTATTGACGAACTCAACGCCTTTCATGCGCGAGGAGCTTTGCCGCTGACTTACGGCACAATCAATATAGGCGGTCTTCATTTCTACGACAGCGTCGTCGTTGCGGAAAAGAACACCAGACCGTTCAACCCCTTCTCTTTAAGAATAGGCAAGACTACGACGGAGAACTTTGCCGACGCGTTATAATTTATCGCCTGAAATTTTTAAGCCGCTCTGAAATTTCGGAGGGGCGATTTTTTTTGCGGCAATGAAGGAACTTTGGCAAGTCAAGCGAATAGTAGCCATTAGTTATTTTGAAACGGTTGGACGGCAAGGAGCCGACAACACAAAAATTTTCAGCCAAAGGGAGGCGTCCAAAGTGATTCGTGTTTTGATTGCTGATGACTCCGCTTTTATGCGAAAAGTCCTCTCTGATTTGTTTAAGAGTCAAAGCGACTTTGAAGTTGTCGGCACGGCGGTGAACGGTCAAGACACCATCGATAAAGTGAAGAAATTTCAGCCCGACGTATTAACGCTCGATGTCATTATGCCGGTAATGGACGGACTTGAAGCACTGGCGATTATCATGGAGCAATGCCCGTTGCCGGTCGTCATGGTAAGTTCCACCACGCAAAAGGGAACCAACGAGACGATACGGGCACTTGCGCTGGGCGCGGTCGATTTCGTAAGCAAATCGGGCGGAGCCATTTCCAAAATCGACACGATAAAGGATGAGATTTTGGCTAAATGCCGACTGGCGGCGAAGGCTCACGCCAAAAAAAGCGTTTCCGCGTCAAAGCCGCTTGTCTACAAACCGAAAATCCAAGAAGACCCGCAGCCGCGCCGAATCGAAGTAAGACGCAGATCGGGACTCGTCTTGGGGCAAAGACCGACGATAAGTCGCGTCCCTGCGGCGGAGCCTGTCAAAAAAATTATCCCCGGCACGGGCAAAAAGCTCGTGGTTATCGGCACGTCGACGGGCGGACCTCAAGCACTGCAGACAGTCATAACGCGACTGCCTGGCAACCTGCCTTGCGGCGCGGTTGTGGTTCAGCATATGCCGGCGGGTTTCACGAAGTCTTTGGCGGACAGGCTCAACTCAATCAGCCAAATAGCGGTCAAGGAGGCGGAAAACGACGAAATTATCAGACCCGGACAAGTGTACATTGCGCCGGGCAGTTTTCAGTTGCGGATAGCTCCCGCGCCCGGCGGCGAACGTAAAATCGTCCTTGGCAAAGACCCGCCCGTAGGAAACCACCGCCCCGCCGTCAATGTCATGTACGATTCCGCCGCGCAATTCGGCAAGGATTTGGTCGCGGTCATTATGACGGGCATGGGTTGCGACGGTTGCGAGGGCATGAAGAAAATCAAGGCGTCGGGCGGCTACTCAATCGCGCAGGACGAGGCAAGTTGCGTGGTTTACGGTATGCCAAAAGCCGTGGTTGACGCGGGGCTTGCCGACGAAATTCGCCCTTTGGATAAAATTGCCGAAGCCATTGTCGAGGCGGTTAGAAGATAGGAATTAGGAATTAGGGAGTAGAATCGGGGGAAGGATGTAAGAGTTTTGAATTATAAAGATTTAATCGTTTGGCAAAAGGCGATGGATTTGGCAACGGAAATTTACGGCTTGACTACGAAATTGCCCAAAGAAGAGCTTTACGGCTTGATTAACCAACTGAGGCGGGCGGCAGTTTCCATTCCTTCCAATATCGCTGAAGGCAATGCACGCGCTTCAACGGGCGACTACTTGAGATTTTTGTCCATAGCTCGCGGCTCGAACGCCTAGGTCGAAACTCAACTTCTGCTTTGCGTTAAGCTGAATTATTTGGCGCAAGAAGATATTGATGCCATAACAGCTTTGTCCGGCGAGATAGGGAAAATGCTTAATGCAATGATTACAAAGCTCAAAAATAACTGAATTTGGAGACGTGAACCGGAAATTGCGGATTGGTAAAACCTGCTCCCTGATTCCCGATTCCTGATTCCTAAAAATAAACAGGAGGCTTTTAAATGGAAACTAATCAATACATGGATATGTTTCTCGACGAGTCGCATGAACATTTGCAATCGCTCAACGACGGCTTGCTCGGCTTGGAAGACAACGCCGAGGATTTGTCCATACTAAATGAAATTTTCCGTAACGCGCACACGTTGAAAGGCATGTCGGCGACTATGGGCTACAACAAAATCGCCGAACTGACGCACGAAATGGAAGACGTGCTCGACATGTTGCGCAAAGAGCAGTTGAAAATATCCGGCGACATAATCGATACTCTGTTCAAGTGTATTGACTCGCTGGAGCAAATGATTAACAACGTTGCCAACGGCGACCCCGAAGACCTTATCGATGTATCGGATTTAGTTGCCAAATTGAGCGCGATCTCCAAAGGTGAAACTGCGCCTGCCGCCGCTCCTGCCGCTCAAGCCCCGACTGCCGCGTCCGCCGCAACTCCTGCCGCTCAAGCTCCGACTGCCGCGCCCGCCGCCGGAGCCGCAGACATCCCCGTCGAATTGTCCGACACGGAAAGAAATATAATAAACGAAGCGATAAAAAACGGTATGCAGGGCGTTTACCTCAAAGTCACGTTGGCGGAGTCCTGCCTCCTCAAATCTGCGCGGTCGTACATGGTAATGAACGCCCTGGAAGAACTCGGCGAAGTGATTCGTACAATCCCCTCCGCCGAAGATTTGGAGCAGGAAGCCTTCGAGCGTTCGTTTGAAGTCATTTTGATAACCTTAGCCGAAGAGTCCGCCGTCCAAAACGCGGTCATGGGCATTTCCGAAATCGAAAGCGCGGACACCAAAGTCATAAAGTTTGGCGCGGCACCTGCGGCGGCTCCCGCTCAAGCGGCGGCACCTGCTCCCGCGCCCGCGCAACCTTCGGCGTCAACGGCTCCCGCAACGGCTCCGACGCCCGCGCCCGCAAAATCCTCCGCTCCCGCAACCAAACCTGCGGCTCCCGCTGCCGGCGGTGCAGGCGGTAATGCCGCGCAAAAGAAAAGCCACGCAGGACAATCCGTCCGCGTCGACATCGAAAAGCTCGATACCCTTATGAATCTTATGGGCGAGCTTGTTATCAATAAAGTTCGTCTTGAGCAAATCGGGCAAACCCACAGACTTTCCGAACTTACCGAGACTTTGGAGCAAATGGACAGAGTTACAACCGACCTCCAAAATATCGTCATGAAAGTCCGCATGGTTCCCGTCAGCCAAGTCTTTAACCGCTTCCCGCGCATGGTTCGCGACGTCACAAAGGAACTCAACAAGGAAATCAACTTGACAATCGAAGGTGAGGAAACCGAACTCGACCGCACCGTTATCGACGAAATCGGCGATCCTATCATGCACCTTTTGAGGAATTCGCTTGACCACGGAATTGAAATGCCCGACGAGCGCGAGGCTAAGGGCAAGCCGCGTATCGGTGAAGTCGGACTTATCGCCCGCCACGAGGGCAACAACGTCGTTATCATGGTCACCGACGACGGCAAGGGCATTGACGCCGACGTTATCCGCCGCAAAGCCGTTGAGAAGGGACTTTACAGTCAAGAGGAAGTTGACTCCATGGACGACGCGGACGCCGTTCGTATCGTCTTCCTGCCCGGCTTTTCCACGGCGGAAAAAATCAGCGACATCAGCGGGCGCGGCGTCGGTATGGACGTTGTGCGCAGTAAAATCGAATCGCTCAGCGGTCAAGTCGACGTTGAAACGCACGTCGGCGAGGGTTCCGTCTTCAAGATTAAACTGCCGCTTACTTTGGCGATTATCCAGGCAATGCTTGTTCAAGTCCAAAGCGAAATGTACGCCATTCCGCTCGCGTCAATCGACAGCACGTTGAGCATTCAGCTCAGCGATATCAGCACCGTGCAAAACAACGAGGTCATCGTCCTGCGCGGCGAAATTATCCCGATAATCCGCATGGAAGAAACGCTTATGGTTCCGCACGTCAAAGACACGGCGGAGCTGTTCGTCGTGGTTGTGCACGCGGGCGAAGCCAAGGCGGGCATTGTCGTTGACAAACTCATCGGTCAGCAAGAAATTGTTATAAAGACGCTCGGCAACCTGTTCATGGGCTTGAAGATGTTCTCGGGCGCGACGGTACTCGGCGACGGCAGAGTTGCTCTGATTCTCGACGTGGCGACAATGCTTAACTAAGGAGGAATTCTTGTGGCTAAAGACAGCGCGGTCAATAAAATCAAAAACGTTTTGAGCGACGAAGAGGAAGAAGTATATTCCCTGCAAGTCGTGGCGTTCAAGTTGCGCGACGAAGAGTACGGCGTAAATATCTTTCAAGTGCAGGAAATTCACGATATGGTTGACATAACCCGCGTTCCCTTCGCGGCAAGCTTTATCAAAGGCGTAATCAATCAGCGCGGCTCGGTCATGCCCGTTATCGATTTGAAGAAACGCCTCGGAATCGAAGAGACGCCCTACACCGAAACGGCGCGGATAGTTACCGTCATTGTCGGCGACCTGCAAGTCGGCATGTTGGTCGACGCCGTCACCGAGGTTTTGACAATCAGAAGCAAGCTCGTCGACCCGAAAAAGACTGTCAGCGACAGGGCTATGGAAAAATTCTTGAGCGGCATCGGCAATATCGACGGGCGGCTCGTTACCATGCTCAATTTGGAGGAGATTGTCGGCACGAATTGAGCTTTGCTCCCAATAAATTTCACGGAGATGATTTCAGATGATTGATGAATTCGATTTGACCCCCGCACAGCTGGACGCCTTGCGCGAAATCGGCAATATCGGCGCGGGCAATTCGGCTACTGCCTTGTCGCAGGTCGTAAACAAAAAAATCGATATGAACGTCCCTCGCGTCGCGCTCGTCCCGATTGAGGACGTTCCCGACCTCGTCGGCGGTCCCGACGCTTTGGTCGTCGCCGTATTCCTTCGCGTCTACGGCAAAGCTCCCGGCAATATCCTTTTTATCATGCCCAAGCAAAATGCTTTGTACCTCGTCGACAGCGCAATGGGCAAGCCGCTCGGCACCACGCAGAGCCTTGACGATATGGACGTTTCGGCGTTGAAGGAAGTCGGCAATATCTTGACGGGTTCTTATCTCAATGCGTTTTTCCACTTCACGAATATAGCAATGTTGCCGTCGATACCCTCCCTGGCGATTGACATGGCGGGCGCGATTTTAAACGTCGTGCTGGTTCAGCTGGGGCAAATGGGCGATCACGCAATGGTTATCGAAACCAAATTCTTGGCGGAAGACGACAGCATACACGGACACTTTTTCCTGGTACCGGATCCCGGCTCGCTGAGCACTCTGGTCAAAGCAGTAGGAGTTGAATAATTATGGCAGACCTTATCAAAGTCGGCATGGCTGATTACAAGGTCGGTCGCAGTCCGTCCAACCTCATTAGCTACGGCTTGGGCTCGTGTATCGGCGTTTCGCTCTACGACCCGATTAAAAAGGTCGGCGGGCTTTTGCATATCATGTTGCCCGACAGCACGCAGGCACGCTCAAGCGACAATCCCGCGAAATTTGCCGATACGGGCATTCCGCTCATGATTAACGATGTGGTTGCGCTCGGCGCGACGAAGGCTCGGCTTGTCGCCAAAATCGCGGGCGGGGCGCAGATGTTTGCTTTTTCCAATGCAACCGACATCATGAAGGTCGGCACCAGGAACGCCGAAACTTGCAAGCAAATCCTCCGCCGCAATGGTATCAAGGTTGTTGCCGAGGACACGGGCGGCACTTACGGGCGCACGGTTTCTATCGATTTGGCGACCGGCATTTACAAAGTTAAAACCATCGACCGCGGCGAAAAGACAATGTGATTTACAGCTGAGGTGGTAACTTTGGCAGAAATTTACAGCTTCCTGGAAGAAATAATGCCAGTCAAAAGAGTGGCACTCTCCTTGGCTATCGGCATGGTATCATTGCTAATCGTACTTATATCGGGGCTGACAAGCGACTTCGTGCGGGAGGAGACCGTGGCGTCGCGAACTTTTTCAGCCTTTTGTTTTACGAGTTTGTGGAGCTTTGTCCTGATAATGGCGGGCGAGGAATATGCCATTTTCAAAACCAACCGCGAACTTGAAGACCTTATCGACACCGCGCAGATTAAAGAGACCGGCGAAGATTTTAATCGCGAGGAATATCTGGGCGTGGCGGAGGAAACGGTCGAGGACGATGCTGACGATTTACGCCCGTTGGATTTCCATGCCGTCAAAAGCTGAGCCGTTTACGTGCGGAGGGGCGGTGAATCAACTATGGAAAGTGACGCGAACAGAATCGATTGGCAGATGTTGTGGGTTAAGTATAAGGAAACGAATTCCGTTGAGTTGCGGAACGCGCTCGCCGAACATTATTTGCCGCTCGTGCGCTTTGTCTGCGGGCGTTTGGCGGTAAGTCTTCCGCCGCATTTGGACAGGGACGATTTGTTGAGCAGCGGCTTTTTCGGGTTGCTTGACGCGATTGACCGCTTCGACCTTGCGCGAAATATAAAATTTGAGACGTATGCGGCATTGCGGATTCGCGGCGCAATGATTGATTATCTGCGCTCCAAAGATTGGATACCCGTTTCCATGCGCCAACGGATTCGCAAATATGAGCAGGCGGTTGCCAAGCTGGAAAACGAATTGGGGCGGGCGGCGACCGATAAGGAATTGGCGGCGGCTCTGAACATTTCGCTTGAGGAATTGCAAACGCTGATTAACCAATGCAATTCGGCGACGATAATCCCGCTGGAAGAATATCTCAAAACCGACGTGTCCGAGGCGATAGACACAAACCCCGCCAATTCGACGGAGCTGTTCGAGCTGAAAGATACACTTGCAAAGGCGATTGAGCGGCTACCCGAAAAAGAGCGGACGGTCGTATCGCTTTACTATTATGAGGAGCTGACGCTCAAGGAGATAGCGTTGATTCTGCACCTTAGCGAGGCGCGAATTTCTCAACTGCACACGAAGGCGATTTTCAGAATGCGCGGCTACTTGGCGCAAAACAAAGAGGACTTGGTTTAGGGACTGGAGCCGGGGACTAGGGAAAAGTTTTTTACTAATCCCTAATTCCCAATTCCTAATTCCTAATTAACAGAAAGGGGGACGCGAGATGAGCGAAAATCTTGTCTTGGGCGGTCCGCAATCCGGTTATAAATATGAATTCAGATCGGATGGCGTTTATCTTACGATTTATCCCGGTGTGGACGGCGAACGTCTCTTTGAGCTGTCCGATATGCGTCAAATTCTGCGCGAGTGCAAAGTTTTGGACTACGACGTAGGAATACTTTCGCGGACAATGCGCGAGGCAAGCGGGCGTCCGCAAAAAATAGCCGAGCCTGTCGACATAACGGCGGACGAACTTGCGATAATAGCCGTCGGCGACAGCCTTGAACAACTTGACGCCGTCGAGGAGCCTTATGCCCGCCTGATAATCGACCTTTCACGCGACAGAATGAAGGCAACCGTCAAATACGACACGCGGGAGGGCGCACGTCCGCCCACAAAGGAAATGGTTATCGCCGCGCTAAATGCCGAGGGCGTCGTCTACGGCATTGACGAGGAAGCGATTGAAAACGGCATTAAGAGCTTTAAGCCCTTCATTGCCGCGCAGGGACTTTTGCCCGTCCCCGGCGAAAACGCCTACATCGACAGGAAATTTAATTTGGGCGTCCAGGGCAAGCCCGTCGTCGACGAATACGATAAAGTTGACTACAAAGATTTGAATCTGTTCGTGCTCGCCAAAGAAAATCAAACGCTGGCGATTCGCATTCCGCAGACCAAGGGCACGCCCGGTAAAAATATTTTGGGCGATTTCGTTCCCGCGCAGAACGGTCGCCCCGTCCCCATGCCCGAAGGCAAAAATACCAAAGTCGTCGGCGAACGGCTTATCGCCACGGTGAACGGGCAGATTGTCGACAAAGGCTCGCGGATAAGCGTCGACCCGCGCCTTGAGATTAAAGGCTCCGTGGGCGTGTCGACGGGCGACGTTGAGTTTGACGGCACGATTCAGATTAAGGGCAACGTCGAGCAAGGTTTTTCCGTCAAGGCGACGGGCGACATCGAGATTAAAGGCTCCGTCAACGGCGCGGAGGTCACCGGGCGCAACGTCTACATAAGCGGCGGCATCACGGGCGCGGACAGGGCTAAGGTTTACGCCGAGCACGACGTGCGCACAGCCTTTGCCGAAAATGCCTTCATTGAGGCGGGCAACGATATTTATATCGCCGACATCGCGCTCCACTCGCATATTCGGGCGGGCAAGCGGATTATCATGGAGACCAAGCACGGGCAGATAACGGGCGGTCACACGGTGGCGGGCTCGGAAATTAACGTTCGCGCCCTCGGCAACGATGCCTTTGTCGTCACGAAAGTTTCCGTCGGCATTGACCCGAATCTCCAAAAAGAATATCAAGACCTGCGCAAGAATTATAAAGAATCCAAGCGGCGGCTGACGCATATCACGCAGACGCTCAACACGCTGTCGAAGATTGACATCAACAAGTTGCCGCAGACGCGCATTGACATGATAAATCAGCTGACGCGTTCGCAATTTCCGTTGGCGGGGCAGATTAAGCGCGACGAAAAGCGAATTCTGGAGATTGAGGCGCAGTTGGCGAACATGAAGAACGGACGGATTAAGGTAAGCGACACCATTTATCCCGGCGTGAAGCTGTCGGTAAACGGGTTGCTGAAAAATATTCAATCGGATTACAGACGTTGCACAATCTTTCTCAACGATAACGGCGAGGTCGAAGTCGGACCTTATTGATTTTTTGGGAGGGATACGAAATGGAACTTGCACCGGTGGGAGTGCAAATGACTTACGCGAACGCCAATAACGCGGCGCAAGTCCAGCACGACATGAATAACGCCTCGGCGTTGCAGAATGCTTTTGAAACGGTGCGCGAAAAGGAAGACGCTCAGCTAAAACAAAAGCAGGTGCGCAATAAGGAGGAAGCCGAGGGCAGAGTTATCAAGGACGACCCCGACCGTCGGGAGCGCGGCGGCGGCTACTACTACAAGCGTCAAAAGCGGACGCCGCCCGAATTCGTGGACGAGGAAGATGTTTTGGCTACCGACCCGAAGCGCGGCTACTTCCTGGATATTTCGCTGTGAGGCGTCATGATTACCGAACTGATGATGTTGTTGATAGCAGTCGGCGCGGGGATAATCTTCGTGGCATGGACGAATACGCGCCGCCGCAAGCAGGACGTTCAAGAGCGCAGGGAAGTCGAGGAGTCAACGGGCAAGCTCAAACAGGAGCTGGAACGCACGGCTAACGAGATAATCGGGCGCATGGAGAATCACGTAACGCACTTGGAAAACGTTTTGGACGAATCCGAGCGCAACCGAGTTCAACTGGAGGGGCGCGTCACCGAATTAAAAAAGTTGCTCAAAAAGGGCGAGGGACAATCGGGCGAAATACGCGATTTGCTGGCGCGTTTGGACGACGCGGGCGCGGAAGTCGAATCGATGCAACGGAAAATGGATGTCATGGAGCGGAAATTAAACTTGGCAATGACAACGCCGCTCCAATACCAACAGCCCGTGGCGATACCGCAAATGACGCCGCCGCTCGTGCCGCCGATAATGACGCCGCCGCAACGCCCCGCCGCGCCGATACCGCCGATAACGACGCCGCCCGTTCAGCCGATAGCAAAACCCGCCGCGTCAATCGTTACGCCGCCCGTCACGAAAATAACTTCGCCGCCCGCGCAACCGCTTAATCCGCTCGGACCGATACCGGCTCCGCCAACCGTGCGTCAAACCGAACCCAAAGCCGAACCGCCCAAGGTCGAAGTCGCGGAGGATAAGGGCAAAGCCTTCGACGCGATTTTGGAAGAATCAATCGCCGCGCCGCCGAAAGTCGAGGAACCTGCGCGCCCGCCGGCGAGGAATTCGGTCATTCTTTCGCCCGAAACCAAACAGCCGATAACGGTCGTCGAGGGTGACCCCGTCAAAATCGAGGCGACGCGCAAAAAATTGACAGAAGCGTCAGCGAAAATGGCAGAGAAGCCGCCCGAAGAATCCGCCCCCGAACGTCAAGCACCTGCTCCGCGCAAGAAACGCAAAAAGGCAAGTCGCGACGTGCGCAAGGCGGCTTTGGAGGCGATACGCGAGGCGGAACGTCAAAGCGCAGAGGAAGTTAAAACCGTCGAGGAGCCTAAGGAAATCGTCTTACCTGTCAAGCCCAAGCCGCTCGATAAACCGTCCGAACGCCGCGAACTCAAGCTGGAAACAACGGACTCGTCGATAATCAAGGAAATGTTGTTGGCGGGCATGTCAATCGAAGACATATCGCGGGAAACGGGACTGGGGCGCGGCGCGATAGAGCTGATTCAAGAAATGACGCGACGACAATTAGACAGAAGGTAGTTAGCCGCTCATCAATCGGTGAGCGGAATTTTTTTAGGAGGAAAGCCAATGACAACCTGCGCGGTCTCCGTGATAATCCCGCTCTACAACGCCGCCCCGTATATCGGTCAATGTTTGCTCAGCGTGCTTGCCTCGGAGTTCAAAGACTTTGAGGTTATCGTTGTGGACGACTGCTCAACCGATAACTCCGTCACCGAGGTTGAAAAGCTCCTGCCGTATTTCGACGGGCGGCTTAAGCTTTTATCGACGGGCAAGAATTCGGGCGGAGCCGGCGTCCCGCGCAACGTCGGTATTCAAAACGCGTCGGGCAAGTACGTTACCTTTGTCGACAACGACGATATGATTCTGCCGACCGCGCTTGGAGATTTTATCGCCGCCGCCGAGCAGTTCAAAGCCGACGTTGTACACACCGAGCGACATATACTCTTCAAGGACGCCGACTTGCAAACTGCGGAGCCGCGCCTGGACAGCGGCGAGACACATAAAAATTTCGTCGATAAGCCGACGCTTGACTCGAATAATCTTGCGGAACGAATGCGGCGGTATCTGCGCGGAGAATTCTTCTGGTTGCCGTGGGGCAAGCTTTTCCGCCGCGATTTTTTATCGGCAAACCGTATCGAGTTCCCGCAAATGCGCTTTTCCGAGGACATGGTCTTTTGCTTCAAGTGCCTGTGCTTGGCGGAGCGATATGTGCGCGTGCCGTTTGTAAATAACGTCCACCGAATCCGCGAAGACTCCGCCGCCCAAGATTACGACTTGCAAACGTGGCTTGCCGTCATAACGCGGGCTTTGAGCTTAATGGAAGAGTTCATGAGTCGACAGGAATTTTTTCGGCGCAATGCGGCGGTGCGTCACGCGGTGCGAGGGTTCGTTATCGATAAGTCGTTCTCATGGATACGAATTCTGGCGAAGTCGCCGCCGCGTGAGGTTTACAAGTTTTTTCATGACGCGTTGCAAAGCAGTGCGATTGATTCAAGGGGCAAAGATATTCTTGCGGCGTGTTTGTGCGCCGAACGAGTTTTAACGAGGTGATTTTATGATAATGACAGGCGCGAGGGCGATAGTCGAGTGCTTGCGGGAGCGTGGCGTCGATATAATTTTCGGCTACCCCGGCGGAATGATTTTGCCGCTGTATGACGCTCTGGTCGACGAAAAGGAAATTCGACAAATCCTGGTGACGCACGAGCAAAACGCGGCTCACGCGGCGGACGGCTATGCGCGGGCGACGGGCAAAGTCGGCGTGTGCATGGCGACTTCCGGACCGGGCGCGACGAATTTGGTCACGGGCATAGCGACGGCGTTCATGGACTCAATCCCGCTGGTGGCGATAACGGGGCAAGTCGATACCGCGCTCCTCGGACGCGACGCCTTCCAGGAAACCGACATACTCGATATAACAATGCCCGTCACGAAACACAACTTTAAAGTCAAAGAGGCGCGGTTGCTCGTCCCGACGATTCGGCAGGCGTTTGAAATCGCAATGAGCGGGCGCAGAGGTCCGGTATTGGTCGACGTGCCGAAAGATTTATTCTTCGCGGAGGTGGATTATCGTCCGCAGGAAGTCAAGGAAAAAATTCCCTCGCAACCCGACGCCGACTTTATAATCTGCGCGGCTGAGGCGGCTGAGGAAATTGCCAAGGCTGAACGTCCCGCAGTCATCGTGGGCGGCGGAGCAATATCGGCGGGCGCGTCCAAGGAAATTATCGCGTTCATTGAAAAATTTAACTTGCCTGTCGTCAACACGCTTATGGGTATCGGAGCGGTGCCGCGCAGTCACAAGCAGAATTTGGGCTTCGCGGGTATGCACGGCAAAAAGGCGGCTAATCATGCGGTGGCGGCGGCGGATTTGGTTATCGCGGTCGGCAGTCGTTTCGGCGACAGGCAAACCGGCAACATCAGCAAGTACACGGCGGCAAAGAAATTTATCCACATCGACATCGACCCCGCCGAGATTGACAAGAATATCGAGGGCAGTTTGGGCTTGGCGGGCGATATGAAGGTTATCCTCAAGCTCCTTATGCGCCACGAGGCAGGCAAGCCCCGCGCCGATTGGTGGCGGCAGATTGAGACGTGGCAGGAGGAGTACGACTACGATTATCAGGTTGACCGCTTGACGGTGCCGTGGGCGATGAATCAGATTGCCAAAAAGACGGCGGGGAAAAATTTCGCCTACGCGACGGACGTCGGGCAACACCAAATGTGGGCGGCATTGCACTTGCACGTTGAGGAGCCGCGCACGTGGTTGACGTCGGGCGGGCTTGGAACTATGGGCTTCGGCTTGCCGGCGGCTATGGGTGCTCAGCTTGCTTACGGCGATAAGCGGCGCGTGATTTGCGTCAGCGGCGACGGCGGCATTAAAATGACGGGCAATGAATATTATACTATCGCCCGCCTCAAGCTGCCCGTGATTTCGCTGATTGTCAACAACACGAGCCTCGGCATGATTCGCCAGTTGCAGAAGGTTTTCTACAAGGAGCGGTACATTGCCTGCGAACTGGATTATCCGATGGATTATGTCGCCTACGCGCAGAGTTTCGCTATCAAGGCGGAGGCGGTCTCGACGCAGGAGGAATTTGCCCACGCGTTGGCTCAAGCCCTTGACGACGCCGACAATCCCCGCGTTATCGTGCTAAATGTTTGGCGCAGTTTCGTCGAGCCTATGACCAAGGCGGGCGCAAACGTCAATGAGTTTGTTGAATTCAAATGAGGTGTTATCAATGAAAAGATTTTTCGCGATGATAATGTTCGCGCTGCTGATAACGTCGACGGCGCGGGCGGCGGAATTCGAGATGGTCGAGTACTCCGCGCAGGTTAAATTGCAATGGCTGTCGGCGGCGGGCATACCCGAAGCCCAAAAGTTCCTCAAGCTCCTCGACCGCCCCGTATTCTTCAACACGGACAATTTGGCGGACTTCGAGCGGATTGAACTGACGAACAGCCTCTATCAGGAGCTGAACTACGCCGCCGCGATTGAATACGTTCGCGCAAATGATTACAAAAACGTAATGGATTTGGCGTGTTCGCTGTCGCCGAGAGGCATGATTTTGGCACGTGACGGGCGCAAGGTTGTCGTCGGCGAACTGGCGACGGTTTGTCTTATCGGCGATTGGTTTATGGAAGAACGGGCAGGCAAAAAGTTCCGCAAGAATATTTCCTACGAGGTCATTCCGATTGAAGACCGCCGCGCCATGACGTCAAGTGCCGAGAAACTTTCGGGCGAGATTTGCATTATCGAGCAGGGCTTGCTGATTTATCTGAACGACGAGCGTCGCGGCAAAATGTTCGACAATATCCGCGACATCCTCAACATGCACGGCGGTTGCTTCATAACCTCCGATTTTTGTCAGAAACAATATTTCACCGACGTGGCGGCGGCTCTCTACGGCGAGGCTGACGCTCCGACGCTCTACGCCGAGACCAAAGACATGTACGAGAAAGTTTTTGACGACAAAATCTCTGACGAATCCCTCCAGGACGAGCAGGAGATTATGGAATTTTTGGCGGCTCACGGTTTGAAGGCAGAGAAGGTTCCGCTCTTCAAGTCCGCGCCGACGCTTAACGTTGCAACCAAACTCACGCCCGCGCAGATTCGCCGCGTCAACGAGCTTGCCGCGCAGAATTACCTTTGGGTCATCACCGCGCTTTGAGGAGGATTCGCCTTGAACAATCCGCTGAGTTTCAATCAAAATCTCCTCAACTACATTGACGCCTTGCAAGACGAGGCGCACGTTAAGGCGTTAAGATCCTGCCTTGATGTCAACGCGATTACGCTTGTGTTTTGGCAGGCGTTCGTTGATTACTTTACCGCAAAGACGTCCTTGGAACGGCAGAAGGCTCAGCTCAAATGCGACCTCATCAATCGTTATTTCGGCGCGTTCATTCCCATGAATCCGAACATAAATTTTTTTAATTCGCCGCACGGCTTCAGCGGGATTTTTATTTCCAAAGCAGCGCAAATCGGCAAGGGCTGTACGATTTTCCAAAACGTGACAATCGGCTCGAACACGCTGCCCGACAGCAAAAACGCCGGCTCACCGACCGTCGGCGATAACGTTTACATTGGCGCGGGCGCGACGATTATCGGCAACGTCAAGGTGGGCAACAACGTCCGAATCGGCGCGGGTTGCAGCGTCACGCGGGACGTCCCCGATAACTGCACGGTCGTTCAAGCCGCGCCTGCCGTCATTCAAAAGGACACGACGCAGGATAATCGTTGGGTCAACATAGACGATTATCAAAAGCTCAAGGCGGCGGAGCAGAGCCGTAAATCAAATACCCCCCCCCCAGAGGTAAACAATGCCTTTATCGATTTGTTTGGCGTTCAAGAAAAGGATATTTATCGCGTGGCAGACGAGACGACCTCGGCAAAGTATGCGGACGCCTTCAAGATTCTGTTCTGCGGCGATTTGATTCTGCTGGAGGATCAAGTTAAGCGGGCGTTCGACGGTCAAGGCTACGACTTCGCGGAGATGTTCGAGTACACGCGGGAATACATTTCGGGCGCGGATTATTCAATCGGCGTGTTTGAAGGTCCGCTGGGCGGCACGGCTAAGCTTTATTCGCAGAGCAACTTCGGCGACGGTAAGGGACTTTATCTGAATTTCCCCGACGCCTTTGCCGACGCGGTTAAAAATGCCGGCTTCGATTTGGTCACGACCGCCAACAATCACGTGCTGGATATGGGCGTTGACGGCGCACTTCGCACGATTAAAACCCTCAACGCCAAGCAAATCGACTTTATCGGCTCCTACGTTGACACGGCGGCTAAGGCAAATTCGCGTGTCAAAATCGTCGACAAGGGCGGCGTCAAGATGGCGATTTTGGCTTACACTTACGGCGCGAACGCTTTCACTGCGGCGCAGTTGCTGAGCGATAAATTTTCGTGGCTGACCTCCGTGATTGTCGAGCGCAATGCCCCGGAATTCAATCGCGTGCTGGCGGGCGTCAAGGAGGATTTTGCGCTTGCCAAGAGTCACAAGCCCGACTTGATAATCGTCCTGCCGCATTGGGGCGAACAATTTGCCGACGTTCCCGACGACTTTCAGCGGACGTGGCGCAAAATTTTTCTGGATTTGGGCGCAGATATTATTCTGGGTTGCCATACGCATTCGGTTCAGCCCGTCAAGATTGAGACCGTCAACGGGCGCAAGACTTACACCCTGTATTGTCCCGGCAACTACGCCAACATTTACCGCGAACACAACGGCGACGCGAGTTTGTTGGCTGAGGTTTACGTCGACCGCGAGACGAAAAAAATCCTCGGCGGTGCGATTATCCCCATGTGGACGCGTTCCGCATTGGCGGGCAATTATCGCCCCTTGCCGATTTGGGAAATTCTTACGAACGCCAACCTCCGCCGCGAGGTCAGCACCTTCGAGCTTAAAAGAATTTCTTACGTCCTTAAGCATATCACGCGGGTTGTATTGGGCACCGAGCTTAACGAAAATTTGATTCAACGCCGTTATCTGTTCGACGAGCGCGGCTTTAAGCGTCAACGGGTTGCGCCGCTGAACGTTTCGGACGAAATGCGCGGCACGTTTTACAAAGCTTTGACGGCGGCGGAAAATGTCTGCTTCGTCGGCGATTCGGTTACTCGCGGCTCCAAAAACGGCGGCGTCCCCTGGTTTGAGCCGCTTGCGCCTCTTGTCGACGGCAAAATTTTCAGCGCGTCCCTCGGCGGGGCGACGGTCAGATATTTAATTTCGGAGCCGTATTTGAGCAAGATTGTTGCGACGCCCGCGAATCTGTTCGTCGTGGCGATTGGTACCAACGACGTGCGCTATCGCAACCCGAATCTTTGCGCCATGACGCCTCAACATTACATTGCCTGCCTGGAGATTTTGCGCGACGCGATTTTGAAACGGAATGCGGCGGCGAAGTTCGTTTTTATCGCGCCGTGGACTTCCACCGACGGCGACAAGGTCAGTGCCCTGCCCTACGCCGCAAAAATTCAGGCGAATAATCTTTACTCCGACGCCCTTAAGACTTGGTGCGCGACGACGGGCGACGCCTTCATAAATCCGAACAGCTATATCAAATCGATTTTGAATCTCCGCCCGCACGAGGATTATTTGACGGATTGGATTCACCCGAACGCGACCGCCGGCGTCAAGCTGTATTCCGAGGCTGTGCTTAGGGCTTGAGCAAAAAAATTAACTCCTCCAAACTGCGGAGGAGTTTTTTTTTACGGTAAACGTTCAGTCAATCGGCAAGCCCTTAACCCAATCGGTCAGGGTATTCTTATCGGTGCGCCCGCGAAAGACTTTGCCTTGATACCAAAGCGTCGAACCCGCGCAGGACGGCTTAAGTTGCGCAAGAGTTTCGCCGAAGCCGCTGCCGCCCGACGTCGCGAAAATGACAATCGTCTTGCCGCCGAAGTCGTAGCTCTCCAAAAAGCTGTTGATGATGTGCGGCGCGACGTACCACCAAATCGGGAAGCCGAGGAAAATCGTATCGTAATCGGCAATCTGCGCGGAAGTGTCGGCAAGTTCGGGACGCGAATTTATATCTGCCATCTCGACGGAACTGCGCGACTGCTGATTGTTCCAGTTCAAATCCTTGCCGGTGTAGGGCACGGCGGGCTTAATCTCGTAGGTGTCCGCGCCGAGGACTTCCGCCAAAGTGTTGGCAAGCTTGCGCGTGGAGCCGCTCGCCGAAAAATACGCTACCAACTTTTTGCTCATTTCAATACCCCCGAATTCATTTGCCTTGCGAAATCAAATTTAATCATGTCGTCGCCCGGTGATGTTTTGGACTCGTAACGAAGCTCCTCGCCCTCGGCAGCGCGACGACCTTTTTTATCTGCCTTAGTCTTCGGCGAACTCAACACGTTTAAAATATCGTCGAGTTTGGCGTCGTCCTCAAACATTTTAATCACTCCTCAATAGCCGAAAACCTGCGCGGCTTTGGTCATGTTCTCGCGGATATTGACGCCGAACGGGCAACGCGTCTCGCAAACGCCGCAACGAATGCACTCGCCCGCATGATGATTCAAAACCTTGTAGTGTTCGCGGACGGTTTCGGGCACGCCGCTTTGAGCCTCCGTCAAATGCAAAAACTTCGTGACGGAGGCAATGTCAATCGCCTTGACGCACGGCGCACAGTGACTGCAGTAAACGCAATGCCCGCGCCAACTGATTTTGGGAAAGCTCGCGAACGTCAATGCGTAATCCTTTTCGGCGTCGGTGGCGTCTTCGTAGGCTATGCTCTGCTTAAACTGCTCGACCGAATGCGCCCCCGCCAATACGCAAGCCACAGCGGGACGGCTCAACGCGTAGTGAATGCATTGGTGCGCCGTCAACGCCACGCCCGCAGGCGACAGCTCCGCGTCAAGCAAATCGCCGCCGCCGAAACACTTCATGACCGTTATCCCGACGCCCAGCCGTTGACACGTCTCGTAAAGTTTTTGACGGTCGGGATCCATGTTCGTTAAGTGCGCGGAATAATTTTCCTCGTTCCAAAGTTGCTCCACGTCCTCCGAGGCGGGTAACAAATCGTAGCAGGGATTGACGCTGAACATCAGCACTTCAATCGCGCCGCTCTCTGCCGCCTTCAACGCGACCTGCGGATTGTGACTGCTTAAGCCGATATGCCGAATCGTCCCCGCCGCCTTGAGCTTGCGGGCATAATCAAGCACGCCGCCCGACTCAATCCGTTGCCAATCGTCCAGCGCGTCGCAATAGTGAATCGTGCCCACGTCGATATAATCCGTCTGCAACTGCCGCAACGATTCCTCAAAGCCCGCCGTCACTTCCGCAAGTTTGCGCGTCCGCTTATATTGCCCGTTCTGCCACACGGAGCAAATATGCGACTGCGCGATAAATTTCTGCCGACGCCCGCGCATAGCCTTGCCGACCGCCTCGCGCACCGCCGGATTGGACGCGTACAAATCGAAATAATTAACGCCCGCCTCCGCCGCCGCGTCGAAAAGTTTCTGTGTCATGGCGCAATTTTCCTCGCTGAAGCCCTCGCACCCCATGCCGATTTCGCTGACCTTCAAGCCCGTCTTGCCCAGCTCGCGATAAATCATGCCGTTCACCCTCCTTTACACACGCCGAAAAAATTTGACGGGCGAAACATTTTTCCTGCCTGCAGTTACCTCAAGGGTTCGGGCAAAATTTTTTATCGGCAATCAACTGCTCAATCGCGTCGAGAACCTGGCGCGGGTAAATCTTTTTCTGACACTCCAAAGCTCGCGGCGTGCCCCAGTGATACGGACAGCCCTCCTTAAAAAATTTGACGCGCAAATCGTTCAGGCAACCGTTACACACCAGCCGATTGGCGACGCGATACGGCGTGTGGAATTCAAACCAATCCTTGGAGAAGCCGCAAATCATCACGACGGGACAGCCGACAGCGTTCGCCAACCACGATAAGCCGTTGCTCAAGCCGATAAAAAAATCCGCGTGATAAAGCATGTTCGCCCGCTCGGTAAGCGTAAAGTCGCCCGTAAAGTCCTCGGCATTGGCGGGCTTGCGAATCATAATGCCCCTGTCGGTCTGCGCGGCGTGCTTATCGATACACAGGACGCGATAACCGCGCCGCTTAAGATAATCAACGACGACCTCCCAGCCTTTCGGATAGAGCCAGCCCTTAATCGCGGAGGAGGCTTGCACGCCGATACAAACGTAGGGGTCGGCAATCGGGCGGGGCGCAGTCGGCTTGAAGGTCGGCTTGACGGGCAGAGTGTTCACGCCCAAGATAAAACTCGCCACGCGCTCAAGCGGCGTATCGCGCATATCGGCGCAGAACGGGAAATTGCCGCCGTACATCTCGTAGGAATAGGTCGCGTAGCTGTCAAAGTGCATGGCGTTGATTTGCTCAAGGTCGGGATAAAGCTCGGCGACGACTCCGCGCAGATACTCAGGCAACAGCACGCTCAGCCGGCAACGGTGAATCCGCTTAAACTCGGCAATCGCCGGCAGGAAAGCTAAGGTGTCGCCCAAAGCCGCCGTCCGCTTGAACGTTATCAACACGGGTTGCCCCGCCAAATCCAAAGTGTGCGATAAGACTGTCGCGCCGTCCAAAGTGACTTCGACCTTCCAGCGGATAAAATACTTTTCCAGCGATATGAGCCGCACGTCCGATAAATTCTCGTCCAGGAAAATCATACCGCTATCGGCGTCGCCAATGCGCACGTGGAAATTGCCTTTGGGCACGTCAAGCCGCAAGCCGAAGTTGAAATCCAAGCGCAAGCCCGCAACGCCCGTCTCCCCGCTTATCGGCGAAGAGCAACCCGAATCGCGATGCTCGTAGATATTCATCAACTCGAACAGGAAATGCTTAACCTGCGGCGCGGCGGTTATCGGTCGGTAATTCGGCGGGAAGGCGGGCAATTTATTAAGCTCCTTCGTGTCAATCAGCATGGCAAGGTAGTCGCGAATGTCACGCGCCGAGAAATATAATCGCTCCATTTAAACGCTCCTCAAGCGGGGCGGCGTTAAGTTGCGGTCGATAATCAAACGCTCAATCGCATTGAGGACTTGGCGCGGCGAAATCTTCTTTTGACACTCCAATTCACGCGGCGTGCCCTTTTGATACGGGCAGAGCTTGCCGAGAAAATCGACGTGCACATCATTATAACAGCCGTTGCATACCAGCCGATTGGCGACGCGATACGGCGTATAAAACTCGTGCCAATCGGTGGTGAAGCCGCAAATCATTACGACGGGGCAACCAACTGCGTTCGCCACCCACGACAAGCCGCTGCCCAAGCCGATAAAAAATTCCGCGTGATAAAGCATGTTCGCCCGCTCCATAATCGTAAAGTCGCCCGTAAAGTCCTCGGCGTTTTCGGGCTTGCGAATCGTAATGCCGCCGTTGGTCTGGACGGAATTTTTATCAATGCAAAAGACGCGGTAGCCGAGCCCCTTAAGATAATCGACGACGACCTCCCAGCCGTTCGGATAGAGCCAGCCCTTAACCGTGGAGGAGGCTTGCACGCCGATACAAACGTAAGGCTCATTCGTGACGGGCGGCATCGTCGGCTTAAAGGTCGGCTTCGGCGCGAGGAAGTTCAAGCCCAGGAATGCGCCGCCCATTCGCTCCATTGGCATATCGCGCAAATTTATCGGGGCGACGGGCGTGTAGCCCAGCACCATTGACGGGTAATAGGTCGCGTAAGTCTCGAACGTGACCGCGTCGGCTTGCGGCAATTCGGGGTAGAGGTGCGCCGCGAATTCGCTCAGAGTATTGTTCGGCAGGCAAATAGACAGCTTACAACGATGTCGCCGCTTGAACTCGCGGGCATACGGCAACAACGCAATCAAGTCGCCCAACGCGTTAAAGCGAAACATCAGCATGACGGGTTGCCCCTCAAGGTCGAGCGTGTGCGTGAAAATCAGCTTGCCGTCGCGGAAAACCTCAATCCGCCAACGGATAAATATTTGCTCCACGGAAATCAATCTGCCGCCCGAAACGTACTTGTCGAAAAAAATTTGTTCGCTGTCGGCGTCGCTTATCCGAATGCGAAAATTGCCTTCGGGTACGTCGAGCCGCAAGCCGCAATTAAAATCCAGTCGCAAGCCGGGTATCGGAGTCTCGCCGACGATTCGCGAATCGAAAATCCCTTCAGGAAATTTCAGCAAGTCTTTGATGTAGGCAAAGAGCGCGTCTTGATTAAAATGCTTCAAGACTTCAAGATTCGGGTTATCGCCCGTGCCCGCCAATATCGTGCGGACGTGTCGCTTGTAATCCTCCAAGTTCCGCGCCGAAAAGAAATGTTTCCTCATGCCGTCACCTCCGATTAGAGCAGGTTGATTAGCTTGTGCGTTTGCGGTATGACGCGGACATTTTTTAAGCGGCGCAGGGCGGCGGCTTGCAACGATAAGATTTGCTCAGCCGACACCGCGCAGATTCGTCCGACGGGCGTCACGGGCTGGAGGATTGTCAAAATTTCCGCGTCGACGCTCGCCACCGTTTCAATCGCCGATAAGAATTCCTCCCGCGTCGTCTCACCCGATATGACGATTTTAACGTAAACGTCTTTGCCCTGCGCGGCTCGCAAAAATCTTTCGTGCACGTCGAACAGTCGCCGCCCCGTGACGCTCGGAAGTTTTATATCCATGCTGATTATGTCAATCGCGTCCGAAAGGCTTTCCAACTCTGCGCAAAGCGTACCGTTCGTCTCAAGGAAAATCTTCATGCCCGAAGCTTTGACCGCTAAGGCTGCCTCGCGCACGAATCGCCAATGCAAAAGCGGCTCCCCGCCCGTGAAGCTCACCGCTTGAGTCGGAACCGCCTCGCCGAACCGCTTTATGACCTCGGCAACCTGCGCGGCGTCAAGCGGATTTTTCACGTCGCGGAAAGTCGCGGAACCTGCCGCCGTCTCGACCTTGCAAAACTCGGCGCGATTGAAATCCGTATCGCAATAGGCGCAGTTGAGGTTGCACTCGGCAAGGCGCACGAAGATTTGACGGCAACCGATATATTTGCCCTCACCCTGCACCGACGAAAATATTTCGATGACATTCGCGCTATTCATAGTACGTCACGCAGGAATTGGGCGACTCGTGAACTTTGACGGCGTAAAGTTTCGTGGAGCCGCCGAAAATCTCAGACGCCGCCAGCCGCTCAAAAACTTTCCGCGCCAAATTCTCAGCCGTAGGATTCTCCGTCGCGAACGCCGCCAATTCGTTCAGAAACCGATGATCGAATTCGTCCAGAACTTTATTCAGCTCCGCCTTTAAAATCTTGAAGTCGACGAGCATACCCAAAGCGTCAAGCTCCGCGCCGCGAACCACCGCCTCAACCGTCCAATTATGCCCGTGAAGTCGGGCGCACTTGCCCGCGTAGCCCTCAATAAAATGCGCCGCCTCAAAAGCCGCGCTTACAGTTATCTCAAACAAACGAACGCCTCCTGTCGTGCAAAATAAAATCGGCGTCAATGCGCCGAAAATTTTTATTCAAGTAATCGCGTTGCCGCCTCAATCGAGAATGTAAATATCAATGTATTGCCGCCCCCATTCGTAGCACTCGCCGACGGTATCAAACGCCACGTCGATAATATTGCCGACAATCGCGCCGCCGGTGTCCTCAGCCACAGCGTAGCCGTAACCGGGAATGAAAACTCGCGTGCCGAGCGGAATAAAGTTGGGGTCGGTGGCAATGACGCCGCGCCTGCAAAGCGTGCCCGTGGCGGTGTAAGCACCCATGCCGTCCTCCATGCCGGAGTAAGCCGTCGCCTCGACGCGCACAACCCGACTGTAGCTCGGAATGCCGAATTCGTTTTCGCCGCCCGAAACTTCCTCCTCGCCGTCAAGCGCGGAATAAGTCTTGCGCCCGCAAATGCCGTCAGCCTTAATGCCGCGACTGATTTGGAAGTCCTTCAACGCGCTGATTGTCGACGCGTCCGCCACGCCGTCAGCCTCGCCGTCGTAGTAGCCCAGCTCAATCAGCTTGTTCTGAAGGTGAACTACGCCGTCGCCTTCCGTGCCGAGCTTGATAACGTCGCCAACGCCCGCATACGGAGCAACCGTCTTAACGGCAACCGGCTCCTCAAGGGCGGGGGTATCTTCGACGTGTTCGGGAATATAATCGCCGAGCTTGAAGGTGGTAACGTCAATCTCATCGTAAGCCGCCGCCCGCAGGAGCTTATAAGTCAACGCGCCGCAAACCCCGTCGACCTCCAGACCGAGTGCCTCTTGGAAGTCCTTAATCGCCGCGACCGTCGACGCACCGTATACGCCGTCAGCCTCCGCGTTCAACAGGCATTGCGCTATCAGATATTCTTGAATTTCTTTGACGCCGTCGCCTCTGTCGCCGTAGTGCAACGCCGCCGCCGAGCCGTTGTTCGACAGACTCACGACGATTATCAACAGCAACGTCCAAAGAATCCGTCTCAACTTCATTTCAGCCACCTCGTTTAATGTTATCTTAATTTTCGGCGATTATATCAGCCGCGACTGAAAAACTTATGGCAAGCGGGCGATTTTTTTGTTTACGCTTGCAAAAAGTTTTAATGCAGAATAAAATCTTGCCGATAAAGATTTTGGAAGATTGACATCAAATATAAGGAGATGCATTGATTATGATGAGATCGTTGTGGTCGGCGGCGTCGGGCATGAAGGCGCAGCAGACGAACATGGACGTGGTGGCGCACAATATCGCCAACGTCAACACCTACGGCGACAAGAAAGTCCGCGCAGAGTTCCAGGACTTGCTGTATCAGACACTGCGCGACGCGGGCGGCAACTCAGGCAACGGCACGCAATATCCTCAAGGCTTGCAAGTGGGCTTGGGCGTGCGCGTGGCGGCTACTCACCGCGTCTTTACGCAAGGTCCGCTCCAGACGACCGACAATCCCAGCGACATCGGCATTCAGGGCGACGGCTTCTTCCAAATCCAAATGCCCGACGGCACCACGGCTTACACCCGCGACGGCTCCTTTAAGCTCGATTCAAATCGTCGTCTGGTGACCAGCGAGGGCTTTCTGCTTATGCCGAACATCACGCTTGACGAGAACGCGCCTATCAGCACGTTGGTTATCAGTTCGGACGGGCGCGTATCCGATACCCCGGCGGGCGGCGAACAGACCGAAATCGGGCAGATAACGATTGTGCGCTTCGTCAACCCCGAAGGGCTTTACGCTTACGGCAAGAATCTTTTCTTGGAGACGGCGGCGTCGGGTGCCCCGATTGAGAGCGAGCCGGGGCAAGACGGCGCGGGCGTTTTGGCGCAAAATACTTTGGAAATGTCGGGCGTGCAAATCGTTGAGGAAATGGTCAACATGATTGTCGCCCAGCGCGCCTACGAATCCAATTCAAAGGCGGTCACGACCTCCGACTCCATGCTTGAGACCGCCAACGGTTTGAAGCGATAATTTTGGCATGAGGCGAATATTTTTACTCGCGGCGTTGGTTATGCTTTGCCTGACGTCGCGAGCTTTTGCATACACGATAACGGGCGCGGAATTGCAATCGATAGCGTTGGACGCGTTGGAAAATGCGTTGGCGGAGCGCGGCGAATTTCGGCGACACGAAATATTTTTCACGCAGAGTCCGCCCGACGTCAAATTGCCCGACGGAGCCGTGGACGTGCAAGCTTATCTGCCCGCGCAAATCAGCTACGTGAGCATGACGCCGGTACGATTGATAATAGCGGTGAACGGGCGCACTTATCGGACGGTGAGCTTTACGACGAGCGTCAAGGTTTACGACGCGGTTATCGTCGCCAATCACGATTTGCGGATTGAAATTCCCGTGACGGCGGCGGATTTTCATATCGCGGAGGTGCCGGTTGACGGTCGCAACGAGTTTGTCAAAGACGTTGCCGACATTTCGGGGCTTGTTCCGCACAGATTTATCCGCGCAGGTTCGCCCGTCACGCGGAGCTATTTTCAACAGCCCGTCGCGGTCAATTCGGGGCAACACGTCAACATTATCATCAAGTATCGCGGCGTGCGTGCGGTCGCCAAGGGCATTGTCATGACGCGGGGGCGTATCGGCGCGCTGGTCAAGGTCAAGAACGAGACTTCGGAGAAAATTTTGACGGCTAAGGTTATCGATTCTCAGACCGTGGAAGTGAGCCTCTAGCCTTCCTTCCCCCCCTTTTTTATAAAGCGTGGTTTCGCGGAAAATTTGTCCTCGGCGCGGCTCGCCACTGCGATTTGGCTGAGTTCAACTTTTATAATTGAAAAACTTTTCTTTGCTTGCCCAAAGAAAAGTTACAAAAGAAAGGGCACCTCGCAGGGGCGTCCTACCGCCGCCTTCCGAAACGTTGCGACTAACCCGAAGCCGAGCGTGCCCGCAAAGAAAACTTCCGTGTTTTCGTTGCGGGCGGGCGTCATCCATGACGCCCTCAATATTCTTGTGCAAGGAGGTGATGATATGAAACAACTTTTTACGGCAATGTTGATAGCGGCGTTCGTATTGGCGGGCGGAGCTGTCGAGGCTAAATCCCTTTGGGTTGACGGCGGCACCATGAGCCTCTACGCCGATAAGAAAGCCCGCAACGTCGGCGACATCTTGACTATAGTCATTAACGAATCGACCACGCAGACCGCCACCAAAGCCCGAACCAATTCCAAATCCGGCTCCGTGAGCGTCGGCACGGGCACAGGCATTTTTGACTTCATCAAGGCGTTTTCCGCCAGCGGCTCCGATTCCTTCCAAGCCAACGGCACCGCCAACGACACCAACAGCTACAGAGGGCAGATTACCGTTACCGTCGTCGAAGTCCTGCCAAATGACAACATGATCGTCGAGGGCACCCAATCCATTTGGCAAAATCGCGACGAACACAAAATCACTCTGCGCGGAACAATTCGCCGTGACGACGTGACTTTGAATAACACCGTCCCCTCAACCAAGGTTGCCGACGCCTCTATCCGATTCGACGGCAAAGGTCCCCTCAACGCCAAGCAACGCCAGGGCATCTTGACGCAGATTTTCAATTTCCTGTTCTGATATGGATAACGAAATTAAACTCAACGAAGAATTTATTTTGCCGCAAGACTTGAGCGCGATGGCGAAAACTTTCTTCGTGCAAACAGAAAAACCGCTCCGCGACGATAAATGATTTATAAAGAAAGGCTCCAAGGTTACGGGAGTTAAAGTCATTGCGGAGGGCGAAAAGATTCGCAACGTTCAGCGACTTATTAACGAAAATTTGCTTCCGAACGGCGCGAAAACCAACGCTCAAGATTGGTACAAATGTCGCGTTACAGCCGTTATAACCGACGGCGTAAAAGAAAGGGTAACCGAGGTTCATTGGTATCAGTGCGAAAATATCGGGAAAATCGAATTTAAAGAGAAAAAAAGAGGTGAGAAAAATGTTACTCCGGTATAAAGGCGACGGACACAGAGTTTCGTTTGTGAAGGGCAGTTACTACGAGGCGAAAAAATTTTGTGACGAACTTGGTGAGGCTTGGGCTATCTTTGACGAAGGCGACGATTGGTACGTTTACGGAGTCCGCTTTGTCGCGGAGAATTTCGAGGAAGTCACCGAGGACGATTTTAAGGTCAGCCGCGCAGTTTGATTGACGAGGTGAGGTCATGAAAAGAATTTTAACGTTCGCCACGCTGATAGCCTGCCTCGCGCTCATGACTTCGACGGTTTGGGCGGAGTCGTCAGTGACGCGCATTAAAGACATCGCCAAGGTGCAGGGCGTGCGCTCCAACCAACTCATGGGCTACGGCTTGGTCGTGGGCTTGCCCGGCACGGGCGATTCGGACGATACGTGGCAGATGATTCAATCGACGGTTTCATTGCTCAGGAATTTCGGGATAACGGTCAACGCGGCAGATTTGGATTCGGATAACGTGGCGGCGGTCATGGTCACGGCTACGCTCCCGCCGTTCGTGCGCGAGGGCGATACGATTGACGTGGTAGTCAGCTCCATGGGCGACGCGGACAGTATTCAAGGCGGCGTGCTCTTGCAAACCCCGCTCCGTGCGGCTAACGGCGACGTCTACGCTGTGGCTCAAGGCTCTGTGTCGACGGGCGGCTTCGTAGCGGGCAGGGGCAACAATCGGGCGCAAAAGAATTTCCCGACGGCGGGCAACATTCCCAACGGCGCGATAGTTGAGCGCACGCTTGAAGACGATTTGGGTCGCAACGGGCAACTTTCTTTGAGCCTGGGCATTGCCGACTTTACGACGGCGGCACGAATCACCAACGCCATAAATGCGGCTTACGGCAACGTGGCGCACGCCGCCAATCCGGGGCGCGTCGACATAAATATCCCCGGCTACTTCCGCGCCAACATTGTGCAATTCGTCGCCTCGATTGAGGATTTGCCCGTTGTCCCCGACAGTATCGCCAAGGTTGTCGTCAACGAGCGCACGGGTACAATCGTCATGGGCGGCAATGTCAGCGTCGACGAGTGCGCGATAACTCAAGGCGGCTTGTCGATTCGCATTGAGCGCGAGGAAGAGGCTTCGCAAGCGGCTCCTTATTCTTACGGCACGTCGATGGTTGTGCGCAATGTTGAGACAAACGCCCGCGAGGAAACCTCAAGCTCCGTCGTTATTCCCGCGACGACGAGCGTCAGTGACGTTATCGGTGCGCTTAATGCCGTCGGAGCCACGCCCCGCGATTGCATATCGATTTTGCAAGCCATGAAGGCTGCGGGCGCGATTCACGCGGTTTTGGAAATTATCTAAGGAGCGAGTGCAATGCAAGTTGACGGCGTATATTTGATGCCGCGAACGAGTTCGACGAACAGCAGTTCAGACGGCGCGAACATGATAAAAGAGGAGGCGAGCTTTCAAGCTCAACTGCAGGCGGCGACAAATAAATTGGACAGCAAAACGCCCAAAGTCATGACGACGGAGGAGGTCGCTCAACGCAACAAGGACATTAAGGAGGCTAGTGTCCAGCTTGAGGCGTTGCTTTTGAAAATGCTCTACAACGAGATGTGGAAGACCGTCCCGAAAAATGAGCTGTTCGGCGACGGCACGGCAATGGAAATATATCGCGACATGTATAACGAGGAGCTGACCAAAGTCGCGGCGGAGGGCGGCGGCATAGGGCTTGCCGATTATATTTATCGGCAGTTGACCGAGACCAATCCGCATAAGCTCTACTGAAAAAATTTATCCCCGATTGAGCGTCGGGGATTTTTTATTACAAACGCAAAAGGAGTTGCCGCGAAATTTAGAGCCGTCATGGATGACGGCTCGCCGCGACTTGAAAGCAGGATGCTTTCATAGCGGCACACAGACTTTGCTGCTTTCTTTCTTCGTTGAAAGAAAGTAGGCTGCAACTGCAAAAGTTGAAAACAGTTTAATCGGAGCCGTGAGCCGCCGACAAGACGTGGATTCTTTGATTCCTTTTTTGCGCGGGAAGAAAAGAAAACTCCCCCGCAACTTGCGAAGGAGCTTTCTCTATGTTGCGCCGAGTGTTCGGCGAATGCTTTGCTTAGAAGAACCAGCTTGCACGTCCGAAGAAGGTTCTGAGATCTTCGTCCGAGCCGAGGGCTTTGCCGAAGAAGTAGCCGAGTTTCACGTAGGTATTCTCGATAGGTGCCCAGTCAACGCCGATGTCGACGCCTTTTCTGTGGATGTTGTTAAACCACGTGTCGTAAGTGGGAGCCAAGCTGACGAAGGCGGAGACGTAACGATAGTCGGCACTGATGCCCCAACTGCCGGGGTGTTTGCGATTTGCGCCCTTGTAGGCAAGACCTGCCGTCCAAGACTTTTTCTTTTCTTCCGCCTTGGTGTTGTTTGCGTATGCGCCGCCGATTTTAAAGCCGTTGTCGAAGTTGTAGCGTGCGCCGACCGTCCAAACATTGGCGTCGTCTTTGCCGTAAAGAGCCGTGAAATCGTCGCTGTTGAAGTGGTGATAGCCCGCGCCGATATAGAGCTTATCGTTGTCGTAGGCAATTTCGCCGCCCTGATAGCTGGAAGGATCATCGGTACCGCTCCAACGACCGGCATTGAGCGCGAACGTGAACTTGTCGCCGAAGACAACCTGCGCGCCGCTGAAGAAGTCATCCATTACGAGACCGTCGTCAACGTTGGTGTACAAGGGCATTTTACCGACGTTAATTTTGAACTTGCCGTAATCGCCCGCCGCGTATGCCGACCTGAGGTGGAAATCGCCGCCCCAAGAATCGCCCGCGTCCGTGCTCATGTTGACACGTGCATCCATACGCGCCTTGAGTTTCCAGTGCTCGTTGACTTCAGCCGTAGGCAACAGGCGAAGTTCCATGCGGTTTTTGCTTGTTTTAATGTCGCCGCCGCCTTTGACATCTTCCTTTTCGTTCCAGTAGCGGTAACGAAGTTCGCCGTTCCAAACAACCTTGTCGGCATACTTTTCGAGTTCGGCAACGCGGACGCCCAAGCTGTCGAGTTCGTCACTGAATTCGGCGGCGAGACGATCCAAATCGGCTTTCGTCGAATGATAGTGCTTTTTGCGGGCAGAGTTGTCGCCGAAGCTCTTATCAAAAACTTCGTCGGAGCGGGCGATAGCTTTCGCGATCATCTGAGCCATTTCGTAACGGGTGATGAGGCGGTCGCCGCGATAGGTGCCGTCGCCGTAACCTTCAATGACGCCGTCCGCCGCGAGGTTGGCAACCGCTCTGTAAGCCCAATGCCCTGCCGGAACGTCGCTGAACGGATTTGCCGCCGCGAATGTGGTTGAACTCGCGCCGACGACGAACGCCGCCGCCAACGCCGCTGCTACTGTTTTCTTCATGATGATAACCTCCAAAAAACTTAACCTGAGTTGACCCTTGCGGCTGTCGACTTGGGCTTTGGGAGGCTTCCGAATTTGAGTGGCCGTGTTTCCTCAAGCTGTCCGCTTCCTTTGGCTCTCTGTCTCAAGCCGCGCAGAATATACCACAGTCAAAAAATTTTTTCAAGATAAATTTTTTCCAGTTTCCTTTCAAGTTGCATTCGATTTGCTCCTGATTTATAATTTGTTCACGAAAATTTAAGGCAGAGGTGGCGGAGGGATGGCGAATTATACGACGACGACCCCCGAATGGGCGGTATCGAATCAATCGGCGGTGATGAGCGGCATTGAGGGCATAAAGGATACGACGGTTGGCAATATCAATCCGGCGTTTGCGTCGGGCGCGTTCAAGCCGAAACGCCGCATGACCTTGACCGAAGATGAACTGGTTGACGGCGTGGCTCGCGGCGACAGAATGATTCTTTCGCGGGCGATAACCCTAATCGAAAGCAACAGCCCCAAACATTTCGCGAAGGCACAACGCGTCTTGCAACGGCTCCTGCCGAGGACGGGCAACGCCTTGCGAATCGGGATAACGGGCGTCCCCGGCGCGGGCAAGTCCACGATAATCGAGGCGTTCGGCAACATGCTTTGCGACGACGGGCACAGGGTGGCGGTGCTGTCAATCGACCCGACCAGCTCCATAACCAAAGGCTCAATCCTCGGCGACAAAACCCGCATGGGCACGTTGAGCCGTCGTCCCGAAGCGTTTATCCGTCCCAGTCCCGCAGGCGGCACTTTGGGCGGCGTGGCGCGTAAAAGCCGCGAGACTATGCTCATGTGCGAGGCGGCGGGCTACGACGTGATTTTGATTGAAACCGTCGGCGTCGGGCAGTCCGAGACGACCGTCCGCTCCATGGTCGATTTCTTTATGCTGGTCGTGCTGACGGGCGCGGGCGACGACCTCCAGGGCATTAAAAAAGGCATTATGGAGCTTGCCGACGCGATTGTCGTCAACAAGGCTGACGGCGATAATCTGGTTCGCGCCAAGGTGACACGCGGCGAATACGAGCGCATGACGGAATTTATCCGCCCCGCCACCGAAGGTTGGCAGACGCACGCCTACCTTGCCAGTGCCGTCACGAAGCTGGGCTTGCCGGAGCTGTGGCAGGTGATTCAGCTGTTCAAAGCGACGACCACTCAAAGCGGCGTCTTCCGTCGGCGGCGAGATTCGCAACTGCTTGACTGGATGCACGCCATGATTGATGAGCACTTGCACAATTTATTTTTCGGCGACACGGTGATAACGGGGCGGATGCCCGAAATTCGCGAGGCGGTCTTGAACGGAATAATTTCGCCGACACAAGCGGTAGCCGAGCTTGTAAAGATGTTCGACATAAAACGCGCCGCTCTGAAAAAAGTTGACCTGTTTGAGCCGTAACGACGCGACTTATCGGCGACACGGTGATAACGGGGCGGATGCCCGAAATTCGCGAGGCGGTCTTGAACGGAATAATTTCGCCGACACAAGCGGTAGCCGAGCTTGTAAAGATGTTCGACATAAAACGCGCCGCTCTGAAAAAAGTTGACCTGTTTGAGCCGTGACATAGCAGGAACTTTCAGCGCATACGTAGAAATTCAGATAAAATTCGCGGAGGTGGTTTTAATGGCTGATCTGAACATAAGGAACTGTGTACGATGCAAAAAAATTTTCATGCCCGTCGGTAAGGAAAAAATCTGCCCCGATTGTCGCGCCGAAGACCTTGCCTTGGAGGAGCGTGTTAAAGCTTACGTCCGCGACCACCCCAGAATCACGGTCAACGAGCTGATTGAAGGTTCGGGCGTTCCGAGCAAATTCGTCTGGCGCATGATTCAACAGGGCTTGTTCGAGAATTCAACCCTGAAAGACGCCAAATATCCTTGCGGCAGGTGCGGAACCCTTATCACCCGCGGAGCCTATTGTAGCGAGTGCGAGGGCAAGCTCAAAGAAAACGCGCAGAAATTCGCCAACGCCTTGAACTCAAAGAAACGCGCCGCCGAAAAGAAATCGTCCGCCAAAACTTTTTCCGATTCCATGTACGAAAACATAAACAGTTCACGTAACAGATAAAAGAAAACCCGCCGAATCAGCTCGACGGGTTTTTTCGTTGCCAAAGCCAATACAGAGCGACGGCGGGTATCGTCAGATAAAAAATCAGTTCGTTCAGCTCCTCCAAAATTTGCCCGTTGCCCTTGCCGAGGAGCCAACCGTGGTCGCCGACATAATTTAATATTGCCGCAACAGCCATCACCGCCAACGCCGCCAGCGGTTGACGCCCCAAAAGTATTTGACGCACGGGCACGAATCGAATCAGCACGAACAGCATCGCCGCGCCGTAAACCGTAATGAAAATGTGCACCGGCACGCGATATTTGTACTCCGCCATTGGTACGAACACCGCCCCGAAGTCCTCCATGCCGATTGGGAAGAAGACGCGCCCCCAACTCAGCTCGCGCAACGCCATCAGCACGAAGCCCGCCGCGAATAATCGTTGCAACCACGTCGCAGGGCGGCGGACACGCAAAATAAAAATCGCCGCGAAAATCAGTGCGACGACCTGCGCGTTTTCGATTAGTCCGTTTTCAAAGCTCCACTCGACCGGCAACACGAACGCCAACGGCACGCTCACAATCACCGCCGCCAATGCCAGGCTCACGTAAATTTTATAAGTGCGGTACTGCGAATCAGTCAAAATCCAATCGCCTCGTTTCAATAGCCGAACAAACGGTCAAGGAAGCCGCGCCAACCTTTGGAAACCGAATTCATTTTGCCGCCGCGCATAAGAGTATCGGTCAACGCCAAAATGCAACGCGACGCCGGCGAATCCGGGTTGGCAATGACGAACGGCTCCTGCTTATGCACAGCCTCGCGGACGGCTTTGTCCTCGTAAATGTAGCCCAAACAATCAACCGTCAGCCCCAAAAATTTCTGCGTCGTCTGATTGAGCTTGTCGACAACGTCGGCGCACTCCTCCTCCTCGTGAATGCGATTGACAACCAGCTTGATATTGCGGCGGTCGGTGTACTTGGTGTAAGCCTTAATCACGGCGTAGGCGTCGGCGAGCGCGGTCGGTTCGGGCGTCGTTATCAAAAGCACTTCCTCCGCCGCCAAGACGAATTCTATCACGTTGCGATTCAAGCCCGCCCCCGTGTCGATTATCACGATGTCCGCCAACTCCGAACAAAGCCCCAATTTTTTATGGAGCTTGCGTTGTTCGGCGCGATTGAGACTCAAAGCCGCCTCGACGCCCGCCACGCCCGATATATATTTGACGCCCGCCACGCCGTCCTCAATCACGTCCTCCAATCGAACGCCGTCGCGCAAAAGGTCTATCAGACTGCGATTTGTGACGGAACCCATCAGCAAATTCACGTTCGCCATACCAATATCGGCGTCAATCACCATGACGCGTTGCCCCGCCTTTTGCAAGTCGACCGCCAAGTTGACGGCAAGATTGGTTTTGCCGACGCCGCCCTTGCCGCTCGTTATCGCAATGACACGCGTGCTTTCCGCCACGTTGAAATAAAGTTCGCCCAGTTCGCGGGCTTGAGCCTCCTCCTCGGCGCGTTCCTCAACCAAATTCCTCAATCTTGCTGCTTGGTCAGACATGTTGCGTACCTCGTTATTGCTCGTCCACTTTCTTAAGCAAGAAATTGGCTAAGATGTCGGCACCGGCGCGCTCTATGTCGTCGGGGACGCTTTGCCCCGTCGTTATGTACGACAGCGAATAGACGTTATCGCGCAGGAGGTTGATAATCATGCCGAGGGAGCCGGTTTCGTCGGTCTTCGTGAAAATAATCCTGTCCGGCTCGACCTGCGAAAATTTATTCATAATCTGGCGGGCGTCGGTGAATTTGGTCGTGGAGCTGATAACCAAATGCTTTTCGATACGCGGATTGATGCGCAGGAATTCTTCCAGCTCGCGCATTTGATAATCGTTGTGCTGACTGCGCCCCGCCGTGTCGATTAGAATCAGCTCCTTATCGCGGTGGCGTTCGATTGACGCGGCAAGCTCGGCGGGATTGTAGACGATTTCCAGCGGCAACTCCAGAATGTCGGAATAAGTCTTGAGCTGTTCGACGGCGGAGATACGGTAAGTGTCGGCGGTTATCAGCGCGACGTTGGTGCGTTGCTCCAAAACGAACTTGGCGGCGATTTTGGCGAGGGTCGTAGTTTTGCCGACGCCCGTCGTACCGAGGAGCGCGACTATCCTCACGCCGTGACGATTAAGCTTTATGCCGTCGGAAAATTTTATGTGGTCGTTGAGATATTTAATTAGCGTGGCTTTGGCGGCGGGCGCGTGCATATCGACCAGGGTATCGCCCGCGTTCGATTCGCTTGCCATTTCCGTTAAAATTTCCTCGGAGACCTCTTGCATTTTCAAAGCCTCGTGCAAGCTTATGACGCCCTTTTTGGTGTCGCGACCCAGCACCTCGGCAAGCAGAGCCTTCATCTGCGCGATTTCGTCTTCGAGCCGCTTGATTTTTTCCTCGTTATGCGTGTCGGGCTGTTGTGCTTTGGCGAGTGCCGCCTGTTGAGCCGCCTGTGCCTGTTGCAAGCGCAGCTGTTCCTCCGCCTGCGCCTGTGCCTGCGCGATTGCCGCCTGTTGCATCATCTGCATTTGGTTGAATTGCGCCATGAGCAGGGCTTGAGTTTGCGCCATTTGTTCCTGCGTGAAGACGGGCGCGACCGGCGGACTCTGCGCGGAGGCTTGAGGTTCAGCTTCGGAGGAGGGAACTTGCTCGTCGGCTTGAGGTTCGTCTTCAGAGGGCGGAATTTGCTCGTCACCTTGAGGTTCGTCTTCGGAGGGGGGAACTTGCTCGTCGGCTTGAGGCTCGTCTTCGGAGGCGGGAACTTGCTCGTCGGCTTGAGGTTCAGCTTCGGAGGAAGGAACTTGCTCGTCGGCTTGAGTTTCGTCTTCGGAGGGGGAAACTTGCTCGTCGGCTTGAGGTTCGGATAAATTGACCGTAACGAAATCCTCTTGAGCGGTTTGGAGTTCGTCCTCGAAGTTTGGAGTTGTTTGGGCGTCGGATTCTTTTTGCGCGGCGACTTTATCGGCAAGGGAGTCGAGTTGCGTGGATTCGGCGCGTTGTTGAGCCTCGGCGACGCCCTGCGCGGTACCGTCGGTCTTGTAGCGCGTCAAAAGGGAATTCGGCGCAACCGTCGGGTGTACGAGGCGCGGCGTATCGGTCTTTTTGGGCAGGGCGGTTTCCTCGATAGCCGCAGTTATCTCCACGACCTCGCGGCTGCCTATGCCCAAAATGCCGCCCTCCTTATATTTTTTGCTGTGCAATATGACGGCGTCCTCGCCCAGCTCAGCTTTCATGGCTGCCATTGCGTCCTTCATATTGCCGGCTTTAAAAACTTTTATCTGCAAACGAATTCACCACCAATTTCTGTTCTGCCGAAGGATTATATCAGAAAATCCCTTTGTAGCAAACGAATTTATTTTTGCTATAATCCGCTCAGAGGAGGTTAAGGCATGAGACTTGAATCAGATTTCACGAATTACATACAGAATCGCTTGGAAGCCGTAGAGATTTATTCGGATACGCAGAGCACGCGCAACGTCGAACTTGACGGCGCATTGGCTGCGGCGTCCAAAGCTCAAACGGGCTTGCGCGGCTACCCCGACCATATCGCGCTGATTGACGATTTTGTTTTGGTTATGGAGGATAAGTCCGACCGCTTGAAGCTGTGCTTGCGAGACGGCGGCGAAATTTCCCAGAGCGTTGACGCCACGACCAATTACGCGCTCAACGGCGCATTGTTCTACGCGCACAAAATCATCGACGGCACCCGCTACAAGAAAGTCTTCGCGTTCGGCAACGTCGGCGACCGTAAGCATCACATCATCAAGCCCGTGTTCCTTGACGGCGACGGCAATATCAAGGAGCTGCCCGAAGTCGACACGTTCAAGAACTTTACGGCAGAAAACATCGACGCTTATTATCGGCGCATGGTTTTGGGCGAGGAGTCGGCAGAGGAAGTTGAACTCAAACAGATTATCGGCAAGGCTAAGGAGTTGCATGAACACCTGCGCAATTACGGACAGCTCGGCGAGGACGAAAAGCCCCTCGTCGTGTCGGCGATACTGCTTGCGCTTGCCGAGGGCAGGAACTTCAACGTCACGCTCCTCACGGGCGATAAGATTAAATCCGACGGCGCGAAGCTCTTTGAACACGTCGAGAATCATCTAAAGCGCGCCAACGTCCGCCCCGAAGTCAAGAAGGAACGCGTGCTCAGTCAGTTCCGCCTGATTAAAGACCGCCCGCTGCTCAACGCCGTCAACAGCAACCTCGGCAAGACGCCGCTCAAATTTTTTACGGAGTTCATTGCCGATAACATTTTCGACGCGGTTGTAAGCAATTCGGCGGAAGATTACCTCGGACGCTTCTACGGCGAATTCATCAGCTACAGCGGCGGCGACGGGCAAAGCTTGGGCGTAGTCTTGACCCCGCGACACATCACCGAACTGTTCTGCGACCTCGTCGACCTCAAGCCCGATGATGTCGTCTTCGACCCGTGTTGCGGTACGGGAAGTTTTCTTATCGCCGCCATGAGCCGTATGCTTCAAGCCGCCGACGATTATCAACGCACCCTAATCAAGCAGAATCAGATTCACGGCATCGAGGCGCGGGAGGATATGTTTTCAATCGCTACGACCAATATGATTCTGCGCGGCGACGGTCAGAGTAATTTGCTCTGCGGCGACTTCTTTGCTCACGACGCCGATAAGCTCCAACTCCTCGGCGCGACCGTCGGCTTCATGAATCCACCTTACAGCCAAGCCAAGAACGCCGCGACCGCTCATCTGTCCGAACTGCGCTTTATCCGTCACCTGCTTGATTCGGTCGTTCGCGGCGGGCGCGTCGCCGTTATCGTTCCCGTCTCCGCCATGATTGGCAAGACCCGCGACGATAAGATTGTCAAGGGCGACATCCTGCGCGGTCACACGTTGGAGGGCGTCGTCAGCCTCAACAAGAATACTTTCTATCGAATCGGTACCGTGCCTTGTATCGCGGTGTTCACGGCGGGCGAGCCTCATCCCAAGTCTAAGCCCGTCAAGTTCATCAACTTCGAGGACGACGGCTTCGAGGTCAAGAAACACGTCGGGCTTGTCGAGACCGAACGCGCCAAGGATAAACGTTTCTATCTGCTGGATTGTTGGCGAGGCAAGATTAAGGACGCGCCGTCGAGGTTCATTGTCGAGACGACGATTGAGCCGCAAGACGAGTGGCTCCATTCCTTCTACTACTACAACGACGAGCTGCCCACTGCCGAAGACGTTTGCAACACCACCGCCGATTACTTGACCTTTGAATTCAACATGATTGCTCACGGGCGCGAAGACCTCTTCCGCAAAAAAAAACTTCCGCCGCTGATTGACCTGCCTCCGCTCCACGCCAAACGCTGGAAGAGCTTTTTCATCACGGACGTTGCGGAAATTGTTTCGGGACGCGACATTTACGAAGACGAGCGCGAAGTTGGCGACACCCCGTATATCGGCGCGTCGGCGAATAACAACGGCATTTGTCATTTCGTCAGCAATGTGAACGAGACGTTGGAGGAGAATTGCATTTCGGTTAATCGAAACGGCTCCGTCGGCTACGCTTTTTATCATCCCTATGCAGCGTTGTACTCGAATGATTGTAGAAAGTTGCGCCCGCACGTCGCCGGTGAATTCGTTGCGCTGTTTATTACCAATCAAATCACCGCTCAGCGCGAAAAATATAATTACGGCTACAAAATGGGGACGGCGCGTCTTAAGCGGCAAAAGCTTCTCTTGCCCGTGAACGACGCGGACGAGCCCGATTATGATTACATGGCGGCTTACGTTGGCAACATCGAGGCGGAGCTTATCCAACGGTATCGTGAATTCGTTCAAGCCGTCGACGCCGCGCAGGTTGTCCCGCTCAATCAAAAGCATTGGCGAGCGTTCAACTTGTCCGATGTGTTTTCGATTCGCGCCACGGCGAGCGGCATTGACAAGAACAAACTGCTTGCGGGCGAAGGCAAATTCCCTTACGTCACGCGCACTGACCGCAACAACGGCATTCAATGTTTTGTTCGCGAACAGCCCGATTACAAGCTCGACGACGGGAATTGCATAACAATCGGTCTCGACACGCAGACGGCGTTTTATCAACCGACGGCTTTTTATACGGGGCAGAACATTCAAATCTTAACGAACGACCACTTGAACGCTGACGTTGCTAAATTCATCTTGCCGGCTCTAAAGAAGACGTTGTCAATCTTCAGCTGGGGCGGCAACGGAGCAACGCTTACAAGATTGCGGCGCAGTAAAATTCAACTGCCTGTGAACGAGGCGGGCGAGCCGGACTTTGATTATATGGCGGCTTTCATACGCAACGAGACCGCGAAGATTTATCGGCGGTATCTGGCTTACATCGACGGCGAATAAAAAAAAGACCTGCACAGTCGACGAGACCGCGCAGGTTTTTTGTTGCGTTCGATTAGATTCTTACGACACCGAGGATTTGAATTTCAACGGATTGGTCAATTTCGGCGTGCGAGACGATTGTAAGCCCTTGCACCGAACGTTCGACGAGCTTGCGGAAGTATAAGCGCACGGCGGGGCTTGTAAGCACAATGGCGGGGTAGCCCTGGTTGCCGAGCTTTTCTATCTCTTTGGTTAGCGAGGAAATCAAGCGGCGCATAGATTCGGGGTCGAGCGTGACGTAGGAGCCGTGGTCTGTGCGCTGAACCGCGCCGACAATCCGATTTTCCAAGGCGGGGTCGAGCGTGACGCACGGTAAAGTATCGCCCTGCACAACTTGATGAGTAATCTGCCTTGCCATAGCGTGGCGCACGTACTCCGTAAGAATTTCGGGGTCTTTGGTGGCGCGGGCGTAGTCGGCGAGGACTTCCATAATCGTAGCCATATCGCGGATTGAAATGCGTTCGTTGAGCAAGTTCGACAAGACTTTTTGAATTTCGCCGATACCGAGCAGTTCGGGAACAACTTCGTCGACAAGCCCTTGATTCGATTTGGCGAGGTTGTCGACGAGGTTTTGAGTCTCTTGACGCCCGAGAATTTCTGCGGCGTGTTGCTTGATAATTTCTGTCAAGTGGGTTGCGAGGACGGACACGGCGTCGACGACAGTGTAGCCGTTGAGTTCGGCGCGTTCGCGGTCGGCTTCGGGAATCCACAGCGCGGGCAGTCCGAAGGCGGGTTCAACCGTCTCGATACCGGGTATCGTCTCAAAAACGGTGCCGGAGTCCATGGCGAGGAAGTGGTCAAGCATGAGTTCGCCGCGAGCAATTTCCATGCCCTTAAGCTTGATTATGTAGGCGTTCGGCTTAATTTGAATGTTGTCGCGTATACGAATCGTCGGGACAACCAAGCCCAAATCCAACGCGCATTGACGGCGAATCATGACAATGCGGTCGAGGAGGTCGCCGCCCTGCCCCGTGTCGACGAGCGGTATCAGCGAATAGCCGATTTCCAACTCCATTGGGTCAACTTGCAACAACGAGATGATATTTTCGGGACGCGTCGCCTCGGTCTTTTCCTTGACGTGCTGTTGTTCCTCCTTGGTTTCGGTCGTGACGGTGGTTTTCCTGTGCAGGCTGTAGCCGATAAACGCGCAGAGACACGCCAGAACGAAGAACGGGATACCCGGCAAACCGGGGACGATTGACAGCAGGAACAAAACGCCCGTGTTGATGAAGAAAATGCGTTCGTTGTGGAAAAGTTGCTTGATGAGGTCGTTGCCGAGGTTGCCTTCGGCGGCGGCGCGGGTGACGATGATACCGGTTGCGGTCGAGATTAACAGCGCGGGAATTTGCCCTACCAAACCCTCGCCGACGGTCAGGAGCGTGTAAGTTTGCAGAGCGTCAATCGCCGCCATATCCTTTTGCGCCATGCCGATAACGAAACCGCCGCCAATGTTAATCAGCATGATGATAATCGCGGCAATGGCGTCGCCCTTGACGAACTTGGAGGCACCGTCCATAGCTCCGAAGAAGTCAGCCTCGCGTTGAATCTTGAGGCGGCGTTCCTTAGCCTCCTCGTCGTTAATCGCGCCCTGGTTCAAGTCGGCGTCGATAGCCATTTGCTTACCGGGCATGGCGTCCAACGTGAAACGCGCCGAAACTTCCGCCACGCGCTCGGAGCCTTTGGTTATGACGATAAAGTTGATGATAACCAAAATGATAAACATGATGAAACCGACGACGGGGTTGCCGCCGACGACGAAGTTGCCGAACGCCGTAATGACCTCGCCCGCGTTGGCGTTAATCAGGATAAGGCGCGTCGCGGAAATGTTCAACGCCAAGCGGAAAAGCGTCGTGATTAGCAACAGCGACGGGAAGACCGACAGGTCGAGAGCCTCCTCGTTGTAAATCGCGCTCATTATGACGACGAGAGCGATTGTGATGTTGAGACAAATCAGCAAGTCCAAAAGCGCGGTCGGCAACGGGATAATCATCATGATAACGATCATGACGAGCGTCACCGCGATAATAACGTCGCTGTACCTTTGGATAAACGAGCCGAGCGTTCGGGGTTCGCCTAAGAGTTCGTCGGGGGCTGCCATAACTTACCTCCTTAAGCCATTGTAGCGGAGAATTTAACTTGATGCGACAGGTCGTAAAGCTCGCAATTCCTGGCGACCATGCCGAACAGCGAGGACGCGTTTATCGTGAAAACGTCAATGAGCACCATTTGACCGATAGCGTCCGTCGAAAAGCCCAGTTGCGTCAAAAGAATCGTGAAGCCTGCGATATTGCCGCCGTAAACTTTCGGATTGACGATACTCAACTGAATTGCAAGGAAGGCAATCAACAGCAGTTGCGAGATTGAAATCGTTGCGTCGCTGACCACCGCGCCCATAAACGCGCAAGTCGTAATTACATTGACGGTGCCCGGCGAGAACAGCGTATGCGACAGCGGTATCCAAAAGTCGCACAGGTTCGGGTCGATTTTCAAATTCTCTTTGCAAACGTCGAAGTTCACCATCATTGACGCGGTACCGCTGAGCATCGTCGTTGCGATAAGGAACACCGGCGCGTTCTTCCTGAAAAAGTCGGTTAGGCTCAATTTATATTTTGCCTTCAGATACGCGAGCAGGAGGGCGGCGACGCCGATATAGGTTATGTAGCTTGCCGCGACGCCCCGCCACACGACCAACAGTTCGGCGAACGAAGTCGTCATGACGGCTTTGAATATGCAAAGGAAGATTGTAAGCGGAATGGTTTTCAAAATCAGCTCCGTCATCTTGAAGAGCAAATCCCTTACCGCGTTTATCTGCGGCTTCAAGTCGGCGACGCGTTGATTCAAAATCACGACGCAAACGCCCGTAAACGTGGCTATCATGACGACTTGCAGGACGTTGCCCTCGACGAACGGCGTAAAAAAATTTGTCGGGACGGCGGACAGCAACAGGGCAATAATTTCGCCGATTAAAACGTTACCGTCGCCGCTGAACGATACCACGGGGAAAAACAGCGTGCACGCGCAGATTGACACGAAAATTATCAGCGACATGAGGGCGAGGAACCGCCGAATCACTTTGAAGCCGATATTGCTTAACGCCGCAACGTTTTCCATGACGCATACACTTGCCACGACCGAAATAAAGACCGTCGGGATTGTGACGGCGATGATTAACTTCATCAGCGTATCGAGAAGCGGCACGGTCAGCCCGTTCAGCAGGAAGTCTTGAACGCTTTGCGGGCACTGCTTGACGACGAACGACGCAACCAACGCAATCAGAATCGCCACTGTGACGGAGCCGCCGGGGATTTTAATCGGCTTGCGCACCTTGGCGGCGGATATGTTCAGTTCGTTGCAACCGTTGCGGTAGCGGTAAGTCGTCCGCGCCTCATCATATGCCAGCAGATTTTGCATTACCTCCGCCGACAATATCGCAAGGGCGTCGTCGGGCTTTTCAAGCGGATTGAACTCGTCGCCCCAGATTTTTATCAACACTCGCGGCGAACCGAACCGGTTACGCGTTTGAACTTCAAAATCTTTTTCCGCGCCGAAATGTTTTTGCCAACGCAAAAAGGTTTCCTCAACGACAAGCTGAATCTTCAGCTTATCGCGTTGCGATACCGGTGCCCGCGCAAAGAATGCTTGAATGTCTTCGGCGGCGCGGGCTATGTTTTGGTCGGACAAATTCATTTCATTACACCGGTATCCGATGTCAGGCTGCCCAGGTGCGCAACGGAATTGAGCAAAACGACTTGCCAAACGCCGTCCTCGTAACGCAGGACGTTGACGCAAGTATTATTCTGGCGGATTTGCTTGAAGTGTTCGGTATCCAAGCCGAGGACGGAGCAAAGGATTGTCGCGTTTATGAAACTGTGCGCCCCGATAAAAATGGTTTTGCCGGGATATTTGGCAACCGCGTCCTCCAGAGCCTTCCGCCCGCGATATTGCATGTCACGAAGATTTTCGCCGTTCGGGAAGTTCATAAGCCACGGACGCTCCTGCCAAAGCTTGAACTCTTCGGGATACTTAACTTGCAAATCGGCAACGAATTCGCCCGCCCAATCGCCGTAGTCAATTTCCTTGAGGCGGTCGTCGGTATAGGCAACAGTCATACCCTTTGCCTTTGCGACGGTCTCCGTCGTCACGTAAGCGCGGCTGAGCGGGCTTGAAATGAAAACGTCAATGGGATAATCCTTGAGGCTTTTGGCAAGGAGCTTAGCCTGCTTGATACCGTCCTCGTTGAGCGGAATGTCCAAATGCCCCTGATAGCGTTTGACCTTGTTGTAAGGTGTTTCGCCGTGGCGCACGAGGATAACGGTTGTGGCGTCCGCCGACACCTGCGCGGGTGCAAATAAAATCAGCCACGTGAAAACAATCAGCATAAACGACTTTACGAATCTCATTAAAATTCCTCCTTTATTCACGCAACGCGGCGATGTTTGATTCTGTAAACGTAAGCCAGAATTTCGGCGACGGCTTGATACAGCTCGGAGGGGACGGTGCCGCCCACGTCGACAGCCTCATAGAGCGCACGCGCCACGGGTTTGTTTTCGACGATAATTATATGATGTTCGCGGGCGATTTGCTTGATTCGCTCGGCGACAAGGTCTTGACCTTTGGCGAGGACGAGCGGCGCAACCATGCCCTTTTTGTATTGGAGGGCTATCGCCAAATGCGTCGGGTTCGTGATGATGACGTCCGCTTTCGGAACTTCCTTCATCATGCGTGCCATTGCCATTTGACGCTGTTTCTGCTTAATCTTGCCCTTGATTTGCGGGTCGCCTTCCATTTGCTTGTATTCGTCTTTGACTTCCTGCTTGGACATCTTCAAATCCTGCGTGGTCTGCCATTTCTGATAGGAGTAGTCCGCCGCCGCCATTATCATTATCACGCCGATAACTTGAAACGCCATTGTGAAGATTATATCCGCTATCGTCGCCAGGGAATGCGGCAGGTCGAAGAATATAAAATGCGGCATGAGCGGGATTTGGTCTTTGAGGTACAGGTAGAGGAAATAGCCGATGATTATAATCTTGAGGATAGATTTAATCAGCTCGACGATTGACCGCTTGGAAAAAATTCGTCCGAAGCCGTTAATGGGATTGAGGTTGCTGAGTTTCGGCTCCAATCGCTCCGTGGAAAGCACTATGCCGACTTGATAGAGGTTAATGGCAAGCCCGACGATTAGGATAGCGAACATGACGGGCAGAACGGTTTTCGCCAACAGGAGCATGATACCGATAAACAATTCGCCTATGCCCTCGGTGGAGGTGCTCTGCGACAGGTGCGAATACAAATAGGCGGTGTACTCGGAAACGTTGACGTAGATATATTCCCACAGAATGCGCAGGATAAGGAAGCCGCTCAAAAGGACGAATGCCGTATTCAGCTCCTGACTGCGAGCGACTTGCCCTTTGTTGCGGGCGTCGGAGCGTTTCTTGGCGGTCGGTTCTTCGGTCTTTTCGCCGTCGAAACGCTGGAGGTCGAAGACAAAGATTTTCGGCTCGTCAAGGGGCGAGGGCTTTGAGGGCGATTGTGATATGCGTGTACATTTCATTAAAAACCACGTCCAGGAAGAGGAGATAAAAGGGCAGAACCATTGACAACATACCCGTGCCAATCGTCAAATGCATGGGGATGCCGACGACGAAGATATTCATTTGTGGCATAGTGCGGGCGAGTATGCCCATACCGACGTTGGTAAGGAGAATCGCGAAGGTAACGGGCATGGCGATTTTCATACCGTTAAGCCAGACGCCCGCCGTGAAATCCGTCATGAGTTGCGGGAGCGAATCGTTCCAAATCATGGAATCGAGCGGGATAACGCGGAAACTTTCGGCGAGCGCACCGATAATCACGTGGTGCCCGTTGGTTACCAGAAAGTAAATTATCGTCAAGTTGTAGAGGAAATTTCCAATAAGACCGGTTTGCTGATGAGTGGTGGGATCCATCATGCTGACGACCGCGAAGCCGACCTGCATGTCCATAATTTTGCCGGCGGTATTGACGGCGGCGAGGGTAATGTAGCCGATAACGCCGATAAGCCAGCCGATAAACAGCTCCTTGGCGACGGTAAAGGCGAACATCAGCAAGGTAGGCGGCGCGTGTATGACGGACATTTTCAAGACGACGGGGAAAAGCAATACCGCGAAGATAACCGCCGCGCCTGCTCGGATTCGCGTTGAAACGTTCATGCTGCCGAAGAAGGGCGAAATAAAAAAAATGCCGCTCGTTCGCGTGAGCACAAGCAAAAACGCCGCCACTTGCCCTTGAAATATGTCGTACAAGTCAATTTCAGTCAAAGTGTCGACCTCCCGGCAAAAGTGCTCAGCCGATACGCGCCGGCAAATTTACAAATATCCCCGAAAAAAATTCAACCATGATTCGGAGCATCCACGGTCCGAAAATCAAAATCGCCACGAACACCGCGATAATCTTCGGGATAAACGCAAGCGTCTGCTCCTGAATGGACGTGGTTGCCTGGAAGACGCTGACCATTAAGCCGACCGTCAAGCCCAAGCCCAACATCGGCGCGGATACGAGCAACACGACCATTAACGCTTCTTGCCCCAGCTGAATTACCAAATCTCCCGACATGACGCACCTCTTAAAAATTTTTAGCTAAGCTTAAGCGGAGTCATATTCATCTTTACAATCTGATTCTGCGCGACAAACTGATTGATTTTTGCAAAGTTGTACAAAAGATATTCCCGCTCCGCGTCGATGTAATATCTGTTTATGGCGAATTGGAACGCGAAGATGTAATCATTCGCCAGCAACAAATCCTCCCATTTGTCATGGCAAGGTATGCCCGTTCCGGGGAGCGTTGCCTCCATTGCAAAAATCCACGGGCGGAATTTACGCCAATCCTTTATGCCTTCCAAGACCTGACGCTCGTAACCCTCAACGTCGATTTTGCAAAAGTGAATATCTGATTCGGGGGGGCAATATTTATCATATACTTCCGAGAGCGTCAAAACATTGCGCTGACGTTTGGCGTTACCTTTGCCCGCAAACTCTTCAAGGAACGTCGAACCCATGCCGCCCTCAAACATTTCGAGCTTGCCGCGCTCACTGCCCAAGCCGACGCAAAGGTTAATGTCACGCGGGCGCATCTCCGCCAATATCCTCAAGATATTGCGCATAAGATTCAAATCTCAACGTTTACACCTCCGCTAACGGAAACTTACGATTATCGACCGAATGAGCAAATGCCAACCGTCAATCATGACGAACAGCAGGATTTTGAACGGCAGGGAAATCATGACGGGCGGCAACATCATCATGCCCATAGACATCAGCGTCGTCGCGACAATCATATCGATAACTATAAACGGCACGTAGAGCATAAAACCGATTTGGAACGCGGTTTTGAGTTCGCTGATCATGAAGGCGGGAATCAGCACGAAGGTTGAAACGTCCTCTTGCGATTCGGGGCGTTCGGCGTCGGCTAAGTTCACGAACAGAGCCAAATCCGCCTCCCGCGTCTGCCGGAACATGAATTCGCGCATCGGCTCCAAGACGTTATCTATCGCCTCTTCCTGCGTGATTTGCCCCGCCAGGTAGGGTTGCAAGCCGTTATCGTTCGCCTGCGACCAATACGGTGCCATTATGTAAAACGTCATGAACATTGCCAACGACAGGATAACTTGATTTGGCGGGACGTTTTGCGTGGCGAGGGCGTTTCTCAGGAAGCCGATTATCACGACGATTCGCACGAACGAGGTCGTCATCATCAAAATTCCCGGCGCGATTGTTGCCAGCGTCAAGACGGCTATAACTTGCAACGTCGAGGCGACTTGTTCGGGCGTCTCCGCCGTGCCGACTTCGACGTTCACGCTTGGGATTATCGGTGCCGCCTCCGCGCAATTCGTCATGAGTACGCCGATCGCGCAGATTATAAACCAACTTCGATTCAAGTCGAATCACACTTCCCCGACGTGTATTTATGAGATAACAATTTTCATACCGGCGGCAGAAATTTCCTCAACGGAAAACTTCAAAGCGGTACTTTTCTTAAGGATTTGCAGGAGTGAACTTGGATTTTGTGAAGATTCTATATCCAAAATCGCCCTACCGTTCCGATACTCACGCACATTGACGTTTTGAACGCCATGCACTGACTTAAGCTCTTTAACCAACTGCTCGATGTTGTCGTATTTTGAAGTTTTAACCGTGATTTGCATACTTTGCATAGGCGCGGAACTTAATTTTTTAAATTTCTCCTCCAGCTTTTTGGCGGCTTCTGAAGAGGCGGCTTTGAGTGACCTGCGTTCGGCATAGGCGGCGATTTTCTCCGCGCCCTGTCCTTCCACTGTGAAAGTGCCGATGATGTCGCCCGTATCGAACTTGATAATTTTGACAGACAGTTCAGCTTTGCCCATGTTCGCGCCCGACGCGGGAATAATGTCGACAAGGCTTTTTCCAAGGACGAGATAATCTGTGCCGTAACTGTCACCAACGCCGCTCAAGGACGATTTACCGTTATAGATGTTGTTCAACAGCTCCGCGTTTTGCAAATTGGAAACGATATTGGCGTCCACGACGTGCGAAAATCCCAAATCGATAAGCCGCTCATTCATTGCCGTCTCGGAGATGTTGTCGTGCTCGATTGGCGAAGTATTTTCTTTCAGCACGATAACAGAAATTCGCGGGTCGTTCAGCATCATTATCATACTGAGTTGATTCATGAGCTGTCCGTCGGGATTGTTATCTACTTCAATATTCGCCGTCACGTTGCAGTTTCCGCCCGAATAGCTTTCGTTAATGACGGTAACATTTTTTACGTAACCTTGAGCTTTAGTGTAAATCTCGTCCAAAGCAAGTATGGAGTTTTTCGACAAAGAACGCACGTCGACATACACGCCGACGACCTGTTCAACCGCATAACGAGCCGCGTCGCGAATTGCGCTGTCGCGATTTGCGCCCGTGCCTTCGACGGTGACGCGATTCACGGCTTGTCCAATTGAGTCGTTTTGTTTGGAGCTTTCCCATTCGCAGATGAAAGTCCCATCTGCTACTCCGCCATTGAAAAGACCATCATTCCATTTGTAAGCCCCCAAATTTCTATGGTACATTCCATAATGTTCCATAGGATTATTTGGTTCACCTACGCCCCAATTTGTATAAGTAAGAGCTGTTCCGTCAACCCATTTCCAATGTCCTGAAGTATCACTTAATCCAAAATAGGCTTCAAGATGCCCGAACTCTCGCATGATTTCATAGACGCGCTTATTTTCGGCGTCATCATTAATAATAGCCAGGTGTCCGCCAAGTGATTCGCAGAAACGTTTTGCTTCCTCCCAAGTTGCGAAGCGACCGGGATAAACGTAATAGGAATGCCCGCGCCACTCGACTGCATCGGCAGGAATTTTTGCAGGAGCCGCTTGAACATGGGCGTTAAGAAAGCAAGCTGTCAGAAAAGTTACTCCCGCCGTCTTGAGGATAGAAGAAAAATTTTTCATCAAAATGCCCCCTATTTTCTTTTGAACAGCGGAATTTTCCTTACCAAATCCGACAGCGTGCCGAATTCTTGAGAGAACATATCGCCCGAGTTCAGGGCTTGCGTGTGGAGCCGTTCGATTAAATCTTTGTCGGTTATCTCTCCGAGCAGGTTGATGTTGTGGTCTGTCACGCCTAACAAAAATACCCTGCCGGCCATTTCAACAGTGCAGACAGAGCGATTCGGTCCCAGTGGTAAATTTTCCAGAATTCTGCCGCCGCTTGCCGCCATACGCGCCGCGTTGAAACGTCCGCCGATAAATCTTGCGGCGAAATAAGCCATAACCAACACGACGGCGAACACGGCTAACAGGCTGAAGAGGTAGGCAAGCGTCGACCACCACGAGACTCCGGTGGGTCTCGGATCTGCTTCTTCGTAGCCTTCCAAGTACCCACCGACAGCCTCTGCTTCAGAGCCGCCAAAATAAATCAAACAACACAGCACCAGCGCGGTCGGGAGATAAAGTTTTAATTTGTCAGTCATCAGCCGACGGCTTTGCGCACTGCCTCCAGCACGCGGTCTGCTTGGAAGGGTTTGACGATAAAGTCGCGTGCGCCCGCTTGAATTGCCTCTATAACCATTGCCTGTTGTCCCATTGCACTGCACATGACAATTTTCGCGTTCGGGTCGATTTTCTTTATCGCCTTAACTGCAGAGATACCGTCCATTTCGGGCATAGTAATATCCATCGTCGTCAAATCGGGGCGCAGTTCGTTGTATTTTTCGACAGCCTTCATACCGTTTTCCGCTTCGCCGACGACTTCGTAGCCGTTCTTGGAAAGAATGTCTTTAACCATCATCCGCATAAAAGCCGCGTCGTCGACGACCAAAACTCGTATTGCCATAATCCATCTCTCCCGTTTAAAGTTTTAAATTCAATTTCAGTCACAAAACAAACCAATGCAGGCTCTTCATTATAACCGATACTTTTACAATCGGCAAGGCATTTTTTCAATCTGAACTATATACAGGATTGGAAACACTGAACAGGTTGTTTTGAAAAATCCAACGCTGAATCGGAATGACGGCGTCGGGTGACAAAACATAAATCACAGCGGCTTTATGTTGTCCGTCGCGCACAATGTTTTGCTCGTTGAACAAAAGGATATGCTCGTCTTTGAACGGATAGCCGTTTTCTTTAATGCTGTTGAATATTCGAAAAAGACGTTGCCGATTGTTCAAACCTATAAGGTTTTGTTGTCTGTGCTTATCATTTTCGGCGTGGTCGCCGTGCAATGCCTTTACCACGCGAGAATGTTTTATGTTTCTGTACACTCTCTTGCCGTTGTTGTCGAGCGTGTCAACGATAATATCTTTTACGGGCATGTATTCGGTTTTAACTTCACGAAGCCAAGGGAGGCATTGAGCGACTTCAAACAGAAACAAAGGGTCACATTTTCCGGCATCAAAACCTTTAACGTCAACATTGGCAGTTATCGCTTCCAAAGTGTCATCAACAAGCTTGTGAAATTCTTTGACGGTAAGATCCAGACGAATGTCGTCGAAGTGAATATGTATTGCCTCGCCGATATTGTCTTCCACGCGAAACGAATGCGTACCGGAGTTGTTTGCAAAACGGAAACCGAAAAGTTCAATCACGCCGGGATTACTCACTTTGCCATCAAGCCTTTCATAAAATCAAAGTTATTTCGAGCGTAGGCGAGCGCAGCGGCGAGTTTCAAAAATTCCGACTCCGGCATTTCAAATCGAAACTTTTCGTTTTGAAGGTGTATGACCCTTGCCCCCTGCCTTGTTAGAGGTGCATTTTGTTCGATTAAAATTTTAGTGTCGCCAATTTTCGTTTCCTTGAGAATTTTCAATACTTCGCCCAAATTATCACCTCCCGTCAATAATCCGTAAACATGAGATAAGCCGTGAGAATTTCTTTGTATTTGCCTTTGCTTACCATTTTTAGCAAGGTGTTCGTGAATTTAAAGAAGACCTTTTCCAATTTCCGACGAGCGTCCGGACTTACCAAAAATCGCATACGCTTATCAATCTCGCGAATGTAAGCCTCGGTGAATTTGTTTTTCTCAAAGACGCTACGCGTAATAAGGTAGATAATCATATTTTCGTCGTCCATGATCCACCATTGATTTTCGGCATCCCAAACTTTGTCAGCCCAAACGGATTCTTGAATTATCCTGTCAAGCGGTAGCCAAGCGTTCATCACTATACTCTTTGTGCAAAGCTCGGCGTAAGCGTCCACTATCAACGAATTTGTGGCATGACGAAGAAATATATTTTCATGCGCTCCGTACATGAAAATCCAACCGACTTCCTTGCCGTGCGGGTGAGTGATTTTCCTGTAGCCGAAGTCCGCCAACAAGGTTTTGAACTTATCATAATCGTTCGGGTGAATAATCAAGTCAATGTCCTTGCCGATTTTCAATTTGTCGGGCAATTCGTCTGAAATATTTTTTGTGAGGATGTAGTTTATATTGTGAGCATTCAAAATGTTGAACAGCTCGCGAACGTCTTCCGCTTTGTAGAACATAAGGCTTGCCTCAATTCAAATGCGCGGCGCGTTCGGCGGGAGTGGCGATTTCCGTTATCCTGACGCCGAAGTTTTCATCGATAACGACGACCTCGCCCTTGGCAAGAAAATGCCCGTTTACTTGAATTTCGACCGGCTCGCCCGCCAATTTGTCCAGCTCCACGATTGAGCCCGTCGCCAAATCCAGAATTTCCTTTATGGTTTTTTTCGTGCGCCCCAGCTCGACCGTCACTTGCAACGGCACGTCCAGTATCAAGCCGATATTCGCCTCGTTGATTTGGACAGGCTCCATTGACAGCGGCGTAAATTGCGCGGGCGAAACGGGCATATTCGTTACAACGTTCGGTTGCATTTGCGACCCTCCATATCCGTATCCCGGCGGCGGCGGTGCGTAGCCTTGCGGCGGATAGCCCTGTTGCGGCGGGGGCGGAGGCGGAGGTGCCGCTTGAGCCTGTTGCGGCGGAGCGGCTGCCGGTTTTGACGCGGGCGCGGGTGCGGGTGCAGGAGCTTCGTCTTCTCCGCCGCCCATTAACGCTTCGACCATTTCCTTGGCGACATCTACCGACAAGATTTGCATGATCTCGCTGTCGATTAAGCCATCAACTTCCATTTTGAACGACGCACGAACCATAGGCTCGGTACTGTCGGACACTTTTGCGAAGTCTTCTTTGCCGAAGTCGACCAGATTGACTTTGGGCGGCGAAATGTCGATTTTCTTGTTGAACATTGTCGACAAGCTTGTCGCGACCGCGCCCATCATCTGATTCATTGCCTCGCCGACCGCGCTCATGTGAATTTCATTGAGCTCGGTATCGGGGTGCGTGCCGTCGCCGCCCATCATCAAATCGGCGATAACTGCGGCGTCCGACGCCTGAATCGCAAAGACGTTGTTGCCGTCAATGCCGACGGTGTAAGCAACTTCGACGACCAGATACGGCAACGGATAATGTTGCTGAATGACATTCATCGGCGCGACGGAAACGTTTGGCGTCGTTATGTTCACTTTATGACCGAGCAAGGTCGACAGCGTCGTCGCGGCACTGCCCATTGAAATATTGCCGATTTCGCCGAGCGCGTCTTTTTCTATGGAAGACAGAATATCATCGGTGTTGTCGCCCTCGGAGCTTGCGCCGCCCGAAGATTCTTCGCCGGAGTCGCCGCCCGCTCCCGCCAACAGCGCGTCTATTTCTGCTTGTGACAAATCACTCATCATCGTCATCAGCCGCATCCTCTCCTTTTTCTACGATTTGCGTTATCTGCACCGCCATTTTCTTTCCGAAAGTGCCGGGTCTGCAGTAAAATTTCGGATTCGTGCCAATCATACACGGAAAATCGTCTTTAACTTTGCGGTCTAGTTGAAGAACATCGCCGAAGCCCAAGGTTAAGAACTCACGGATTGTGATTTGCACGCGTCCGACCTCCACGACGAGCGGAACTTTTGTCCGATTGAGTTTTCGGCGGATAACTTCGGCTTGACCTTTTTGTTCGTCCTTGGCTACCGACGTTGCTACCCAGAAAGTCGTTGTCAATTTTGACATAATCGGCTCAAGGACAAGATAGGGTATGCAGATATTCATCATGCCTTCGACCTCGCCGAGCTTGGTGTGCAACGTGACTATGACAACCATATCGTTCGGCGGGACGATTTGCGTAAATTGCGGATTTGATTCCGTCGCCTCAAGGTTGGGATTCATCGGCGTGATATTTGCCCACGATTCCTTGAAACGCTCCATAGCCGTATTGACGAAACGCCGCATGACGGCATCCTCAATCTCCGTGAGGACGCGGGCTTTCATGGTTGTATTGCCGTCGCCGCCAAACACGCGGTCGATATAAGCGAACGCAATTTCCGAGCTTATTTCGTAAATGATACTGCCTTTGAGCGGCGGGACAGACAAAATCGTTATAACGCTTGGATTTGCTATCGATTGGACGAATTCTTGATAAGTCAGCTGTTCGACCGATGCGACATCGACGTTGACCAAAGTACGCAGTTGCGAGCTCATGTAGGTGTTGAGCATACGCGCAAAACTTTCGTGGAGCATGTACAGCGTGCGGATTTGGTCTTTGGAAAATTTATCGGGTCGCTTAAAGTCGTAAACTTTAATTTTTTTTGCGGTTTCTTCCTGCTTGAGCGTCTCCAATGAATCGGGGTCGTTGGCGGCGGACAGCAGTTTATCTATTTCCTCTTGTGTCAGTATATCGGCAGACAAGTTGTTCCCCCCGTTTCTATCAATTAGGAATTAGGAAGTAGGAATGCGGAATGTAATTCCCAATCACTGCAGGAGGAAACTGGTAATGTAAACGTCATAGACGGAGCCGGCTCCCAGAGCCATGTTAAGGGCGTCTTTGAGCTGCTTTTTGAAGTCTTCCTGTTTATCGGCGTCGAAGTCCTCAAGGGCGGTGCCGCGCAGGAATTGAGTTGCAACGTCGTTGACTTTAACCTCGGCGTCGGGGAAAAGCGAATGAGTTTCCTCGTTTATGACGGATTTTTTACCGGGGTTGAATTCGGCAATAATGCTGGCTTTAAGGAACTTGCCGCTGCGCGGTCCGCCGACGTTCACGAGGATGCCCTCTTTGGGGTCGCCGAGCTTAATGAAAACGCCCGCATCGTGATAACGGGGAGCACCGCCTTCCTCTTCGCCGCCGCCGGCGGGCAAGTCGCCCATGACTTTGGTAACGACGAACAACGATATTCCTGCCGCCAATGCCAAACCGACTATCACCAGCACGACGATTAGGATAATGGTTTTTTTCTTGGACTTGGCGGGGTCGGGCGGAGGGGGTACGGCTACGCTGTCAACTTCTTTTTCTTCTTCCGGCATGATTCTTCCCCTCCACGATTAAAGTTGCTTCAAAGCACGGCGATATTTCATCACGCGGCGCACCACTTCTTCGGTGGGCTCTTCGACGATCAATTTCTTTTCGTTGACCAGCGTAATGACGGTGTCGGGCGTCGTCTCGATTGTTTGAATCAGTTCGGCGTTGAGAATGAATTCCCCGCGCTCCTTCGAGTCCGAGTTAAATTTGGTGAGTTTAATCATGAATTGACCTCCCATATAAGTGCGTTTTGCTCTGAAAATCTTCGCCGCAAATCTTCAAATCCCTTTCTACATTAAATCAAAAAATTTTCGCACGATTATTTTACACCCCTAAGACGCTTTGTCAATAAAGCCGCTTAATTTCTTTGCCGCCTTGATAATCGTCATTGCTTGCTGTAAAATTGACAAAAATTTTTGACGTGGTGAGGCATCGTGAATCAAAATTTTTACCTCAAACGGCTTTTGGAGCTTAAAGATAATTTTTCCGTCAAGGTAATCGCGGGCGCGTGCGGCGTAGGCAAATCGACGTTGCTTAAGGCGTTCGCCGAGCATTTGAGCGCGGAGGGCGTCGACCATGCCGAGATAATTCACATAACCTGCGCGGCTGACGGGCGGCTCAAAAGTTATCGCGACCTCTACGGGCTTGTCGCCGAACGCACCGCCGACCTTGAACGATTCTTTTTGCTTGTCGACGATGTTGACCGCGTAGCCGAGAGCGAAAAGGCGATTAACGCGCTGTTTGCGGGCGAGCCTGCCGAGATTTACGTCACGACTTCGAGCGGCGTGCTTGTCGAGAAAATTGCCGCGCTCCTGCCCGATAACTGCGACGTGCTCAAGATTTATCCGCCGCCCTTCGACGGGACGGAGGACGATTTACAACGTTACTTGCGCTTTGGCAGTTTGCCCGTCACGAGCGGTGTCGACGAAAATATTTTGCCGAGGATTCTGCGCGGAGCCGCTTACGAAATGCTGTTTGACATTGCCGAGAAAAATCCCGCCGTCGATGCGGGGCTAATCCGAGTTGCGGCGAGCTTCCTGGCTCAAAGTGTCGGCAAGCCCGTCAACTTCAAGGGCGCAGGTGAAAATAATCTGCGCAAGCTGAAACTTTCCTTGCACGCCGTGACAGATTCGGGGCTGTTCGTGAAAGTTCCGCGCCTCGACGTAAAGAGCGGCAACGTTTTAGGCGGCGGCGACAAATTTTATTGCGTCGATAACGGGATACTCCGCGCCCTTGCCCCGACCGTTGACGAGGCGGCTTTGATTGAGAATGCCGTTTGCGTGGAGCTGTTGCGGCGCGGCTTTGAGGTCTTCAGCGGCAAGTGCGGCGCGATGAATATCACTTTCGCGGCGACACGCGGCAACGGGACGATTTTTATACAAGTCTTTAGCGATATGTCTGTTCGACGCGCCACGCGCCCCTTGCGAGCCTTGCCCGACGACGCCGAGACGCTCCTAATCGCCCGCAACCCCGTTAAAAGTTTCGGCGACGTTAAGGCTGTAACCCTGCGAGATTTTCTGTTGAATGTCTGAAAAAATTTTTGGAGGTTGCAGGAATTCTTATATACCAAATAGAAAGATTTAAATCCCCTCAAAGGGCGAAATTTTTAATATCATGGGAGGTTGGAAACGGGACAATTTCGCTGACGCCCGTCGATTGTCACAGCCATAAAAATTTTTGCTTAAGTATAGCCAAAAGTTTTTTCGGTGTTATAATTGCGGGCATGAAATTTTGATTTGTTAACAAAGTCGGAGGTGTCCTTTCATGGCGGAACGTGAAATCAAATATCGCGGCTTGAAGACTTTTCAAATATTCAGCGGCGAGATGAAAAGCGTTTGGATTTACGGATTTTATCTGAAGCGCGGAACTTACGGCGACCCAGGTCCGCAGGCGCACATTTTTGTTTACGAAAACGGCTACGAAGGCTATCGCGTGGACGCGAAGACTATCGGGCAATTCACGGGGCTTGTCGACAGCGCGGGCAAGGAAATTTACGAAGACGATATAATTTCCCACGACGACGGGCGAATCGGGCTTGTGGAGTTCCATAACGGCGGATTTGTTGTCAATTACGGCAACGACATCAGACGCGCTCTCTACGCCGTGGAAAATTGGCAGGTTACCATTTTGGGCAATCGCTTTGAGAATCCCGACTTGACGGTAAGTATCACTGCAAAAAAAAACGAAAGCCCCGCACAAGAACTCGGTCTGCCAAGTCTTGAAGCGGAGCTTGCGGCGGAGGAGTGATTCGGATGCGCAAAAAAATATCGGCGGCTCTGCTGATAAGCGTCCTGTTGACGGGCGGCGCGGCTCAAGCCTACGACTTGCCAAAGCTCAAGCCCGATAAGCCGGTCACCGAGCAAAAAAAGGCGTCACTGCTCAAAAGCGATTGGCAAAGCGCACAGCTGTTCGAGTTGCGATTAAAGGCGCGTTTGACCGGCGGCAAGGAGCTTGCGCCCGACGACCCTGCGCGGGTGCCTCAAGATAAAAATTACGTGTTCGTCGCCTTCTACAACGACGCGCCCTATTTCCTCGACAAATATTCCATTAAAATCAAAAAGAACTCCGACGCCGCGCAGATTTGGACGCAAAATATCTTCCCGATAACTCAAAAGTTTTCACCGCAAAATGCCACGTCGACGCCGCAACGATTCTGCTTGGCGGACGGGCAAGCCTTCAACTCCCTAAAAGCCAAAGACGCAATATCTGCGGTCGCGAACGAGGCGGACAGAAAATTTCTGCAGGAGTGCTTCAAAGTCGGTTACTACTTCGCCTTCGGAGAAGAGGCGACGTTGAATTGAACATCGCAAGCCAAAGGTCACCGCTCAATTTCGGGCGGCGATTTTTTATTGCTTGCGCTCAAAAAATGGATTCTGCTTGGCGGACGGGCAAGCCTTCAACTCTCTAAAAGCTAAAGACGCAATATCTGCGGTCGCGAACGAGGCGGACAGAAAATTTCTGCAGGAGT
>CALFJE010000150.1 GCA_937877545.1 uncultured Selenomonadales bacterium | reverse complement strand
GAGGGCGCGGTCAACGCGATTGTCGGCATCAAGATTAAGGGCGGCGACATTATCACGGCGACAATTTCTCTGGCGTCGGTGCGCAATCTCGGCTTGGAGGTCGGCAAGGAGGCTTACGCGGTCATCAAAGCTACGTCGGTCATGGTCGGCATCGATGAGTAAAACTTTCTGTTGCTAGCCGAAGGAATTACAATGAGACTCAGCGCAAGGAATCAGCTTAAGGGCGAAGTCGTTTCGATTGAAGAGGGCGCGGTCAACGCGATTGTCGGCATCAAGATTAAGGGCGGCGACATTATCACGGCGACAATTTCTCTGGCGTCGGTGCGCAATCTCGGCTTGGAGGTCGGCAAGGAGGCTTACGCGGTCATCAAAGCTACGTCGGTCATGGTCGGCATCGATGAGTAAAACTTTTTCCGAGATAGTTTAGTCCGCCGAGGTGCGGACGATTTTTTTTGCGCACAACCTGTGTATTCTGCTATAATGATAAAAAAATTTACGGGAGGAGCTTGACGGTTGGAGTTCCTGAAAAGATTTTTCGACGGCATACAGCGCGACCTGCGGTTGTTCGTGTTCGTGCTGATACTGCTTGAAATTTATCGCGGGCTGTTCATATTTTTTATGTCGAATTACATGAGTCCGGAGTCGGGCGGGGCGGCGATAGCGACGGCAATGTTCGCGGGTTTGCGGCTGAGCTTGAAGACGGCGGGCGCGGTGACGTTGCTGTCGTTCGTGTTCGTGTCAATCGGCGGCGTAAGCTCGCGTTGGCGGCTGCTAATCGGGATAGTGGCGTCGCTGATTTTCTCTTTGCTGTTCATGTTGCGGTTCCCGTATTACAAAGCGTTTCAATCGACGTTCGGGCTGGAAATCGTTCAAGGCTTCAACGACGACATCGGGGCGATAATCGTCACGGCGTTTCAAGAGTACGGGATAATATGGCGGCTGTTCGTCGCGCTGATTTTGACGTTGCTCTGTATCGCGGCGTTCAGTCGGCTGTTGCTGATAAGGACAATCCCGTTGCCCAAACTCGAAGGCACGATGAAATTCGCGGGCTTCTGTGCGGGCTTGACGGTCGGGATATTTTTATTCGGGCTGTTCGTGCGTTTCGGCGGAAGTTTCACTTACGGCGGCGGAATAAATTGGGAGAATGCGGGCATTACGAACGACGTATTTTTGAACGAGTGCATTCTTGACGACGGGCAAGCTTTGTATCGGGCGCGGTCTATGGCGTTGCGCATGGAGGCGGGCGAAATTTCGGGCGTCGACCCCGATAAGATTTTGGAGTCCGCGCAGATTATCGCCGTCAACAAGGAGCTGGACGAGCGCAACCTCGCGCCGTATCTGGAGCGCAAGGCGGCGGGCGAACGCATTCCCAAGCCGAAGCACATTTTTATAATTTTGGGCGAAACGTTCATGCAATGGCCAATGCTCGGCAAATATGATGAGCTTATGGTTGCCGAGGGTATCAAGTCGCTGATTGCGGAGGATAATTGTTATTACAGCCGCAACTTCATGCCGAACGGCGATTTTACGTCGACGGCGGTAACGGGGGTTTTGACGGGCTTGCCCGACGTGAACATTCGCTTGAACTATCAGGCGCGGACTTACGACAAGCTTTATATCACGTCGATGGCTCCGGTTTTCCGCGAGTTGGGCTACACGGTCGATTTTTGGTACGGCGGTATGCCGAGCTGGGATTCGATAGCGAAAATGGCGAAGGCGCAGGGCTTTGACAATTTCTACGGCTATCCCGACTTCAACGCGCCCAAGCAGACGACCTGGGGCACCAAGGACGAAAATTTATTCAACGCGTTGTTGGAGCACCTCGCCGAGGAGCCGCCGACGATTCACTTGATTTTAACGACGACCAATCACCCGCCGTATAATTTGGATTTGGCGGCGGAGGGCTACGACGTTAAAGCGGTCACCGAGGCTTTAAGGAAGTTCGATAACGTCGACGACGTGAATCAGTTGGCGATTGAGTTGGGTCACTACTGGTATATGGACGAGGTTATCACTAACTTTGTCCGCGAGACGAGCGCGAAGTATCCCGAAAGCCTGTTCGTGATTACGGGCGACCACGCGATACGTTGCGACCCTTCCACGCACCCGACCATTTTTGAACATCAAAGCGTGCCTTTCGTGCTGTACGGCGCGGGCATAACAAAAGACCTCCTCCCGCCCGACGCGGTTGGAGATCACATTTCGATTGTACCGACGCTGATTGAGCTGATTGCGCCGAAGGACTTTGCGTACTACACGGTTGCGCCGAGCTTGTTCGACAGCGACGGCGTCGGCTTCAACAATACGGCATTTGTCACGTCCAAGGTTGCGGGGCAGATTGACACGGAGGTTATCGAGCTGTTGCCGCACGTCCCGTCCAACGAACTTAACGACGTAAACCTTGCCGAGGAGCGTGCTCACGCCGAGGAAATTATCGGTGCCATGCGGACGGTAGCGCATTGGATTATCACGAAGGGCTTATTCTTCGGCGGCTGACATTTCAACGGCTTTGTATCGATAAAAAATCCCGCCAAATCGACGGGATTAAAAATTTGGCAGATTAGTAAACTTCAGCGACTCGTTATGTGTTGGATTTCAATTGATTAAGGACGATCAAAATCGGAGAACTCATCCGACCTAAGCTCGGGTGGTATCTTGATGCGATAATGTTCATCTGGAGCGGTGATATGGCTTGGATCATTGCCAGATTGCGACGCTGAGCTTTTAAACAGACGATTCATGATTTCGCCAACAGCCCGGCGTGTTGCCGTTTTGCCGATGGTTGCGACGATTTCTTCGGCAAATTCGCTGTTCATAAAACTTCTCCTTTCGTGTCGAGAATTTATTTGCAGGTTTCGTTGTTCAAGGGAATCGCCTCCTTTCGCGTGCGAGGATATATCTCCACGCCGCCGATTTTGTCGAACTAAGAGATTTTGAGGCATTTTACCCCGAAAAAGGAGGTCTGCTATGGCTGAAGAAAATATATTCGTCCGTCAAATGATTTTGTTTCACCAAAAGAGTTTGCTGATGCAACGGTTGTTCTGCTGTGTAATTTGTTCGCCGAGCCCAAATAAAGCGCAGAGGAAAAACTTTTTTATCAATGTCTTTGCAAAAACGCACTCGAAAATTTTATTAGTGGCGAAATTTTTACGGAAGGCGCAATAAAAATCATTCTGCCAAAGGGGACGCCTGCTAATCGGAAGTCGTTTTATTTAATTGCGACGGCTTATCTGTTGCACTGCTTTTTAATCGTAAGCTTGAACGCGGCACTCCCGAACAATACAACATGGAGGATTTTGATAAATTTTTGTATTATTCATTGTGCTACTTTGCTTCGTTAAATTACCCAAATTGGAAGCAAAGAGACTGCGAGTTTTTTAACGAAAACAATTTCCTTGAAAAGCTCCAAAAGCTGACGTTTCGTTTTATTTCGCCAATAGGCATTCAATATATTTGGCGCGGCTCGAAATATTCTTCCTAAGATGAAACTTGTCATGTGATTGATATGTTTGTCGACAGAGATTCCTCTTACAACTCCTATGACAAATACATTGAGTTTCTGCTGACCAAAAAGCGGAATACGATTGCCGACTTTAAAAACCTGCGTGACTTTTGGGAGGCAGTCGTTAAGCTCGGACGTTCCAACGATCCTCACAAAATGGAAGAGGCTCGTATTGCCGATGTAAATTTAATGCTCTTGTGGTGCTTATCTGCAGATAAAAGGATAAGCCGGAAGAAATAGACTATTTAAGATTCAGGCTTACAAAATCAAGCAGTCGGCTCACAAAGGCGCGAAGTAAAATAACAAGCTTGGAAGACATTCCGCGACGCATGCTGTTGGACGCAAATATCGATTCGATGAAGGAAGAAATTAAGCCGATAATAGAATTGAGCGACGAAGAGGTAACCGAACCGGAGGCTATATTTGAAATCGGTCAAGAAGACCGCGAAAAGAAATTGAGAAATTTGGGATATTACGAAGCAGAAGACGATACTCACGCGATACTTCTTTAAATATCTGCAAGCCTGCGGGCTTATTTTTATTTTAACGGCGTTGAAAGCTTTGCAACGTTGTGCTAATATTCCTAAATGCAACAACAATCACGCTTAAGGAGGCACAGAAAACTTTTCGCAACAGCTAAAATTTACAGGAGGCATAAAGTATGAGCAATGACAAAAATGCGTCCGCCGAGTTGGATTTGCAAGCACTTATCCGCCGCGCAGAGGCGCAAGAAACTTTCCCCGAAGTCCCGCTGGACGAATTCACCCCGCCCACCTATGACCAGTGGAAGGAAGCTTGTATCGCCCTTTTAAAAGGTGCGCCGTTTGAAAAGAAACTCTTCACCAAAACTTACGAGGGCATCACGTTCAGTCCGATGTACTTTCACGCGGACACGGAACCGATTCAGCCCGCGAAGTCCTATCCGGGCATGGGCGACTATCTGCGCGGCGTGACGGCTAACGGCTACGTCAATGCGCCGTGGCTTATCGCGCAGGCGTGCGACGAGACCGACCCCGCCGATAACAACGAACTGCTGAATCACGAAATCGCCAAAGGCTCCACCGTTTACAATGTCAAAGTGGACTGCGCTACCAAAAAGGCTAAGGACGCCCGTCAGTGCGAACATATCGGCAAGGGCGGCGTCAGCCTTACCACCCTCGGCGACGTGGAGACTTTGCTTAAGGGCTTGAAGCTCAACGATTATCCGCTGTACGTCTACGCGGGCGAAAGTGCTTTGCCGCTCCTCGCGCTTATCGTGGCGGCTGCCGGCAAAAATCTGCGCGGAGTCGTCGGAGCGAATCCGATTGGCGAATACGCAGCTAACGGTTGGCTCGGTCAAGACCTCGATAAGCTGTTCGACGAGGCGGCGACCGTCGCCAAGTGGGCTGTCAAGAACGCTCCCGAACTCAAAACCGTTTTCGTTCAAAGCGACGTGTTCAGCAACGGCGGCGCGAATGACGTTCAGGAAGTTGCCTACACAATAGCGGCGGGCGTGGCTTACTTGCGCGAACTTTTGAAACGCGGCTTGACTGTCGACGAGGCGGCAAGTCAAATTATGTTCGGCTTCTCAATGGGCGCGAATTTCTTCATGCAGATTGCCAAGCTCCGCGCAGTCCGTCCGATTTGGGCGCAGATTGTTAAAGCGTTCGGCGGCAATGCTGAATCGCAGAAGATTCACATTCACGGACGCCCCGCCAAATTCTTCGCGACCGTTTATGACCCGTATGTCAACATGCTCCGCGAGACGACCCAACTGTTCAGCGGCGTGGTCGGCGGCGTCGACAGCTTCGAGAATTCAACCTTCGACGAGCCCGTCCGTAAAGGCGACGAATTCAGCCGTCGTATCGCCCGCAACATGCAGATTATCTTGCAAGAGGAATTCGGCTTGCTCCAACCGATTGACCCTGCCGGCGGCAGTTGGGCTGTCGAGACTTTGACGAAGCAGATTAAGGAAAAAATTTGGGCGGAGTTCCAAACCGTCGAGGGCAAAGGCGGTATCGTCGCCGCGCTCAAGGAAGGCTATCCGCAAGAGCAAATCGCAACCGTTTTGGCGGCACGTCTCAAGGCGGCGGAAACTCGCAAAGACCGTATCGTCGGCAACAACATGTACGCCAACATGACAGAGGAGCACATTGACGCCCGCGCCGAAAGTCAAGCCGATAACATGAAGGCTCGCAAGGCGGCGATTGAGGCTTACCTGGCGAACGTCGACGCAAAGGCGGCTATCGCCAACGTCAAGGCGGACGACTTCGACAGCGCGATTGCGGCGGCTAAAGCGGGCGCGACAATCGCCGAGCTTCGTCAAGCTTTGGGTACTGCCGAGGTTGCCGAGATTAAAAATATCGAGGCTCATCGTTGGAGCGAACGCTTTGAGGCTCTGCGCGAAGTCACCGAAAAATTCAAGGCTTCGACGGGCGATAACGTTAAAATCTTCCTCGCCAACATGGGACCGATACCTCAACACAAAGCCCGCGCAGATTTCGTGACGGGCTTCCTGCAAGTCGGCGCGTTCGACGTTCTGGGAAACAACGGCTTTGCGACTGTCGACGAGGCGGCGGAGGCGGCTAAGGCTTCGGGCGCGGATGCGGTTGTCATTTGCTCCACCGACCCGACTTATCCCGAAATTATCCCCGCGCTTGCTCCCAAACTCCATGAGGCTTTGCCCAACGCCACCGTCTTTTTGGCGGGCGCGGCTCCTGCCGACTTGAAAGAAACCTACGACGCGGCGGGTATCGACGAATACATTCACGTCAAGGCGAATTGCTATAAGATTCTCCAGGCACTTCAGCAGAAAAAGGGGATGAACTAATTGGCTGGCTACAACAATCCGGACTTCACGCAAATGGGTCTTAGCGACGCCCCGACTTCTGACGCGGCGGAGTGGAAGGCTAAATTTGAGGCGGCGGCAAAGGCTGATTACGACAAGCTGATTTATAAAACTATGGAGCATGTGCCCGTTAAGCCGCTGTATACGCATGACGAATACGCGCACATGAATCATCTCGACTTTGTAAGCGGGATACCGCCGTTCCTGCGCGGACCGTATGCTACAATGTACGTCTTCCGCCCGTGGACTGTCCGTCAATACGCGGGCTTCTCGACGGCTGAAGAATCCAACGCTTTTTATCGCCGCAACCTCGCCGCAGGTCAAAAGGGTTTGTCTATCGCGTTCGACCTGCCGACACATCGCGGCTACGACGCCGATAATCCTCGTGTGTTTGGCGACGTGGGCAAGGCGGGCGTCAGCGTCTGCTCCATGCTCGACATGAATATTTTATTCAGCGGCATTCCCCTCGACCAAATGTCCGTGTCGATGACCATGAACGGAGCAGTCCTCCCGATTCTGGCGTTCTTTATCCAGAGCGGCATTGAGCAGGGCGTCGACAAGTCTATCCTCAACGGCACGATTCAAAACGACATCCTCAAGGAGTTCATGGTTCGCAACACCTACATTTACCCGCCCGATATGTCAATGCGAATCATCGGCGATATTTTCGAGTACACGACCAAATACATGCCCAAGTTCAATTCGATTTCAATCAGCGGCTACCACATGCAAGAGGCGGGCGCACCTGCCGATATTGAGCTGGGCTACACGCTGGCGGACGGGCTCGAATACATTCGCACGGGCATTAACGCCGGCTTGAAGGTTGACGCCTTCGCCAAACGCTTGAGCTTCTTCTGGGCTATCGGCAAGAATTACTTCATGGAAGTCGCGAAGATGAGGGCGGCTCGTGTCCTCTGGGCTAAGATAGTTAAGCAAATGGGCGGCACCGACGCTAAGTCTATGGCGTTGCGTACGCATTGCCAAACGTCGGGCTGGTCGCTCACGGCTCAAGACCCGTTCAACAATATTTCCCGCACGGTTATGGAGGCAATGGGCGCGGCTCTCGGTCATACGCAATCGCTCCATACAAACGCACTCGACGAGGCTATCGCTTTGCCGACCGACTTCAGCGCACGTATCGCCCGCAACACTCAGCTTTACATTCAGGACGAGACCTCCGTTTGCAAGATTATTGACCCGTGGGGCGGCTCCTACTACGTCGAGGCTCTCACGAACGAAATTATCCGCCGCGCCTGGGCGCATATCCAAGAGATTGAACAGCTCGGCGGCATGGCTAAGGCTATCGCGACGGGCTTGCCGAAAATGCGTATCGAGGAGGCGGCGGCTCGTCGTCAGGCGCGTATCGACTCCAACAACGAGACGATTGTCGGCTTGAATAAGTTCCGCCTCGATAAGGAAGACCCGCTCGAAATTCTTGCCGTCGACAACACCGCCGTCCGCAATGCGCAGGTCGAACGCCTCAACAAGCTCCGCGCCGAACGTAACGAGGACGACGTCCGCGCCGCGCTTGAGGCTATCACTAAGGCGGCTGAGTCTCGCGATAACGGCAACTTGCTTGAGTGCGCGGTTGAGGCGGCTCGTGTACGTTGCTCGCTCGGCGAAATTTCTGATGCCGTCGAAAAAGTTTCGGGGCGTTATCAGGCGACGATTCACACGATTAGCGGCGTTTACTCCAGCGAATTCGGCACGCAGACCGAGCTTGACAAAGTCCGCGCCCGCGCAGATGAATTTGAAAATCTTACGGGGCGTCGTCCAAGAATTTTCGTCGCGAAGATTGGGCAAGACGGTCACGACAGAGGCGCGAAGGTTATCGCCTCCAGTTTCGCCGATATGGGTTGGGACGTTGATGTCGGTCCGCTCTTCCAAACTCCGCAAGAAGCCGCGCAGGACGCCGTTGACAACGACGTTCATATTGTCGGGTTCAGCTCGTTGGCGGCGGGGCATAATACCCTGTTGCCCGAACTCGTCGACGAACTCAAGAAGCTTGGGCGCGAGGACATTCTGGTTGCTATCGGCGGCGTTATCCCCGTTCAAGACTACGACCACCTCTACAAGAGCGGAGCCGTTGCAATTTTCGCGCCGGGCACCAACATCCCCGAAGCCGCGATGAAGTTGCTTAACATTCTCGTCGACCGCGCCAAGGAAGAGGAAGACGCGGGTTAATACCGTTTCCGATATAAAATCAGCCGTCGGGGCGAAATGCCTTGACGGTTTTTTTATGCTATAATCGACGCGGAAACTTTTTTGGAGGTTATTGTTAATGGCGAATTCATATTTCCCGATGTTGCCGCCCGTCAACGAGGACGTGTCGAAAATCCTCAAAGACCAGGCGGGCATATGGAAAGAGACGGATATAAATTTCTTACGGGGGCTGGCGAACAGCCTGGACTGCGGCGAATCAATCAAGGATATGGGGTCGGTGGACTCGATACCCGACATGTGGGCGCGCCCGTTGCTGTTCAAAATGGCGTTGTTCGATTTGGAGCCGACAAAGCAATTCGTGACGGGCTTGCACGAAAAAGTTCGCGGAGAATGGCGGGCGATATTGGCAATGCTCGCGCTCAAGGAGATAAAGCGGCTCGACCTCCGCGCCGAACAAGTCAACCTGCTCGAAGATAATTCAGACCTCGCGCAGATTTTAAAGTCGCTCGCGCCGCGTGAATCGCTTAACGGCAACCGCGCCGCCTGGCTCACCGACGTTTACATAATTTATTTTAACGGCAAGCCGCTCGCGCTGACCTCGCCGACGACGCTTGTAACCTGCGCGGCTGACTACGAACGCGTCTTTGCGGGCAAGCTGTTCGCACCGTGGAGCGTCAATCGGCAAACGCTCACCGACCCGATAAAATTCTTATCCGCCGCCGAACTCGCCGCACTAAAGATTTGGCTGTCGAATCTCTACGGCAAAATCCAACGCCTAGATAAAATCGGCAGCAAGGCTAAGGAAATTTCCAACGCGCTTTTGAAATGCCTCGCCGACTTTGAGCACGATGTCGTTTCCGCGCAGGTTGCCGAGGGCACGTTTGAGTTTGTCCCGTCGAATTTGAATTTGCACGTGGGAATTGCCCGCCTCCTTGACGAGACGATTAAGGGCAGAGAGCCGCGCTTTGAAGACTCCGCCGTCCGCCTGCTTACCGATAAGAAAAATCTCCTGTTGGTGTCGCCCGACTTCGTGAGGGATTTCGCACGCTTCGAGGGCGTCGACGCGGCGCGGCTGGTCGTTTGGCAAGGTATCAGCGCGAACGAGATAACCGACGCCAAACTTTCCGACCGTAAAAAAATCGGAGCAATCAACCTCAACGGCGCACAGTGGCGTAAGCCCGAAGAATTCTTCCATGAACGGATGGCGGTCGTCGAGCCGGCTGACGCCTTCCCGAATTCGCCGAGGCTCCAAGGCGCGGAGTCGCTGTCCGAAAAGGATTTGACGCCTATCCTGCCGATTAAGCGCGAGCTGTTGGAGCTGTTCACGCCCGACGAAATTTCTGCGCGGCTGTCAATCGGCGACGACGCGGAGAATTTTTATTTGCATTTCGACTTCCCGTTGAGCGGCGCAGACGGCACCGGCAAGGATTATCGTTGGACGCGGGCTTATCCCAAGCGCGAGCTGATTTACATTGACCGCGAGGCTCCCGTCGTCGAGCTGTATCCCGACTTCCGCCGCGCAGGTTGGACGGATTATTTCCTTTACTACGAAAATTATCAATCCGACGCCGACGCGCCCGCCAAAGATATTTACTTCGTCGCGCCCTACGGACAGGCGGGGAATTTTTCGGCGAATCGCTTCACCGCCAAGCTTGACGCCTTCCCCGAAATTTTAATCGTCACGTACAATCCGCCGCCGCACGCCGGCAAGGCTCCTTACGAGGTCGGCGTTATCCTCCTAAACAAGCCGCCCCTTATCGAGCGCAATGCGGATTTGCATTGGAAAATCGGCGTGGACTTCGGCACCAGTTCGACGATGGTTTTCTACTCCGAAAACGACAACACGCCGCGTCCGCTGAATTTCAAGCCGCATTTGTACAAAGTCACGGAGAGCGGCGGCGCGCGCGCTCAAACGTACCGCCACTTTATCCCGTCGCAAATCCCTGCGCGGGCGGACGGCTCGTTTTTGAGTATCTTCCACATGCTGACGGCGGGCGATTTAAAATCGATTCGACCGTTGCGGGACGGGCACGTATTTTTATTAAGCTCGGAAAACACGCGGGTGTTTGAGCAATTCGCGGCGCACATCGACGCCAACTTGAAATGGCAGGACGACGACCGTCAACGGCGCAAGACGGCGGCATACATCGGGCAAATCTGCTTGCAGGCGGCGGTTGAGGCGGCGGGCGCAAACGACGTTCAATGGAATTTCTCCTACCCCACGGCGTTTTCACAAGCGCAAAAAGTTTCGTTCCAAGAGATTTGCCGCGAGGCTGTCGGCGGTGACGCCAATTTTTACACGGAGAGCAAGGCTGCGGCTTATCACTTCAACAAGCTCAACGGCGCGGCGGGCAATTTCGCGCAGGGCGCGGTTTGCGTCGACATAGGCGCGGGCACCACCGACATCAGCGTTATCAGCGGCGAGCCGCCCCGTATCGTCTACCACACGTCGATTCGCTACGCGGCGCGGCAAATGTTTAAGCCCGTTTATGACAATTATGAGCTGTTCGCGGGCGAGAAGCTTTCCGGCAAGCTTAGCGACGAGGCGCAACGTCAAGCCGTTATCGACGCCGATTTGCGCGAGCACAGCGAAAATTATTTGGCGGATTTGAAGTTCAAGACGGGGCGGGAGCCGATTCGCAATGTGTTGCAGGCGGCGCAATTCGCTACGGCTGGGCTGTTCCACTACCTCGGCGAGCTGATTAAAGTTTTGCACGACTACGGGCATTATCGCGAGGAGAAAATTCCTCATGTGTTCGTGGGCGGCAACGGGGCGCGGATTTTCCGTTGGCTGACGGGCGGAGCCGACCTTGACGGCAACATTTATCTGGACGTGTTGGATAAAGTTTTCACGGCGGCGAGCGGGCTTGCGGGCTATAAAAAGTTCAATCTGCATTTGAGTCCGCAACCCAAGATTGAAGTCGCGGCGGGCATGATTGTCGAGCGTCCTGCAAACGACGAGGAATTTTTTGACGAGGAGCGCATCAATCGCGAGATGTTCGGCGAGGCGGACGATTTGATTTATTCGGCGGTATTGGCGGGCGCGGACTTCACGCAGGGCGGCGAGGCTCAAGCGGCGGGGGCGTTCCTCAGTGCGCACGACATTTCCGAGGGCGTGACCGTTGCGACGCTTAGCGAGTTCAAAACTTTTGCAGAGCGGTTCAACAAGGCGTCGAAACTTTGGGCGGAGGGCGTCGACTTCGACGAGGAGGAGCTTATCCGCGCCGCGAATAATTTTTACATGGACAAGCGCGGGCGCGACGTTAAAACGTTGTCGGTCGAGCCGGTCTTTATCGCCGAGCTGAAATTGTATTTAGGGACGAGGGACAAGGAACCGGGGACTGGTAGCGGGAAGTTTAAATCGGAAAAAATTTTGACTCACGATACTGATTCAATCGGCGCGGCGTTCGTGACCGATTTTAATGCGTTGTCGAAGTTGAGCGGGTTCAGCGGTCGGCAAGCGCGGGAAAGATTTTTACGTCGCCACAAGGTGCGAGCTTTTACTTGCGCCAACGTCGAGGAGCGTATGAATCGCCCGAAACTTGCGCCTAAATTCGTCGAGGCGTCGAGCGTGGCGGGCGGCGATTTTTGGGCTTGCGCGGTTGCGGGCAATACCTTCGCGGTCGTGCCCAACCTCAAGACTTACACGGAAAATCATCATGCGGAGCGGGCGTTCGGGCTGGTCTTTGAATCGAATTTCGACGGCGGGAGGTATTCGCGGCTTCGCGTGGAGCGGGCGGCTGTCTTCGAGCTTAGCGGCGACAAGTGGCGGCTCAAGCAGACGGGCAAGCTGGTTTTGAGCAGATAGGAGGGCGATTGGCATGTTGATTATCGACAGCCCGCTGAGCGGCACGTTGATTGACTTGGCGGCGGTCGAATCGTCAACGACCGGGACATGGAAAACGGAACCCGCCGCAAAATAATTTTGACGACAAAAAAAACCTCTCCGATTCGGGAGAGGATTTTTTTGCTTACGGATTATCACAGTGATAGATTTTTCCAACGGGCGAAGCGCAGTTCGTGGAGGGCAATGGGCGTGGATACGAGGCTGTTTGTGCCGTAAAGTTCGGTGTACTTTTCGCGGCAATGCAGGACACGTTTAACGTAGTCGCGAGTTTCGGCGTAGGGAATTTTATCGGGGTCGGCGAAGGTTTCGCTCCAATTATTTTGCTCCATCCATGCGCGAACGTTGCCGCGCCCCGCGTTATATGCCGCCAATGCCAAAACGTCGTTGCCTTTGAACTCCTCCAACAACTCGGCAAGATACCACGTGCCGTAGCGGATATTCGTTTCGGGTTCGCGCAGATTCTCTAAGTCGCGGGCAAGCTCGTCGGGTTCTTCGCCCAGCCGGTGCGCTATCCACGTCGCCGTTTCGGGCATGATTTGCATTAAGCCCACCGCGCCGCTTTGAGAGTGCGCCGTCTCTTGGAAGTTGCTTTCGACCTTCATGACTGCCACCGCCAAAAATTTATCGACCTGCCAACGCACCGCGTAATTTTCGACCGTCGTGCGGTAGGGGAACGGATACAGGAATTTTTTCTGAATCGCCGGCATACTTATCAGCAAATACATAGCCGATAACGCCGCGCAGATTATTAAAATTTTTTTCAAGTTAAATTCACCTCCGCGCAGATTCAGTGTGAATTTTAAATGATTGATTCGCCGCTGTCAAATTCCCCGTCGCAGCGAAAAAATTTTTTTGGGGTCTAATCATGCGCAAATGAATTTTATGGTATAATGCAACGTCGAAAGGGGGCGGCGCATTGCTGACGAAATTCCTGGAGGCGGTCGGCGGCTGGGTATTGCGGCGTTGCGAGGAGCTGGGCACGATAGCCTTGCTCTACGCCGACACAATGCGGCAAGCCACGCGCAAGCCGCGAATAGGGCACATCTTGGCGCAAATGTCGCATTTGGGCGTTGATTCGCTGACAATCGTCTCGTTGACGCTGTTGTTTACGGGCGTGGTTTTTACGTTGCAGACGGCGCACGAGTTTATAAGATTCGGCGCACAATCGACGGTCGGCGGGATAATCGCAATCGCTATCGGCAGAGAACTCGGACCGGTCTTGGTCGGCGTAGTCTGCGCGGGTCGCGTCGGCGCGGCTATCACGGCGGAAATCAGTACAATGAAGGTCACCGAGCAAATTGACGCTCTCCGAGTTATGGCGGTCAGCCCCGTCAATTATCTTATCGTCCCGCGCATGATAGCTTGCATGATAGCCGTCCCGCTCCTTACGGTTTTCGGCGACATTATCGGCGTATTGGGCGGCTGGGTCGTCGCCACGCAATATTCAGGCATCAGCTCCTACCTGTTCATCAATTCGATTAAAATGTTCGCCACGATTCACGACCTTACGGGCGGCATGATTAAGGCGATTTTCTTCGGCAACGTGATTGCGGTGCTCGGTTGCTACTACGGTTTGAACTGTCCCAACGGCGCGGAGGGCGTCGGCATTGCCACGACCAGAACCGTCGTCACCTCGATTATCGTTATTTTTATTTTGAACGCTCTGCTGACGTTCATCATTTACAGGTAAGTTATGATTAGGATTGTCAATGTCACAAAAATTTTCGGCAAGAAGGTCGCGCTTAAAAATATCAACCTTGAGATAGCTGACGGCGAGACGCTTGCGATAATCGGCGGGTCGGGCAGCGGCAAATCGACGCTCCTGCGCCTTATGATTGGTTTGATTCAACCGACGAGCGGCGAAATTTGGATTGGCAACGGCGAAGAACGAGGACTGCGAGGGCAATGATTAGGATTGTCAATGTCACAAAAATTTTCGGCAAAAAGGTCGCGCTTAAAAATATCAACCTTGAGATAGCCGACGGCGAAACGCTTGCGATAATCGGCGGGTCGGGCAGCGGCAAGTCGACGCTCCTGCGCCTCATGATTGGTTTGATTCAACCGACGAGCGGCGAAATTTGGATTGGTAACGACGAAATTTCCCGCCTCGGCGAAAAGGATATGATGCGCGTCCGCCTGCGTATGGGTATGGTCTTCCAATACTCCGCGCTGTTCGATTCAATGACCGTCGGCGACAATGTTGCCTTCGGATTGGTTGAGCATACCGATTACAGCCGCGATAAAATTCAATCAATCGTCCGCGAAAAACTTAAGCAAGTCGGCTTGGAAGGCGTGGAAAATCGTATGCCAAACGAACTTTCGGGCGGCATGAAGAAACGCGTTTCCTTGGCGCGAGCCATTGCCTTTGAGCCGGAAATTATTTTCTACGACGAGCCGAGCAGCGGTCTGGATCCGATTATGACGAACAAAATTGACGAGCTGATTATCGAGACGCAACGCGCCCTAAACGTCACGAGCATAGTTGTAACGCACGACATGGTTAGCGCGTGCCGAATAGCTGACAGGATAGCGATGATTTACGACGGCGAGCTGATTGCGGTCGACACGCCCGAAAATTTCAAGCGGATTCAAGACGAGCGCGTTAAGGCGTTTTTCCGTATCATAGATTAGGGCGGTGAGCTTGTGAAAAATATCGTTGACGCTATTGTTACGCTGATTGTAAGGAACGAGTTCAACTTGACGGCGGCGCGAGGCAGTCATAATCGTGCTAACAGTCAAGGAGACGCGCTTGAAGATTACGTCAAAAATCTCTTCGCCGATACGTTTGACCTTTCCGAAACCGAATGTCTGAACAAATGGAGCGAAACTTTTTCGTGGTTGGGTAACAGTTCAAACCCGCCCGACCTTATGCTCAAGGGCGGCGATGCCGTCGAAGTCAAGAAAATCGAATCGCCTGACGCCGCTATAGCTTTGAACAGCAGTCCGCCGAAGCATACGCTCAAAAATTCAAGCCCGCTTATCTCAAGAGCTTGTCGCGAGGCTGAAGATTGGGCGGAAAAAGAAATTATCTATACTGTCGGCGTCGTCAACGGCAACAGCTTGAAACATCTTTGCATGGTTTACGGGCGCGACTATTGTGCCTCCGAAGAATGCTACAGCCGAATTCGCCAAAAGATAAAGGATGGCGTCGAGACTATTCCGTTCGTTAATTTCGCACCGACTCGTGAACTCGGTAGAGTGAATTGCGTTGACCCGCTGGGGATAACTTACCTGCGAATTCGCGGCATGTGGCATATAGAAAACCCTTGGCGCGTTTTTGGTTATGCCTACCAACGAAACCTGAAAGCCGATTTCAATTTCATGTGCGTTATCGATTCGGGAATGTGGACAACGTTGGAAAATCGCGAGGAATTGATTAAGCTTCAAAAAGATTATCCGACGTTGCAAATCATCGATACGCAGATAAAAAGTCCCGATAATCCTTGTAAGTTGCGTAATGCCAAGCTCATTCGGTACGAGGTTTGGAGGTGAGGCTTTGAAGCTGATTAGTTTATTCAGCGGTTGCGGCGGTCTTGATTCGGGCTTTGAACGTGCGGGCTTCGATATTCCTGTTGCAAATGAATTCGATTCTTCGATTTGGCAAACATTCCGATTGAACCATCCGAAGTCGGAGCTTTTAACTCAAGACGTGCGAACGTTGTCCGTTGATATTTTCCCCGATGACGTTGACGGGATAATCGGAGGACCGCCCTGCCAATCTTGGTCGGAGGCGGGAGCTCAACGGGGCATTCAAGATTCACGCGGAAAGCTTTTCTTCGACTACATCAGGATTTTGCAAGCCAAACAGCCGAAATTTTTTCTGGCGGAAAATGTCAGCGGTATGCTTTCGGAGCGTCATTCGGAAGCCGTCGAATTTATAGCCAAGCAATTCAAACGTTGCGGCTACGACTTGACGATAACCCTCGTCAATGCCAAAGATTACGGCGTGGCTCAAGAGCGCAAGCGGGTTTTCTATATCGGCTTTCGACAAGACCTGGGCATAAGGTTCAAATTTCCGCACGGCTCAACGGAGGCGGATTCAAAGAAATTGACGCTGCGCGATGTCATTTGGGATTTGCAATTTTCCGCCGTGCCGGCTACTTGCGGCAATGTTCACAACGAACGCTCTGAAAACAGCAACGAATTTTTTACGGGAAATTTCTCAACGATTTTCATGAGCCGCAACCGCGTGAAGTCTTGGGACGAGCAGGCGTTTACCGTGCAGGCGTCGGGTCGTCATTGCCAACTGCACCCGCAAGCTCCAAAAATGGTTTTCGTCAGCCAAAATGACCGCCGCTTTGTGAAGGGCAAGGAACATTTGTATCGACGCATGACGGTCAGAGAAATTGCGCGTGTTCAAGGTTTCCATGACGATTTCAAGTTTGTTTACTCCAAGATTGATGACGCGTACAAGATGATTGGCAACGCCGTGCCCGTGACGCTCGCGCAAGAGATCGCTGTTGCCATCAGAAACCGGTTGACATAAAAATTTTTTGAAGGCGAAGTGATTTTATGATTATGGTGCCGGCTGTCTTGGTAATGGCAGGATTCGTTATATTGGCGATTTCGTTTTTCGCGGCTAAGGAAGCAAATAAGCGCGAAAAGGGTAACGCCGCGTTGTTTATCAAGTCGGGCATAGGCTGTGCCGTCTTTACGTCGACGGTCGCGGCGATAATCCTGTTCGCAATGCCGCAATATTACGTTTGGCAACAGAACAAGGCGGGCGAGGCTGAACTTGCACGAGCGGAGCAAAATCGCCAAATCGCTATACAGGAGGCTAAAGCCAAGGAAGAGTCGGCTAAATCGCTTGCCAATGCAGAGGTCATTCGCGCCGAGGGCGTCGCCAAAGCAAATAAAATCATCGGCGACAGCTTGCAGAATAACGAGGCTTACATTCATTATCTTTGGATAGAGGCTTTGCGCGAGTCGAGCAACGAAGTGATTTACATTCCGACCGAAGCGGGCATTCCGATAACCGAATCGGCGCGGTTTAAAAGGCAACCCTAAGGAGGCGATGTGATGTCAGTTGAGGCAAAGGTCGGCGCGTTCACGGTCGGCGGGCTTATGCTCTTGGGCGGCGCAACGGCGGGACTCGGCAATTTTAATTTCGGGTCGAACGACGATTTGATTTTATACGCGGGCTTTAAGCAGGTGGTGGGGCTTATGCCGCAATCGGACGTTCGGCTAAGCGGCGTGCTGGTTGGCAAGGTTACCAAAATCGCTAACGAGGGCACGGGCGTAACCGTCACAATGAACGTTGACCCCGAAGTCAAAATTCCCAAGCAATCCAAAGTTTCCATAGCGTCGAGCGGCGTCATGGGCGAGAAATTTATAAACTTCCAGCCCAAGGTCGACGACGGCGAATATCTTCAAAACGGCGAATATCTCTACGGCGCGGACGAGGCGGGTATGGATCAGATGTTCGACGGCTTAACCAAGGTAATGGTTGAAGTCGAGGAGCTGATTAAGGACGTGCACGCCATTATCGGCGACGATACCTTTCAAAAGTCGGTCGTCGAAATGAGCAAGAACATGGAGGAAGCCTCCTCGAACGTGAACGCTTTGACTGCCTCGCTTGCGAAAACCGCCAACGATAACGAGGCGACTTTCAACGATATGATTAGCCAAATGAACGGGATATTGCAGGGCATGAACGGGACAGTGGCGAACGTCGAGCACATGACGGCTAACCTTGACAAGTTCGCGGGCGACCCCAAGACCGTCGAAGACTTGAAGTCAACGCTCGACAGCATTGCAAAGACTACCAAGAGCGTCGAGAGCATGGCGGAAAATATGAATAAGTTCGCGGGCGACCCGCAAGTTGCCGAGGATTTGAAGGCGACCGTCAGCAATGCCCGCAGCATAAGCGAACGCGCCGATAAAATGTTGGGCAAGGTGCAGGGCGCGGCGGATAAGGTTTCAAAGATTGACGTAACGCCTTCGGTTGATATACTATACAGCGGCAAAGCGAGCGATTGGAACGCGAATTTTAACCTCAACGTGACGAGCGACGATAAAACGTTGGTGCTGGGCGCGGAGGATATTGGCGACAATACGCGGCTCAATCTGCAGGGCGGCAAGCGATTCAATGACTTTGGAGCGCGAGCCGGGATAATCGCGGGCAAGCCGGGTATCGGGCTGGACGCCTACGCCGGCAGTAAGTGGAAGTTTTCCGCCGAGGCTTACGACTTAAACGACGGCAAAGTTCGTCTCAAGTCACAATACAAGGTTGCCGATTCGACGTACATTCTCGGCGAATGGCACGCCCTAAACAAGCGCGACGACCGCGCAGTTTATTTCGGGCTTAAGCAGGAGTTCTAGCCTTTCTTCCCGTCGCGCAAGAAAGATTTATAAGAATCTCTTTGTCTGTGTTCTACTTTCTTTTGACGACCAAAAGTCACGCAACAAGACGCGGGAGGGCGTTATCCATGACGCCCTCTAAATTCGCAGGTTTCGCCGTTTGGGAGGATTGCTTATGAGAAAATTCGTCACAATGCTCTTTGCAACGATAATTCTGTTGGCGGGTTGCTCAAACGTTCAGCCCGTGCAAGTCACGACGCAAACAATCCAACCTGCCGGCGGAACACTAATCGTAACGCACGCGGGCACCCTCACGCTCAGCGACGAAACAGAAATTTTCGCGCCGGTATCGGGCAACGTCATGGAAAGATTCGCCGCAGAAGGCTCCGACGTGACGGCAGGGCAACCAATCTTGAAAATCAGCGAACTCGGTCCGCATTCAGACCTCCTGCAACTAAAAACCGAACTCGCCAAGGCTAAAACCGATTTGGCTAAGGCACTCGCCGCAAACGACGAATCAGCCGCAGAATTGAAACTCGCGGCGGAAGACTTGCAAGCGCAAGTTCAGGCTTTGGAGGAGGCAACCGCCGTCGGCATAATCTACGCGCCAAAGTCGGGACGGCTCGGCTCGGTCGACGCGCCGCTCGGTATGCAGGTTACGGCGAACGAAACACTAATCGCCACCGTCGGCAACTCAAATCCCGTGGCTGTGCGCTTTGAAGTCTCGGCGGAAGAGGCGCGGCTCATAGCGACGGCTCAAGGTTTAAACGTCACGCTCAAGTTCGACGACGGCACGCCTTACCCCATCGGCGGCGAAATTTATATCCTTGACGGCTCGACTGCCGAAGCGACCTTCGATAACTACGACGGGCTTTTGCTACCCGGCATGAGCGTAACGATTGAGCTGGACGGCTTGAACGTCAGCAACGCCTTGCTTGTCCCCGCAAATGCTGTTCAAAATCGCGACGCAGACAATTTCGTTTACGTCGCTGAAAATAATAAAGCCGCCGTCAAAAACATTACGCTCGGCGACAAAGTGGGAACTTTTTATATCGTCAAAGACGGCTTGAAGGCGGGCGATTCGGTTATCGTCGAGGGCGTGACCAATCTGCGCGAAGGCACGCCGATTAAAAATTAGGAATTAGGAATTAGGGATTAGGAATGAGGAGTGGTTGAAATGAGAATTTTTAACCGTATCAAAAAGAAAATTCGCAGGAGGTTGGCGGCGGCATTTGTCGCGGGCTTAATGGCTTTCTCAGGCGGCTTCGGCACGGTTTCAGCCTCCGAGGTCATCAACGTTACGCTTGACGAGACAATCCAACGCGCCTTCGAGAATAACCGCACCATTAAAGAATCCGTCGCCGAACGCGAACAAGCCTTTTGGAGCTTGAGCGAGGCGCGTCGCCAAAGCAATCCGCAAATCACCTGGGACTTGAGCGGGCAAAAATTCGGCGGCGATTATTATCGCAATTACAGCTATCATCGTTCCTTTACCAACAGCGCGGGCGTCAGTGTGCCGATTTATCAAGGCGGGCGTCTCAAAGAGGGGCGCAAATATGCACGCTACGGCTTGACCACGGCGGATTTGTCCCTTGAAAATACAATGCAGACCATTCGCCTGCAGTCGACGATTTATTATTTTGACGTCCTGCAATATCGCAACTTAATCGAGGTTTACGAGGAGGAGGTCGTGACGTTGCAGGAGCATTTGCGCAACGTCAATGCTCAATTCCGCGTCGGCACGGTCGCCAAGGTTGACGTGTTGGAGTCGCAGGTCGAGCTTGCCAATGCCATGCAAAACCTCGTTAATATACAAAATCAATATGACGTGGCTGTCGCCGAGCTGAATAATTATATCGGCTTGCCCGCCGACACCATTATCCGCCCGCAAGACACGCTCAGCTACAGACCTTACAACTTGAACTTGGGCGATTGCACTGCCTATGCGCTGGAAAACCGCGCAGATGCCGCTATGGCTGATTACGCCGTCAAGCAGGCAGAATCCTCGATTCGTTCGGCTAAGGCGGGCTGGCGTCCTTCCGTCAACGGCTCCGTTTCCAAGGGCTTTACCAACGAAAATCTTTTCAGCGGCAAACTTACCGACCAATGGACGGTCGGCGTCAGCGCGTCGTGGAACCTTTTCGACGGCGGCATTACGCGGGCGCAAGTCAATCAGGCGGAGGCGGCTTTGAATCGTGCGCAAGAGATTGCCGCTCAGACTCGCGAACAAATTCAGCTTGAAGTCCAATCGGCTTTCCTCCAGCTCCACGCCGCCGAAAAGAATATCGCCACTACTCAAGCGTCGGTCGTGCTCGGCGAGGAAAACTACAAAATCGCGCAGGTCAGATACGCGGCGGGCGTCGGCACCAACTTGGACGTTATGGACGCGTCGCGCAAACTCACCGAGGCGCGTTCCAACTACTTCACCGCGCTTTACAACTACAACACTGCCCGTGCGTCGCTCGAAAGGTATATGGGCGTGCCGGTTGAGATTGACGTTGTGCGCTACGTGGCGTCGGAAGAGGAAGGCAAGACTGCCGCCGAGTCGCGTGAAGATGCCGCTTTGAACGCGGACGCCGCCGAAGTCCCGGAAACCGATGAGGTCGCGCCGGTCGTGCTGATTGACTTTGAAAACTCGAACGTATTGCCCTCCGAAACCGTCGAACGCGAAATGACTCGCGACACCGCCTTTAAATGAAGTTAGGAATTAGGAAGTAGGAATTAGGAATTGGAAAAATATTCCCCATTCCTCCCTCCACATTCCAAATCGTTAAAAGGGGGTTGCTCGCCGTGATTGCACTTTTGAAAATTATCGTCAGCGCGTTGATGATTGTTGCGCTCGGCGGCGGGCTTTACGTGAATTCGCAACGCACGGCGATTATCGAAAAAGTTTTGGCGACGGCGGAGGAGACTGCCTCCAAAACTTTGGGCGTGCCCGTCAAAATCGGCGACTTCGATTTGAGCAACATTGACCTCTTTAAGCTCGACCAAACCAGCGACGTTACGATTCATGACGTGGCGATTTTCGATAAGCACAACGCCCTTATTGCGCGTGTCGACGAGGCTAAGGTTGACTTCAAAGCCCTGGCTCTGCGCGACGACCCCGTTGCCGCCCTCGACGCGATTAAGCTGAGCGGTGTCACCGTCAACTTAAAAAAGCGCGACGATAATTCTTGGAACGTCAACGACATCAAGCTTGAGAGCGAAGGCGAATCCACCTTCGACGCCCAAATTTTCCTCGAACGCGGCACGCTCAATGCCGAATTCGACGGGAAGAAAATTTTGCTTGAGGAAATTGTCGGCGCGGCTGATTGCTCGGATATGAACGCCGTCGCCGTCAAGCTCGACACCAAGACCCTCGGCGCACAAGTCAAGGCGTCGGGCACTTTGGGCAAGGCTCAACAAATCGTCAACGCCGAAGTCGACGAAATTTTTTTTGGCAAAATTCTGCCCTACCTGCCCGCCGATACCCTCCCCGAAGGCGTTCAAATCCTCGGCGGCAAGGCGGAGCACTTTACCTTGAACGTCCTGCGCCGCGATAACACTTTAAGTTACCTCGGCTCCGCGCAGATTAAAAACGCCGCCGTTAAGGTCGAAGACACCGACGTTGCCAATATCAACGGCAATGTTGCCTTCAACGAGCGCGAAGTTATTCTGAACGCCACCGCAACCGCCAACGGTCAGCAAGCCTCGGCGGGCGGCACAATTCGCCTCGACACCGACGAAACTTTTTTCGACATTCACGCCGAATCAGACAGCTTCGCGCCCTCCGCCATTATCAGCGACATCGGCATTGACGGCGCGGCTTCCGTTCAAGCGCACCTGGTCGGCACCGCAAAAAATCCCGTCGTCGACGCCGATATTTATTCCCCGCGCCTCGGCTACGAAAATCTTTACGCCGATAACGTCTCGACCAAACTTCACTACGTCGGCGATATGCTTTACCTTAACGACCTCAGCGCGGATATTTGCGGCGGCAACGTCGCGGGCACCGTTGAGGTTAAAACGTCCGACCGCTCTTATAATGCCAACGTCAAAGCCACAGCCCTCGACGCCGCCACGATTTGCAAGCTCGTTAATACCGAACTCAACCTCGACGGGAAAATTTCCGCCGACCTCGGCATTAACGGCGGCAACGCTCCCATGAAGATTTACGGCTCCGCGCAGGCGACCGCCCTCGAATTCGACGGCTTGCGGCTCAATGAAGCGAACGCTTCTTTTTATTTTACCGACGCCGATTTGACGCTCGACTACCTCAGCGCGAAAATCCCCGACGGCGGCACGCTCGGTTTGGAGGGCACCGTCAAGGGTAGCGGGCGTTTGGATTTAAATTTCTACGGAGCACACGTCGACCTGTCGCTTGCCAAACGTTTCAACGACCTGCTTGATATGAGCGGGCTTGCCGACTTCAAAGGCACCGTTCACGGCAACTCGGACAATCCCGACGTGACGCTCCTGCTTTCCGCCGTCAGCCTCGCCGACCAAAAGGGCACGCTCTTTAAGCAACCCTACGATTCGATTAAGCTAACGGCGTCGGGCAGTCTCAACGAAATTCACATCGACGATTTTACTCTGGAAAAGGACGGCGCGTTGAAGTGGAAGGTCATCGAGGGTTTAGTCGGCTTGACGGGGGATAAGCTGATTGACCTCCAACTTGACACAACCGACGTCCGCGCAGAGGATATTGCCGCGCTCGTCGCGCCCGACCAGGAAATTACCGGCAACGTCTCAAACACCGTCAAGATAACCGGCACCCTCGATAACCCGCAAGTCACCGGCAATATCAAGTTCAAGCGCGGCTCCTATCGCGGCGTGTTGCTAAGCGGCATGACCGGCGAATATTCCCTCGACGGCGATACCGTTCACCTCCGCGATTTTGAAATTACCTCGCCAATGGTTGACATGATTCTTAACGGCACTATCGACAAGACCACGCAGGTTATGGACTTCAAGGTCGAGGGCAAGGATATTCGTTTGGAACGCTTTCAAGCCAAGCTCCCCGAAAATTATACCGCCGCAGGGCACACGACTTTTACGGGAATTATAAAGGGGACGCCCGCCGCGCCGATTTTCGACGGCTCTTTGACGGCGGACGAAATTTATCTTAACGGCGTCGCGCTCACAGATATTTACGGGCATTTTTCCTACGAAAACGCCACCGCCTACTTGAAGGATTTCCACTTCATGAACGGCAACGGACACTCTCAAGCGCAACTCACGTTCAAAACCGACACCGAGGCTTTGAACGGCTCGTTGGACTTGACCGACGCCAATATCGCGAACTTATTCACCATTTTTAACGTAAACAACAATCTCCTCGACGGCACGCTCAACAGCAAAATCATTGTCAACGGCACGCTCTCCAAACCTCGCGGCTCCTTGACGGGCGAAATTTCTCAAGGCACCTTCGCGGGCTACGACATTCACGGCATCGCGGTCGACGTAAGCTTGATTGACAACGTGCTCACCGTTACGCAACTGGAAGGCAAGCAGGGCGATAAGGGTACGCTCAATCTGCGCGGGACGGCAAATCTCGGCGGCAAGCTGGATTTGACTTTGGTCACCAAGGAGATTGAATTGGGCATGCTCGGCGCGGCGACGGGTCTTGATTTGGATATGACGGGCGTGTCGAACATCGTTGCCAAACTTTCGGGCACCGTCGATAATCCGTTCGGCGAAATGCTTTGGACGGCGACGGGCACCATCAAAGGCGCGACGTTCGATTTGTTACACGGGCACTTTTTGCTTAAGGACGGTCGTGTCAACGTGGAGGAGCTTACGGTTCAGCGCGAACTCGCGGGCAAAACCTACGGCGCGAACATGAAAGGCTTCGTTCCGTTCAGAGCGTTGACCGCCCGCTCCAAAGACAATCTGCCCGATAACGAACAGCTGAACTTGACGGTTTCTCTCGACGGCGCAGACTTGAGCCTGTTGCCCGTCCTTAGCGATAAGTTTATATCCTTCGGCGTCGGCGCATTGGAAGGCTCGGTTAAAATCACGGGCACGGCGGCGCATCCGCAATTCAACGGGCAAATCGCGCTCAATGACGGCTCAATCAAGGTCAAGGGCATGAAGAGCCTCATCGAGCACATAAATATTTCCATGCTCCTCAAGGGCGAACGCTTTGACATTGAAAATTTTTCGGGGAATATCGGCGGCGGCACCTTCGCCACGACGGGCGGCTTTAACTTCGCGGGCTTTGAGTTCAAGGATTATAATTTCGACTTCGCGGCGAACGACCTCGACATTGACAGCGATTATTACAAGGGGCTGTTCAATGCCAATTTTAATTTCAGCGAGGGGCAAATCTTTCGCAGGACGTTGCCGAAGTTTTCGGGGCAGATTAACCTCGACAGGTGTCGCATAAGTATGCCTGCCATTCCCACCTCCGACGACCCGTTGCCAAGTCTGATTCTTGACGTGTCGCTTAACCTCGGCGAAAAAGTTCACTTCTACAGCAACAATCTTTACGATATGTATTTCGCGGGCAATGCGCACTTCGCGGGCACCACCGACCACCCCAAAACTTCCGGCTCAATCTACGTTAAGCGCGGCGGTACCTTGACTTATGTTGAATCTGTGTTTAATATTCGCGAGGGCGAGGCGCATTTCAATCAGATTGGCAGCTTCTTCCCGACGGTTCACTTCTTCGCCGAAACCAAAATCGACAGGACGAAAGTTTTCCTGAGCGTCAACGGCACGATTGATAAGATGGACTTCAAGCTGACGTCCAGCCCCGACATGAGCGAGGCGGAAATTATTCGCTTGCTGACCTTGCGCGAATCGTATTCGGAGGGCGGCGACATTTCCACGGCTGACGCTTTGGCGATTGGCTTGCGTATGACGGTGCTGTCCGATATTGAGGAAGCCTTGAAACGCACGCTGGGCATTGACCGCTTGACCGTCTCCAGAGGCTCCGGCTCCATGCTTGAGCGTCACACGCCCGGCGAACAAAATGCCGGCGACCGCGACAGGGATTATAACGTCAAAATCGGCAAGTACGTCAACGATAAGCTTATGCTCCGCTATACCCGCGGCTTCGGCAGTCACCACGTCAATCGCTACGGCGTCCAATACGACTTCAATGACAATTTCGGCTTGACGCTGGAGCGCGAGGGCAAGGACTACATCATAAGCTTTGAGGCGCGATATAAATTTTAGGAACGCATTCTAACTCCAAGGAGGTTTAACTTTTGAAAGCCAAAAAACTTTCGCGAAGAAAACGAGCATTGCTGGCGGCGACTATGACCTTGCCATTGCTCTTTTGCTTCGCAAGCGGCGAGGCGGCTCCCATAGTCAATGAGCCTTTCCAAGAATCCGCCGATACTCCCGAAGTCGAAACTGAGGCTCCCGCGCAGGTCGAAACGCCCGCCAAGGTTGAAGACGTAGCCGAAATTCCCACGAAACTTGACGACGAGACACCCGCGCAGGTTGACATGCCCGCTAAGGTTGAAGACAAAGCCGCGACTCCTGCCGACACCGAGCCTAAGACCGCCGCAGAGGAGGCTAAGCCCGATACGCCCGCTCCGACGCCCGAACCGTATCGTTCGCAAGTCGACACGCAGATTTTGGAGTACTATAAGCAATTCGAGGGCAAAACCATCGTCGACATCGTGTTTGAGGGCGCGAGCAATTACACGTTGCCAACCGTCAAGGCGGCTGTGCTTGAACACGTAGGTGACACCTTCAGCGGCGCGGCGGCTCTGCGCGACCGTAACGCCCTTATCAACACCGGCTATTTCTACGAGGCTTATCAGACCTTCGAGACAATCCCCGAAGGCATCGTTATGACCTTCCACGTCTTGGAAAATCCCGTGCTCAAGGATATTATTTTCACGGGCAATACCCTTTACGATAAGGACGAGCTGGAGCAATTCATGAAGGTGCGGCGCGGCGAAGTCCTCAACAGCAACACCCTGCACGATAACATTGCCGCCATTCAGGAGGATTATCACGACGAGGGCTTTATCCTCATGAAGATAACCGACATAAATATCGACAAGGAAGGCGTCCTCACCCTCAAGATTAACGAGGGCATTCTGGAAGGCTACGCCGTCAAGGGCAACAAGAAGACCAAGGACAAAGTTATCCTCCGCGAAATGCGCCAAGAGGTCGGCACGCCCTTTAATGCCAAGCTTGCGCGGCGCAGTATGCAACGCGTCTACAACCTCGGCTTTTTCGAGGACGTTAATATAAAAATGAATCCCGGCGTCGAACCGAACGCGATTATCATGGAGATTAACGTCAAGGAGAAACGCACCGGCACCTTCGGCATAGGCGCGGGCTATTCCTCCGCCGACGGTATTATCGGCATGGTCAGCGTCAGCGATACAAATTTCCACGGCACGGGCGATTCGATTTCTATCATGTACGAAAAGAGCGGCGACGAAACCGACGCCCACGGCTACGTTTTTTCCTATAAGCACCCGTGGCTTGACCACCGCGAAACCGCCGTCCGCTTCCAGCTGTACAATCGCACCTACGCCTATAACGACTACGATACTCGCGGACACTTCAAGGAAGAGTATATGCGCAAGTATTCGGGCGGCGAATTCACTTTCAGCCGACCCGTCAGCGAATATTCCACGAACTTTATCACCTTCCGCCACCGCAAGGATAAATACGTCCGCCACGTCTCCAGCGGCAATGCCGGCGACCGCTCCACTTGGGATTATCGCTCCTGGCGCAAGAAAAATTTCGGCACGACGCGCAGTATCATCTTGGAACACGTCACCGATACCCGCGATAATATCTACGACCCGACGACCGGCAACAAGGTTAATCTGTCGCTCGAATTCGGCGGGATTTTGGGCGGCGACTTCGATTATCAAAAGGCGGCTATCGAACATCAGCACTACATAAAGGCGGGCGATCATTCGCAAGTTTGGGCGTTGCGCGGCATGTACGGCTACGGGCACGGCGACATGACCGAATTTAACCAATTCCGTTTGGGCGGGCAAGGCTCTCTGCGCGGCTATCGCGACGACCAATTTCGCGGCGACCGCATGATCCTCGGCACCTTGGAATATCGTTTCCCGCTCGCAAAGAAAGTTCAAGGCGCACTCTTCACCGATTGGGGCGGCGTCTGGGATACGGGCTTAAGTCCCAAAAACATCAAAGGCTCCGTCGGCTTGGGGCTTGCGCTGAATACGCCCATGGGGCCTTTCCGCTTGGACTACGGGCGCGGCTCGCAAGGCGGCAGATTCCATTTCAGCATAGGCACTTCATTTTAAACTTAAAACCGTCGTCCGAAGGGGCGGCGGTTTTTTATTGCGTTTGTGGAAGGCAGACAAGCCTCAATCCATTGCCTTAACTTTGCTCTCGATAAAGGCTATCTCCTCCTCCGTCAAGTGATACTTCCTATAAAGTTGCGCGTCCACGTTCCCGCTCCAGTTGATGTCGCTCGTCGCGGGGTTGAAGTCTTGCATTGGAACCATTGCCCACTTTTCGGGCGTAGCGTCCTGTGTGACCTTCAGAATGCCCAGCATAGCCCTGCAAAACTTGCTCTTGATGTATGCTACGCAAGCCAGGGCTTCCGCCCGTGTATCGAACGCTCCGACGCTGATAAAGGTCTCCGTACTGCCGACAAGCGGCGAGCCGACAAGCGGCGAGCCGACAAGCGGCGTAGGTATCACTTCACCCAATGCACCTGTGCCGTTAGCTTTTGGGACTAAAACCGTAAACTTTTCGAGCGGCGCGGGGTGCGTCACCCAGTCACTGCGGAACCATTTGCAAAGCCTGTAGCCGTTTACAAACCCGTAAACTTGAATGTAATCGTGCCCGTCGTCAGGCTTGGCGTCAAAGAATAACCGGCTGAATCGTTTCATGAGTACCGTTGAAAAATCGTTGGCGTGTCCTTTGGAAATGGCGGCTACGGCGTCGGGATTGTCTTTGTGAAATTTCTTCGTGAGCCGATAAGCCGTTTGCGAGTAAATAATTTCGTTGAGCGGCTTGAAGTCGGGGTTATCGAGGACGGCTTTTTGATGAATGCTGATGAGTTCGTCGAAGGGAATAAACAGCCCGATAGGCTCGAAAGTTTGCGTGGCGTCGAATTCGGTAATGACAACGCCGCCCTTGATGTCGGAGGTCGGGAAAACATCTTGGCTCTTGATGAAGTATTCGACAACGCGAACGTGTTCATTGGCAAGAAATTTTTCAATGAAGTCGCCGGACTTAGCCCCCGCATTAAAAAGACACCGCGCAGGGTGAATCAAGCTGGCGTGACGGGTGAGGCGTTCGTTGTACGCGGCATCAAGGAACAGATTGTAAACAGGCGTGGCGAAATTGCTTGTACCTGTGCCCTCCGATTGATAGGGTGGGTTACCGACAACGCCGTCGAAGAAAGACATTTTACCAACTCCTTTGCTCCAAAAGTCTTTATCGGTAATGCGGTCGATGAATAGCGTTGGGATATTCTTCAGCGTGGGGATAAGGTCTGCAAAAAATTTGGCGTTGACGGAACCTGCGCGGTAGCCTAAGAGCGTGCGTTTGGTTATCGTGACAGCCATAGGGGTCTTGCATATGACAAAGACATTTTCGGCGACGGTCATATCCCAAAGGCGGCGCAGATTGTCGAGGTTGGCTTTAGCTTCGTCGACATTGCCGAGGCGGGCGCGATAAATCCGATAGGCGACGCTTAGCGGATAAAGCCCCGTCTTGGAATTGATGTCGAGGATTTTCTTATCGGGCTTGAACAACGCGGGGCTTAGTGCGTCCAGATGAATTTCGACGACGCGCCACGGCGTGAGGACGGTTTCCTTATCGGGGTTCTTGAAGGTGGCGAACAGTTCAGCGATTTTCTTGACGCGTTCGGCGGGCTTGAGGTCGTCGGCGGCTTTGGCGAGCTTGCGGACTTCGTTGCCCGTGCCGATAAAAATTTCGGGGTCGTAGTATTCGATAAAGCCGTTGAAAATTTCCTTGGTGACGCCCTTAGGCATGAACTCTTCCCAGCTGGCGTCGTCGACGAGTTCTGTAAAGCGGTCAATGGTGATGTCCTCGTCGAGGGGAACGTCCGCGCCGTAGATGAGCAGAGGCATACGGATTGAGACGCCGCGCAGGATACTGATTGCTTTACGGCGTTGTTCAAGTTTTTTTGCGTGTTCCTTTTGTTCTTCGGAGCGCGGGCTTTTGCCGCCGCCCTCTGTCGAGCCCGTCAAGCCTTGGTCGTTGATTGTGATGTCCTTGACTTTGGTTTTGGACGCGCCAACGATTTTCTTAAGAGCCTTGAACTTGTCGAGGTCGAGGTCGCTGAGATTGAGGAGCCTATCGTTGTAGAGGTTTGAATCGTCGAAGCCGTTGCGGACGATGCGGTCGGCTTGAGCGCGTTTGATACGTTGGAGAAGTTTATTGGCGTCGAGCTGTTTCATACGCGAGCCTTCGACGGCGATAACGGGGCAAAACTTGAGCATATCGCCGAGGCGTTGGCGGTCGGTATCGTCGGCTTTACCTGCGCGGGCAGAGACCTTGACGGATTCGGCAATCATCTTGAGTGTACGGTCGGGCGCGAAGTCGAACACGTAGCAATTACGTTTGGAGACGCCGCCGACGTTGCAAGGGCTTTGGACGCGGAAAATCGTTTGAAGGTAGCTCATAGCGGAGGTAGAGTAGCCGCCCGCCAGATAGAAGACCGCCGACCATTCGGGGACAGTGACGCCTGCGGTAAACCGTCCGCAGGAAAGCGTAATCGTGTAGTCGTTTTCGCGTATGGCGTCGTGCACGATTTTAATATCCTCGACCTTCTTGCCGTCGCCGTCGCCCGCCGCGTTGACGACCTCTAAATTGCAAAAGACTTGGTGATTCTTGAGTAGCGCACTTAAAGCCTTAGCCGCCGCAACGCCCGGGATAATCCAAAGCGTGTGACGGAACATGTCGCAGAATTCGGGGCGGGAATAGGGATAATCACTGGCGTCTGGTTTGACGAGCAAGTTGAGGAAACTTTGAACGTCGTCCTCATGAACAAAGCGTTCGCCGTCGACGCGGAAGAACTCTTTAAAGCTGAAGACAATATCATCGTCGGCAGAGTCCTCTTTGCCCGCGAAAGACTTGCCGAGCAATTCGCCGAGGTTGTAGGTATAGATATTCATGCGGGGCAGTTCGTCGTAGGGATTGGAGTCGCCGAAATGCGTTGCGTCCCAATCGGCTTTGGCGCGTTGTTCCATGACGTAATCCCAAGTGTAGACGTTATCGGGGTCGTAGTTGTCGATGATGTTAAACGGCGTGCCGCTTAGTGCAAGGAGCTTAGTTTTCTTCTTGACGAGGGTTTTAATCACGGCGTCGCCGAGCGTGGTGGTCGTGCCTTCGTGCGCTTCGTCGACGATAACGCAATCCCACGGCGTGTCGAAGATGTCAACGTTCTTTTTGAGGCGGCTTTTATCGTTGACGGTTTGAGAGCCGCGCAGGTCTTGAATCGACGCGAAGCAGACGAAATTTTTATCGGCAGTGGCAAGCGTCTCCCTGTTGAAATATTTATAATCGGTGCTGGCGAAAATTTTATTGAAGTCGTCATACCAGCCGCTTTTGACGGCGGGCGGTGGGTAGCGATTATGGTTTTGGCGAAATTCATTCGGCGAACGACTTCGAGGGCGCAGAGGGTCTTGCCGAAGCGCATTTTGGCATTCCAGAGGAAGGACTTGCCGCCGCGTTTGAAGTGCTTGACGGCTTTATCGATAGCGGCTGTTTGTTCGGGTCGGAAAATAATTTCGTCGCGGTCGGCTGAGGCTTTGACGGACTTTTTACGGTGCTTAACTGCGCGGATAGCGTCAATGGCGGTGTTGAGGTCGACTTTAAACCATTCGCGCCCCGTCGAGCCCGCAAGCTTGGCGCGATACTTTTTCAGCAAATGGTGGACGTGGTAATCGCGGAAAGCGCGTCCGTCGTCCCGCACGGCAAGTTCGACGTGCAACAGCTCATAGGGGATACCCGCCTCGTTGGTGTATTGCTTAATGCGTTCGTTGGCGGCTTGGCGCAAGTTGTATTCGGTCGGCGCGGCGTTTTTAATCGTGGTGTCGCCGACTTTGAGCAACCCTTTATGCACGGTCGGTATCGCGAAAATGTAAATCAATTTGCGTTGTGAAACTTCATAGCTCATCGTCGCGCCTCCCTCACGAGTTCAACGAATTCAAACGGCTTGCCCGTTGCCCAGTTCATGATTCGACAGTTCATGCCGCCGAATAGGTTTGCGTTATCGTGGAAAGGCGGCGAGCAGGTTAAGCCGTCCATTTGCCACAGGTTCCACGAAATAATTTCGGCGATGTCCGTCCAAAAATTTTCGGGCGGCTTATCAGACCTGTGAGGGAACTTCGCGGCGAAATATTCAACAACGGTCTCAAAGACGTTGCGGCGGGCGAGGTAAAGATTATCGCCCTGGAATTCGTAGCCGTAGACGCTCTTGACGGCGCGGAGGGCGTAATCAATCCAATCGCCTACGATTTTAGTTTCCGTGCCGACGACGCGCAGTTTCCTGTCGAGCAAGCCGACGCGTTTATCGAGGGGAATAGGTTCGCCCGTGACGGCGTTGTAGCGGCTGACAAGGTAGGGAGCTTCGCCGCACGTCACCTCCAAAAATTTCGCGTCGACGTAATCCGCCCACGAACGCCTTGGGTTATCGAACAGGTCGTTTTGGATTCTGCAGACTTCGGGCGGCGTGAAAATTTCTGCGCGGTCGCGGGTGCGTTGTTTCTGATGAGCGCGAACTTTTTGCCAGCGCGGTTTAATCAGTTCAATCTGCGCGGGTTGAATTTCCCGCTTGGCGTCGGAGCCGTTCGCCCAAATGATATTTCGCCCCGTCGTATGGTCGAGCAATAAAATTTCGGTAATCATTTTCGATACGGTTTAACCTTCCAATAATCAATGAAGTCTTCGGCGATTATCCACGCAGAATTTTTCAGCCGTGAAATTTTCTCTGCGTCCTTGAACAGAAGCCACAGCCGCGCCTCGACGTGATAAGCGCACGCTTTGAACTTATAGCGGGCAAAAATTTTTTTCATGGCGGCGTTCGTCCAAAAGGTGGCGTGCACGGGCTGGAGGTAAAACCAATTCGGGTCGCGAGGAACTTCTTCACAAACCAGCGTGTGAATCGCGGCAATGCCGTCGTCTTTTAGGAGCGCGAAAATTTTTTCCACGTCGCCCGCGCCCAGCAAATGTTCAAAGACCGAACACGTTATCACGAAACCGAACGACGCCGGCTCAAGCTCCGTCAAATAGCCGGCGTTCGGACGCGCCATGTACTCATCGTATTTGAGGAGCCACGGCTTGCACATGTCGGCTAATTTGCCGTCGCCCGCCCCGTAGTCGACAGCCCGCGCAGATTCAGCTATGACGCCCAAAAGTATCAGCTCGTTCAAAACGGCGGCTTGAGCCTTAAGACGCGGCAACCAATTCGGGTCAACGGCAAGCGCGTCGGTATTCTGATAGGCGGCGTGGCATTCGCGATTGAGAGCCGCCCATTGCTCGTGCGGCATATCGTACAGCGTCTTGGCAATGACCAACCCGCAATCCTCGCAACGAACGTATTCGCACGCGTCAAGGTGTTCAAGCCCGAACGACTTTTCCATAAACGGGCGCATCGTTCCATTACAAACAAAACAATTCATAGCTGCCTCCCAAAACTTTTGAGTATCGCGCAAATTTTCCGAACGTCATCTTCGGTCAAGCCGCCGTACATTGGCAAGCTCAAGACCTGTTGCCCCACGGCGTTGGCGACGGGCAGATTGGCGGGATTGGACGAACTCAGCTGGCGATAACACGTGAATTCACTGCACAGCGGATGAAAATATTTTCGCGCATAAACGTTGTAATGCCTAAGCTCCTCGTAGACGTAATCCCGCGAACGCCCAAACTCCGCCTCGTCGACGCGAATCACGTAGTATTGATAATTCAGCTTCACGTCCTCCGCGCAGGTAGACATAAGCTTAAGCCCCGCCACGTCGCCAAGCTCCTCGTTATAAATCGCGTGCAACCGAATTCGCTTTTGACGTTCCGATTCGACATAGCCCAACATAATCCGCCCGATAGCCGCGCTGATCTCGTTGAGCTTGCCGTTTATGCCGGGCATGACGACTTCCTCCTCATTTTTGATACCGAAATTTTTAAGGAGGTCAATGCGTTGCTTGAGGTGAGCGTTATTGTGAACCAACGCGCCGCCCTCGACGGTGTGATAAAGCTTGGTGGCGTGAAAGCTGAACATGGAAATATCGCCGAAGGTGCCGATACCTAGCCCGCCGATTTCCACGCCGAACGCATGAGCCGCGTCATAAACCACGCGCAAGCCGTAGCGGTCGGCAACCTCCTGAATCGTCGCAACGTCGCAGGGCGTCCCGAACACGTGCACGGCAAGGATAGCGGTCGTGTGCGGCGTTATCATCGATTCAATCTGCGCGGCGTCAATGTTCATGGTCTCGGCGTCAATGTCGCAGAAAATCGGCGTGATGTTATTCCAACTCAAAACGTGGGGCGTGGCGGCGAACGTGAAAGGCGTCGTGATGACCTCGCCGCTCAGCCGCAAGCTTTGACACGCCACCATTAGGGCTATCGTCCCGTTGTTGAACAGCGACAGATACGGCACCTTTAAAAATTCGGTCAGCTCGCGCTCCAGCATGGAATGTTGCGGTCCGTTATTGGTCAGCCACTGCGCCTCCCAGATGTCACGCAATTTCTCCGTGACCTCCTCAATCGTCGGGAAGACGGGGCGCGTCACGTAAATTCTTTGCTTAAACGGTTCAATCAAGATAAAAACCTCCTTAGGGATTAGGGACGAATTTTAGAGCCGCCAAGGATGGCGGCTCGCCGCGACTTGAAACCCGGAAGGTTTCATAGCGGCACGGGCAGCTTCGAGTAATTGTGGACGTCCGAACATCAAACGGTATCCGCCCTTTTCTTTGCTTACTTTCTTTTGGGCGGACAAAAGAAAGTAAGTTAAACAATAAAAGCATTCTTTGAAACCTTTCTTGCGCGAGGGAAGAAAGGCTAATCAACCCATCTGGGCTTGGTGGAGCTTGGCATAGACGCCGTTGCGTTTCATAAGCTCATCATGCGAACCCGCCTCGACTATGCGCCCCTTTTCAATGACGATAATCGCGTCGCAATCGCGGACGGTCGACAAACGGTGCGCTATCATAAGCATGGTGCGCCCGCGTGAAATCGGCTCAATGTTGCTCATGATGACATTTTCCGATTCGTAGTCAAGCGCGGAGGTCGCCTCGTCGAATATCAAAATGCGCGGATTGGACAGCAAGGCTCTGGCTATCGCGATACGTTGACGCTGACCGCCGCTCAATAAACTGCCGCGCTCGCCGACAAACGTCTCGTAGCCGTGCGGGAATTGACTTACAAAATCGTCCGCGCCCGCCAACTTCGCCGCGTTCACTACGTCCTCGTGCGTCGCGTTCGGACACGCTATCCTGATATTTTCCTCGACCGTGCCGCTGAACAACTTGCTGTCCTGCAACACAACGCCGATTTGTCGACGCAACCACGCTGGCTCAACCTGCGCAATGTCAACGCCGTCAATCAATATCCTGCCGTTGTCGGGGAGGTACAATCGCTGAATAAGTTTCGTCAACGTCGACTTGCCCGAACCCGAACGCCCGACTATCCCGACCTTCATGCCCGCCGGTATGCGAATGTTTATGTTGTCCAAGACCTTGCCGCCCTCGACCGAATAGCTGAATGCCAACTTCTCAAGCGCAATGTCTCCGCGCAGGCTCGGCAAAGTCGTCCTCGAAGGATTGAACGCCGGCTCCGTGTCCTCGTCCATGATGTCCGCCAGACGCTCCATTGATACGCGCACCTGTTGGAAGCTTTGCCACTGGTTGATGAGCCGCATTATCGGCGCGATTAACTGCCCCGCGATCATTTGGAACGCTATCAGCTCGCCGACGCTTATCTCGCCCTCCATGACGTAATACGCGCCTATCCACAGGATTACCAAGTTAAACATGCTGAACAGGAACGACGCGATTGAATTCGCCACGTTCGCCAAGTTCACGACCGCCAGCGACGCATTGACCAAACGCGCCAACATCTCCTCGTAGCGGCGTATGAAATTGTTTTCCACGCTAGACGATTTGACCGTGTGAATGCCCGTTATCGCCTCAATCAGGAAGGAGCGATTTTCACTGCCGATTAAAAACTTGTCGTTAATCATGCGCTTGAATATCGGCGCGACGACCAAGTTCAGAATCACGAACAGCGGAATCATTACCAGGACGATTAAGCTCAGTATCCTGCTGTAAAGGAACATGACGCCAAAGTAAATCAACGCAAAAACTATATCGAGGATAATCGTGAGGCTGTTGCCCGTCATGAAGGAGCGCAACGTTTGCAGCTCGCCCAGACGCGAAACCACGTCACCGACCTGCCACTTTTGGAAGTAGCTGACCGGCAACGCCGTGATATTTTTGAACAGACGCGAACTCAAAGCCACGTCCATTTTGGTTGCAATATTCGTGAACAGGTAGGCGCGCAGGCTCATTATCCAGTTCTGGAAGACTGTACAAATCATCATGCCCAAAACCAGGATGTCGAGTGCCTCCGCCGCCCTGTGCACCAAAACTTTGTCGATGATGTTTTGCGTGAAGATTGGCGACGCCAACCCCAACACTTGCAGGAACAGCGACATAAACAAGACGCTCCGCAAATGCGGCATGTACTTTGACACGACGGGGATAAACCACTTGAAGCCGAATTTCTGTTTTTTACGGTCAAGTTCGTAGCGGCGCGTGAACAAAATCGCCTCGCCCGTCCAGTCCAACAGCAACTTGTAACGATCAACTTGCACGGGTTGCTGGCTGAAGGCGGGATCCATGACGTAGATATTGCCCTCGCGAATCGTCGTAATGACAACGCTCCGCCCCGACTTCAACTTAATCAACACGGGATAGACGAGCTTTTCCAAATCCGCCTCACCCAAGCCCGTGTATTCGCGAGCCTTAAGCTTCAAATCGCGGGCGGCTCTGACCAAAGTTGTATAATCGACGCTGCCCTCGTGAAGGACATAGGCGCGTTCGAGCTGACGATATTCGGCGGGAATATTGTAATATTTCGCAATGGCGATAAGGCAGGCAATGCCGGTATCGATGCCGTTGACTATGCCGCCCTCCTCCACGTTGTAGGCTTTAACGTCGAGCGCGCCGGGCTTATGTTTGGGCGCGGGCACTTTCTTGGGATTGATTTTGCCGAGAGCTTGCCCGCCCGATTTTTGCGGAACGTTACCTTGCGAAGGCACCAAACTTTTATCGTCGGGATTACGTTTATTTAAATCAGCCATTGAATCACCGCTCCCTCAAGGCTTCGGACGTGTAGCGGCGGAACGGGTCGAGGAAAAAGTCAATAATACGCTTTTCCTTAATCTTAATCTCCGCGCTGACGTTCATGCCGACTTCGAGTTTCGCCGGCTGCCCGTAGACGTTAATATCATTGCTGGTCGGGTCGAGCAAAAGCTTGAACTTCATATGCTTAATTTGGTCGGTGGGGTCATTGACGGCGTCCGCGCTGATTTCTTGAACTTCCGCCTTGTACATGCCGAACTTTTGAAAGTTGTAAGTCTCAACCTTAACCTCCGCCTCTTGCCCGACTTTGATAAAGCCGATGTCCTTGTTGTCCGCGTAGACTTCAAACTCAAGCTTAACGTCTTCGGGGACGATTTGCATAAGCGGCTGGGCGTCGGTGACTATGCCGCCCAACGTGTGAATGTTCAAGTTGTAAACGCGACCGGAAATGGGCGCGTAAATCGTAGCCATGCGCGAATCCTCGTCCGCCTTTTTAATCGATTCGGTGACGGTGTAGTATTCCTTTTTGGCTTCGACGAGCGCGGTCATGATGTCCTTGTGATAAGCCGCGTCGACGTTGGCGAGGTTTTGCTGAGCCTCGGCTATCTCTGCGCGGATACTGTTGATTGAGTCAAGTTCCGACTGCGCGTTTTTGGCGTACTCAATGGTTTCGCGCTGTTGCTCCAAAAGTTGGAATTGGGAAATGGCGTTCTGTTCGCTGAGGGCTTCCAGACGCGCCTCCTTTTCCTGCGCTATCGCCAAAACTTCCGCGTACTTTTCGTAAGACGCCTGAGTAGCTTGCAACTTTGCAATGCGCTGTTCGATAACGTCCTGCCGACTTTGGCGTTGCGTGCGATAATCCGACGTGCGGCTTTGGTAAAGAGCCATTTCCGCCGCCAAATCGTGTGCGTCAAGGTCGGGGTCTTCTTCGGGCGTGAACGGTTGCTGAGTAAGCTCCGCCGTCAAACGCTGAATATCCAACTTGTAATAGGCGGCACGCTTGCGCAAGCTGTCATAGTCCGCCGAGGTCGTCGTCGGGTCGAGCACTACAAGCACGTCGCCCTCTTCTACCAGTTGCCCTTCCTCGACGTTTATCTCCTTGACGATGCCCTTGTTTTTAACTTGCACCGTTTTGATTTGCCCCGAAGGGATAACTTTGCCCGCCGCAACCGCTACCTCGTTGATGTGTCCGAGGAACGACCAGACCAACGCCACTACAATCAAAAATAAGATTGACCACATGACGAGGCGTCCCGTCGGCGAGGGCGGCGTTTCCGTCACTTCGAGTATCGCCGGCAAGAATTCCGTTTCTTTTTCGCGCTCCTCGCCGTGAATCAGCCACTTCCAAAATTTGCCCATAGTTTCAACCTCTGCTTTCCTGTTGGTCGTAGAGATAACGATAAAGCCCGCCGAGCGCAAGTAATTGGTCGTGCGTGCCGCTCTCGACGATTTGCCCCTTTTCAATGACGATAATCTTGTCGCAATGACGCACCGCGCTGAGCCTGTGCGCGATAATCAACATTGTCCTGTTGGCTCCGATAGCGTTCATGTTGTTTAGGATAATGCGTTCGGATTCGTAGTCGAGGGCGGAAGTTGCTTCGTCGAAGATCAGAATCGGCGGATTGGCAAGCAAAGCCCTGGCAATAGCCACGCGCTGACGTTGCCCGCCGCTCAAGCTGTCGCCGCGTTCGCCGACCTTGGTGTCGTAGCCTTCCTTAAGCTCCAAAATGAATTCGTGAGCACCCGCAAGCCGCGCCGCACGGATAATTTCGTCCATGGTGGCGGTGGGGCGGCTGACGGCAATGTTGTCTCGCACGCTGGAGTTGAACAGATAATTTTCCTGCATGACGACGCCGATTTGTCCGCGCAACCAAGACAGATTCGCCTCGCGGGTATTGACGCCGCCGATAACGATACTGCCGGCTTCGGGTATGTAAAGGTTCTGGACAAGGTTGGTCAACGTGGACTTGCCGGAGCCCGAACGCCCGACGATACCGATTTTCTGACCGGGCAGGACGCTCAAGTTGATATTCTGCAGGACGAGCGGCAAGTCTACGCGGTAGCGGAAGGACACGTCGGAAATTTCGATACCGCCGTCGATACGCGGTGCGCCGCGCTTTCCCATTTCCTGAACGACGGGTTCGATCGGCGTGTTGAGGATGTCGCCTATACGTTCGAGCGCGAGCCCGACCATTTGCACTTGCGGCCACATCGTTAAAAGTTTCGTCATGGGACCGAGAGCTTGGCGGGAAATCATTTGGAAGGCGATAAGTTGACCGAGCGTAAATTCGCCGTTCATGACCATGTGACCGCCGTACCACAGGATAGCCATAGTTATACCCGCCTGCACAAGAGAACTGAAGCCGTTGACGAACAGTTGGAATTTGGAATACTCAAAGGACATGCGGACGTAACGCGCCAAAAGATTTTCCCATTTGTTGACGAATTGCGGTTCGACCGCCAAAGCCTTGACGGTTTCGATATTCGTAATGGACTCAATCATAAAGGCGTTGTTGGCGGCATTTGCACCCCACATCGCCGAGATTTTGCGCTTGATAATCGGAATTGCCCAGATGTTTTGCACCATGTAGAGCGGAATGGTTATCAGCGCGATTAGCGTAAGCGGCACCGAGTACCAGAACATAAACGCGACAAACACGACGGAAAAGAATACGTCGAGCGTCGTCATTAAGCCGGTACCGGTGAGGAATTCGCGGATACTGCCGAGTGCTCCGACGCGCAACATTGTATCGCCGACGCGCCGGCTTTCGTAGTAGGGTAGCGGCAATGCTATCAGATGTCGGAAAAGCCGCGTACCCAAAATGGCATCGAGCTTGTTGGTCGTGTGGTTCAGGACGTAAGTTTTCAGCGCGGTCAAGAGCGACTGCATAAAGAAGAACGCGACCATGCTGCACCCGATAACCGTCAGCGTGGACATGCCGTTGTTGCCGATAACTTTGTCGATGATAACCTGCGTGATAAGCGGGAAGCCGATACCCATGAATTGCAGGAACAGCGACGCCAACAACATTTCGCCGAGCGGTCTCTTGTAGTGCTTGATGACGCGCAGGAACCAAACCAGATTGTAGCGTTTCTTGAAATAATCCCAGCTGAACGCCGCCGAGAATACGAGCAATTCGTTTGTCCAGCCCGCGAGGAATTCTTTAATAGGGATAGCCTTGGGCTTGTTTTCGCGGGGGTCTATCGCCAAGACGACTTCATCGTTGGCACTGCCCAGCGCGATATACGCTCCGTCCCGCATGTGCGCTATTGCCGGAAATTCTATTTCGCGCAATTCGTCGACGGTCGGGCTTGCCAATGTACTGCGGATGTTGTACTTTCGCGCCAGCTTTTGCAGTTTCTTCCAATCGAGATCATTATCTGTTTCGGGGTTTTTGTCGTAGATTGCTTGTAATTCTTTAACGCCGAAGTGTTGAAGAACTTTTATCAGCGAAACTATTCCCGTTCGATTCGGGGGCGGCGCGGATTTATTTTCGGGCATATTGCATACCGGTCTCCTTCCCTTTTGTCAATCGTCGCTTATTATCGATTAAGATTGTTAAGCATTGATTAGAAAAAAATCTTCATGTCACGAAAAAACCGCCGTCAATCCGCAAGGAAGCCGGCGGCCTTTTCTATTTGTCTAAGGATTAACGAAACTTCCGCTTGCGAGCCGCCTCCGATTTTTTCTTGCGGCGCACGCTGGGCTTTTCGTAATGTTCGCGCTTGCGAACTTCGGCGAGCGTTCCTGCTTTTTGACAGGTGCGCTTAAAGCGGCGGAGAGCACTGTCTATGGATTCGTTTTTCCCAACTTTGACTTCATTGGCCATTCAATTTCCCTCCCTCCGCTTGTTGCTCGAAGATTTAACTGCCCGCGTATTGTAACATGCAACTTTTTAATCGTCAACGGGTTTTTAGGGACTGGGGATTAGGGATTAGGGAGTAGGAGTTATTCCTAATTGCTTTTTCTCAGCCGTCGAACTCCAACAAGCCGTATGCACCCGCCGTCCGCTTGTAAACCACGCAAATCTCCTCCGTCTGCGCGTCGCGGAAAACGAAGAACGTATGATTGAGCAAGTTCATCTGCATGATTGCCTCTTGCACGTCCATGGGTTTGACCACAAAGCGTTTCGTCTTGACTATCGGATACTCCGCCTCGTCCTCGCGCTCCACTTGTACTTTGGACTCGGCAAACGCCTCAGACCTCATGCCGCCGTTGCGGAAACGACGCTCCAGTTTCGTCTTTTGCTTATGGATTTGACGCTCCAATTTCTCTACGACCAAGTCTATCGACGTGTACATGTCGACGTTCGACTCCTGCCCGCGCAGGATTAAGCCGCCGCGCACCTCCGCCGTAACCTCGACGATTTGCCTGTCCTTTTCCACCGAAAGCAATACGGAGATCTCGTCCATGTTGTCGAAGTACTTCGTTATCTTGCCGACGCGCTTCTCGACGTACTCGCGCAAAGGCGGCGTTATCTCGATGTTCTTGCCCCTGATGTTGAATGTTGCCATGTCTCAACAACTCCTTCCGCTGTTGCCGAATGTGTTTGCCTGTACATTCGGCGCGGTGCCGCTAATTCCTTTAAGCGCAAAATTTTTCTTGACAGGATATAACTTCAAAGCGGTATAATGTATGCAATTCAGTTTGGGAGGGAAAATTTATGGCGACTACTCCGAAGAAAATTTGGCAGGACAGCTATCAACTCTACATTGACGGGCAATGGCGCGACGCCGAAGGCTCCAAGACTTTCGACGTGTATAATCCCGCCAACGGCGACTTTCTGGCTAAGTGCGCCGCCGCAAGCAAGCAGGACGTTGACGACGCAGTTAAGGCGGCGTGGAAGGCTTTCCCCGCGTGGAAAAAGACTTCGCCCGCCGAGCGTGCCGCTGTCTTGCTCAAAATCGCCGACATCATCGACGCCAATCGCGAGCACCTTGCCATGATTGAGACGCTTGACAACGGCAAGCCCATTCGCGAGACCATAAATATCGATGTGCCCATGAGCTCCGACCATTTCCGCTACTTCGCGGGCGTGATTCGCGCCGAGGAAGGCTCCGCCACCGTGCTTGACGAAAACACCTTGAGCCTTATCCTCAACGAGCCTATCGGCGTCGTCGGGCAAATCGTTCCGTGGAATTTCCCATTCCTTATGGGCGCGTGGAAATTGGCTCCGGCGTTGGCGGCGGGCGACTGCATTATCTTCAAGCCCTCAAGCACCACCTCGCTCAGCATTCTCGAATTCGTCAAGCTGATTGAAAATGAATTGCCGGCGGGCGTCCTCAACATCATAACGGGCAGCGGCGGCAAGAGCGGGCAGTTTATCCTTGACCACCCCGACATCAGCAAGTTGGCGTTCACCGGCTCCACCGAGGTCGGCTACTCCGTGGCGGACGCGGCGGCTAAGAAGCTTATCCCCGCGACGTTGGAGTTGGGCGGCAAGTCTGCCAATATTTACTTTGACGATTGCAACTTCGACAAGGCGATTGACGGCGCGTGTCTCGGTATTCTGTTCAATCAAGGGCAAGTCTGTTGCGCGGGGTCGCGTATCTTCGTGCAGGAGAAAATTTATGACAAATTCCTCGCCGCGCTGAAGGCTAAGTTTGAAAGCGTGAAAGTCGGCTTGCCGTGGGAGCCTGATACGCAAATGGGCAGTCAGATTGACAATCGCCAGCTCGAAAAAATTCTGAACTACGTGGAGATTGGCAAGGCGGAGGGCGCACAGGTTATCACGGGCGGCAAACGCGCTGCGGTCGTTGGCGGCGAAAAAGGCGCGTTCATGGAGCCGACGTTGCTCGCCGACGTTGATAATAAAATGCGCGTGGCTTGCGAAGAGATTTTCGGACCCGTTGCGGTCGTGATTAAGTTCAGCACGGAGGACGAGGTTATCGCTATGGCGAACGACAGCGAATACGGCTTGGGCGGAGCTGTCTGGTCAAAAGACATCAATCGGGCGTTCAGAGTTGCCCGCGCCATTGAGACGGGAAGAATGTGGGTAAACTGTTATAACGACTTAAGAGCGGGCGCACCGTTCGGCGGCTACAAGAAATCGGGTATCGGGCGCGAAACGCACAAGCTCATCATGAACGCCTACACTCAAAAGAAAAATATCTACATAAGCCTTAGCGAGGCTCCCAGCGGTCTCTATTGAAACCAACTTTATAATCAAAAAGAAATCGCCTTTCGCTTAATTTCGGAGGGCGATTTTTGTTTGTACTTTGTTGACGGAAAAGCCCTCCGTGTGCTAAGATTTACTCGTTACAGAAAATCCAAGCGCAACGCAGAGCTTTTCCTATTGCGAATTGTAGCACGCTCTTGCCGCGCTGTCAACGAAAGGCGGAGTGTCTATGAAAGAACAAATCACGATTTACAAGCTTACTAACAAGCTCAACGGCTTGAGTTACGTCGGAGCAACCAAAAATTTTAAACGTCGTATGGGGGAACATCATTGGAACTATGGGGACAAACGTAAAATCTGCACCCTCGTCGACAAAGCTATTCGCCAGTATGGCTGGGAAAATTTCACGGCTGAAGTTATCGAAGTGTGCGACGCCGAAATTGCTCCAGAGCGCGAAATGTATTGGATTGCCGTGCTCAAAACCAAAGCTCCAAACGGTTACAATCTCACCGACGGCGGCGAAGGGACTAAAGGTCATGTTCAACCACCGAAGCATAGACTCAACAAAGCGATATCACTGCGAAAGAAATCTGTTTTCCCCGTATTACAGGCGGAACTCGATAAGCAACTGATAACTCGGACTGATTTGGCGCAAAGGCTCAGCTATAATTTCAAGGGTGTATCGGCTTGGTTCAACGGTAAGCGTGAAATTAGTTTATCGATGGCACTTAAGATTAAAGAAGTGCTCGGCGTCGACATGCCGCTGGAAGAACTTTTCGCCAAGTCGCCCGACGGTCTCCACTAATTCCTATTCCCTATTCCCTTTTTCGTGCTATAATCTGCGCGGTGATTAAGATGAAAGACGAAAATTATTACTCTACGCAACGGGAGCTGTTGCGCGAGACGTTCACGGAGATTGGACGCAAGGCGGAGCTTATCTTGACGGTGGGGCAGCTGCTTATGGAGAACGGCGCGGATACAAGTCAAATCGTGCGCGATATGACGAGGGTCGCGGCGTACATGGGCATCCCCGCCGATAAATTTCACCTGCACATCATGTATACGACGCTCATGCTAAATATCAGCGACGAACATCATTCGCACACCTCCTTTCGCAAATGCCCGAAGCACGCCGTCAACATGAAGATTATCTCCGCCGTGAGCCGCTTGACGTGGCGGGCACTGCGCGACCATTACACGCTTGACGAATTCAAAGGCGAACTTGACGCCGTAGCCAAACGCCCGCGCTATCCCGGTTGGATGACGGTATTGGCGGCGGGCACGGGTTGCGGCTCGTTCGGTATCTTGCTCGGTTGCGACTTCAACGCGGCGATTTATACGGCTGTTGCGGCGATTATCGCCAAGCTCGTCCAAATGCAATGCGTCGAACGCTTCGGGATAAATCACTACGTCGCCTTGACGTTCACGGCATTCACCGCAACGATCATTGGTTACTTTGCGCACCTGTTGCCGACAGCCACGCCCTGGCAACCGCTCATTGCCGCCGCTATCTTCCTCGTGCCCGGCGTCCCGATGATTAACGCGGTCAGCGACATGCTCAACACCTATCTGGTCAGTGCCTCGGCGCGGATAATGCACACGCTGGTAATGGTCGGCGCGATAACCTTCGGGATTGTCTTCGCTATCGGCATGGCGGATTTCGATTCGTTCACGAGCCTCGCCACGCGTCCCGAAAGTAATTTCCTGATTTTTGCAATGGCGGCGGCTCTGGGCGCGGCAAGTTTCGCGGTATTTTTCAATCTGCCCAAGCGTCTGCTTATCGCGGCGGCTGTCGGCGGAGCGATTTGCGTCTGCACGAGGAATTTCCTAATCTTCGAGCTGGGCTTTGGCGCACCCGTCGGGACGTTGGCGGGCGCGGCTTTGGTCGGTATTATCGCTATGGAGGCGGTTCATTGGCTGCATACGCCGTCGCTGGTTTTAATCGTGCCGGCGGTTATCCCGCTCGTGCCGGGCGTCTTGATTTATCGGTTCCTGTTCGCGGTGATAAACATTCGCCGAATCACGGTTGATGAATTGCTGATGGCGGTTCAATCGGGCGTCGACGCGCTGCTGATAATTTTGGCAATCACTATCGGCGCGGCGTTGCCGAGCATTTTTGCAAGCCGCTCACTTGCCAGGCTCAGCAAGGAAAAGCAGGATAAGTTGCTCAATGAAATTTACGAGGAGTGATTATCATGACGAGGAAGGAATACAATCCGTGCGGCGACCTCACGGGCAAGGAGCGTGCGCTCTGTGACGAGGCGGCGTCCAATTATTTTAACCTGCCTTTTGCCGAGGTTATGCGTGCCGTCTCCGTTAAAGCTGTTGCCGACCTTGAACACGAACAGCATTTCCGCAACGTCGACGCGCTTAAGCATTGGGCGGACTACAACCTCAGCGACGACGAGCGGCGGGCGGCTTTGAACTTCGACACCTTCACGCCGTTGCAGGCGGGCTTGGCTAAATATTTGGTGCACGTCCTCTACGAAAATCGCTACAATATCCATTACAACGCGCTTGCCGATTATTGCGCCGCGCTCGACGCCAAAGCCTTCCGCGCAGATTTATCCGCCGACGACTTGGAACGCAAGATAAATTCCTTGGCGCAGACGGCAAATCACTCCACAAACGTCAACACGCTGATTGAACAGCTCTGGCAATTTTTATCGGCGTAGGGCTTGCAATTTGAAAATCAATCGGCTATAATCGCTAACGTTTTACGGGTTGTGGCTCAGTTTGGTAGAGCACCGTGTTCGGGACGCGGGGGTCGCAGGTTCAAATCCTGTCAACCCGACCATACAGAAACCAACAGGCGGCTCCTCGATTCGGGGAGTCGTCTTTGCGTTACGGAGGTGCATCATGAAAAAATTTCTGGTAATAATAGTTTGGCTAATCTGCGCGGGTTACGCCGTGGGTGATTACTTTGTCGACTTCGCCTTGAAACGCGGCGAGGACTTATCGCCGCCCAAAGCTTGCGCCAACATAGCCGACCCCAACTTGAAGGCTCCGCCCGCTCCAAACTTTCCGAGCGAGGATTGGACGCTTAAGAGCTTCGACGGCTTGACACTCCGAGCCAAAAGATTCACGCCCGCCGAGCCGTCAAATCGTTGGGCGATTCTGATTCACGGCTACGGGCGCGACGGTACCTTTGCTTACGACTACGCCGAGGAATATCTCAAGCGCGGTTGGAACGTCCTTATCCCCGACTTGCGGGCGGCGGGTCTGAGCCAAGGGCAATTCATAACCATGGGCGCGTTGGAAAGCCGCGACATTGCGCTTTGGACGACCGAACTTCCCGACTCCGCGCAGATTGTCCTCCACGGCGTCTCAATGGGTGCCGCTACCGCCTTGATGACTGCCGCGCTTGAGCCGAAAAATCTTATCGCCGTCGTCGAGGATTGCGGCTACACCTCGGCTTATGAAATGTTCACCGCGCAACTCGGAGAAATTTTCGGCTTGCCCGAATATCCGATAATGCCGTGCGCCGATTTGGTTTGCAAGTTCAATACGGGCGTGAGGATTTCGGACGCCGCGCCGCTTGCGGTCGTCGACAAGATTAAAGTGCCGGTGCTGTTCATTCACGGCGACGCGGATAAGCTGGTGCCCTTCGACATGATGACGCGCCTTTACGATACCTGCGCGGCTCCCAAGGATAAATTCGTTGTGGCGGGTGCGGGTCACGCCGATTCCAAACGTACAAATCCCGCCGCCTACTTTGATAAAGTCTTCTCCTTCCTTGACGCCGAGAGGAGTTGACAAATCTTGAGCAAGCTTTCCGCCGAAGATCGAGCGCAACTGCTTAACAATGTTGCCAAGACTACAAGGCTGCTTAAACGAGGCGCGAGCATTCCCGCCTACAGGATGCGTGCCCGCGCCTTGAGTACTTTGGGGCGTCATAAGGAAGCCCTTGCCGACTTCACGAAAATCATCGAGCTTGCGCCGAGTGCCGACGCTTATAAAGACCGCGCCGACCTTTACGCCGCCCTAAAGCGCGACAGGCAAGCCGCAGCCGACTACACGCGGGCGATTGAACTTAAGCCGGACGTTTATTGGTACAACGTGCGCGGCAATTTTTATCTGGAGCGCGGACGCTATGCCAAGGCTCTTGCCGATTACGTCAAGGCGGTTGAAATTTCTCCGAGCCATATCATTGCCCGTTGCCCGAAAAGTTTCGAGGCGACTTTGGACGAACATCGCTTGCGAGGCTACACGCGGGAAATTGAGCGCGAGCCGTCGGCGTGGAATTTTGAGCAACGCGGCAATTTTTATTTGGAACGCGGGCAATATGTCAAAGCTCTTGCCGACTTTCAGCGGAGCGTCGAGTTGGATCCGAATTATAATTTTGACGAGTTGCCCGAAGACTTAGAGGAGCCTGTAAATGCTCACCGCATAATCGGCTACACAAAGCGCATTGAGGACGCTCAGCCCGATGTGAATTACAGGAGGCGCGGCAACGTTTACTTTGCAATGGGGAATTATGCGCAGGCGATTGCCGATTACTCCGTGATGATTGACAGGTACCCTTACGATTACGAGAGCTTGGAAAAACGCGCCAAGACTTATTTGAAGCTGAAACGTTACGACGCGGCGATTCGCGACTTCAAGCGTTTGATTGAGCGTTCCGGCGACACGGATTGCTACTTCGATTTGGGCGGTGCTTATTTGGAGACGCAACGCTATAAGGAGGCGGCGCAATGCTTCGGCGAGGTGATTAAACGTGAGCCGCAGTTTGCCACGGCTTATTATAATCGCGGGTCGGCTTATTTTTATTCGGGACAGTATGCGGCGGCGCGAGCCGACTTCGACGAATACCTCCGCTTGGAACCCGACGACTGCGACGGTTACGATATGCGCGGGAAATGTTATCGGGCTTTGGGCGACGCCTCGCGGGCGCAAACCGACTTTGCTCGGAGCGGTATCAGCGGGCGCAGATTATTTTAGGCGCGGGAATTTTGGTTGCCATTTTGATAGTACGCCGAGGCGCGCGACGGTTACGAAATGCGCGGGAAATGTTATCGGGCTTTGGGCGACACCTCGCGGGCGCAAACCGACTTTGCACGGAGCGGTATCAGCGGGCGCAGATTATTTTAGGCGCGGGAATTTTGGTTGCCGTTCTGCTTGTAAACGGGTGCGATTTATGTTTTAATAAACAAAAAAATTTCGGAGGGGTGAATGCCTATGAATCTGAAGGAAGCGTTCCAGGCGCAAAATACTCTCGAAAAGCTCTTCGACTTCGTGAGCGGCTATCTGGGCGACGAGGGCAAGCTAATCAGCGTCACGGAGAAACATTTGCGCTCCAAAGCCGCCGAAGGTCAACAGGACGAGAAAATCAACATCGTCGTCGAAAATAAGTTCCCGCCCGATAAGGTTATCGATTTCCTCATGCTCCTGCTTGACGAACGCGAAAAACTTGCGCAGGCTATTCACGCGGCGAAAAGCTCCATGACGTTCGATTTGGACAGCGCGGTCGACGTGAACAAGAAACGCCACCTCGTCGCCGCTACCTTGCGCGAACTGCGTCAATTCAAAAGCTCAAGCCTCCTGGAAAAGAACGCGGGGCTGGGCTACGTCTTCAACAAGGACGGCAACCAAACCACCTACAAATACGACATCGAACGCGTCAAGACGATTGACTTCGACCGCAACCGTGTCCGCACGCTCCTTGCCGCCTTGCAAGCCGAAGCCGATAAAGTTTCCAACGCCATTGACGCCGCGCTTATCTCAACGACCGTCGATTACGAACTGCCTTTCGACGCGCACGCCGGCAATTTGGAAATTCTGGAGGATTACGTTGCCGACAGCGACGAATAAATTTTTTGGCAAGGTCTCGGCGGAGGGTGAAATATTTTGGCAAAGTCGGTTCAGGTGCAGATGAACTGAGAGGCTGCACAAACCAATCGCTTTTACGTAACGAAACTGTACGTAATGAAAGCAACTTATGACGAGACTGAAGACGCTCGCCGCGTGTTCGGTCTGTAAGCCGCCGCTCCGCAAGACGCGGGTTCGTCAATCGAAACGTCTTCAGCAACGCAAATGCGCTCCGCCGTCAACCACCAACACGCCTCCACAGTCGCTTATGACTGATTCGTTGAGTCGCCTTCGGGCGGCAAATAGACTGCGCCGAAACGTTTTGCCTTCCGCCGAGACCTTGAAAATTTTGGGAACCGGGAACTTAAAGCTTCCGGTTCCTTATGTATAAGGAGATGATTTAATGGACGCCCTGATTCTGTCGCGATTGCAATTCGCGATAACGACCTTGTATCATTTTTTATTCGTGCCCGTGACGCTGGGGCTGTCAATCTTCGTGGCGTTGCTTGAGACGTGGTACATCTTCAGCGGCAGTTACGAGGAGCGCGTAAGGCTCAAAAAGCTGGTAAAATTTTTCGGAACGATTTTCCTGATAAACTTCGCAATGGGCGTGGTGACGGGTATCGTCCAGGAATTCCATTTCGGTATGAACTGGTCGGAATATGCGCGATTCATGGGCGACATCTTCGGCGCACCGCTGGCTCTGGAGGCTCTGAGCGCATTCTTTATCGAGTCGACGTTTATCGGGCTTTGGATATTCGGTTGGGATAAGCTCAACGAAAAGCTCCATTGCCTGTGCATATGGCTCGTGGCGTTCGGCAGTAATTTATCGGCGTTTTGGATTCTGGTCGCCAATTCCTTTATGCAACACCCCGTCGGCTACGCCATTGAGGACGGTCGCGCCGTCATGACGGATTTTGTCGAGCTTGTCACCAATCCCTACGTCGTGGGCGAATATTCTCATGCGCTGTTCGCGGGCATAACCACGGGCGGCTTTCTGGTTATCGTCGTGAGCGCGTGGAAGATTGCCTCCGACGAGGCGTCGCGGGACATGTTCATTAAGACGATTCGCCGCGCAGTTTTGTACACGTTGGTCGGAGTGCTCGGCGTCATGGGGTCGGGTCACATGCACGCGCAGTATCTTGCCGAGGCTAACCCGATGAAGTTGGCTTCGTTCGAGGCTCTGTGGGAGACGGAAAATCCCGCGCCGTTCGCGGTTATCGCCGACATAAACCAGGAGGCGCGGCGCAACGACTCCGAAATTCTTATCCCCGGCATGTTCAGCTTTATGGTTCACAATTCGTTTAACGGCGAAGTCAAAGGCATTAACGACTTGCAACGCGAGGCGGTCGAAAAATACGGCAGCGGCTACTATATCCCCAACGACGTGCGCGGCATGTTTTGGAGCTTCAGGGCTATGGTCGGCAGCGGCGGCGCGTTGTTGCTGATTGTCCTCGTGACGGGCGGCTTTGTCTTTTTCTGCCGCAATAAGATTCGCGATCATCTCTGTTGCTTAAAGTTTATGCCGTTGCTGTTGCCGTTGCCGTTTATCGCGAATTCGGCGGGCTGGTACATAGCGGAGGCGGGTCGGCAACCGTGGATAGTTGTCGGCTTGCAGAAGACGGCATTGGCGGTCAGCCCGAACTTATCGGCGGGCGAGGTCTGGATAACTTTAATCGGCTTCACGGCAATTTACCTGTTCTTGGCGGTGTGGGCAGTCTTCGCGGCGGTCATGTTCATAAGGAGGACGAGAATCACAGCGGAGGAGTGATTATCATGACGGAGGACGAAAAACGGATTAACAACGTCGAGGCTCGCGTCAGCAGTCTTGAAGCGACATTCAAGTCCTTTATGCAAGAAATGCGCGACCGCGACAATCAACGGGCGCAGGATATTCGCGAAATTCGTCAAGACATGAAGGACATGCAAAAAGAATTCTACGCCAAAATGGACAGAATGGACTCGAAGATTGACAATATCGGCAACCACGTCCGCAATTTGTTCGTCGCAACAATTATCGGCGTCGCAACCATCGCGATAACTGTCGTTTACTCAATCTTGACGCATTGAAGGGGTGAGGATTGTGGATTTAAATATCGTCTGGTTTATCTTGATAACGGTGCTGTTCACGGGATTTTTTATCCTGGAGGGCTTCGATTACGGCGTGGGCATGATGATGCTTTGTCGCCCGAAGAATGAACGCTCGCAATTCGTTCGCGCTATCGGACCGGTTTGGGACGGCAATGAAGTTTGGATGATAACGGCGGGCGGCGCAACGTTCGCGGCATTCCCGCACGTCTACGCGACGATGTTCAGCACATTTTACTTGGCGTTGTTCCTGATGTTGCTCGCGCTGATAATGCGGGGCGTGGCATTTGAACTGCGCGGCAAGCTCAAATACGCCGACTGGATAAATTTCTGGGACTTCGGGATTATGTTCGGGAGCTTCGTGCCGGCTTTGCTGTGGGGCGTGGCAGTCGTCAATCTCCTGCGCGGCTTGCCGATAAATTATCAAATGCACTTCACGGGGCATTTCTTCGACCTGCTCAATCCGTGCGCGTTACTGGGCGGCGTGTTCTTTGTATTGCTGTTCGCGTTCCACGGAGCGAATTTCCTGCTGATAAAAATCGCCGACGAGGGCTTGTTGGAAGATTTGCGGCGAAAAAGTTTGCGGCTCGGAATTGCGGCTTTGATAGCTTACGTGCTGTTTGCTTGCATAGCGGCGGTTGAGACGGACATTTTGGCAAAGCTGAGCACGGTGATATTCTTGGGGCTGTCGATAGGCGCGTTGATAGCGGGTTGCGCGGGCGCGTATGCCGGCAACGGTTGCAAGGCGTTTTTGTCGTCGACGCTGGGTATCGCCTTCCTGACGGTCGGATTCTTCAATGCGCTGTTCCCGCGCCTCATGGTGTCGAGCCTGTCGCCTGAGTGGAGCCTCAACATTTACAACGCCGCCTCGACGCCGCACACCCTCGGACTCATGACGATTGCGGCGGCTGTCTTCGTGCCGATTGTCCTTTGCTATCAGGCGTGGACGTATAAAGTCTTCAAGGAGCGCGTGACGCCCGCCGACGTGCAAGGGCATTGAGCTACGTCAATTTTATTGGTTGACAGAAAAATTTTGGGCGTCTATAATTAGCTAGCTTTTGCACGAAGAGTTAAACATTGGAGGTATTATGACATGGCAGTTGGTAAGGTAAAGTGGTTTAGCGCGGAAAAGGGTTACGGATTCATTGCTCGCGAAGAGGGCGACGATGTGTTCGTGCACTTCTCGGCCATTCAAAGTGACGGCTACAAAACCCTCGACGAGGGACAGGAAGTTTCCTTCGACATCATTGAGGGCGAACGCGGTCCGCAGGCGGCCAACGTGAAGAAACTTTAAGCGTACACCGCAAAATCTTACATGAAATGCCCTGTTTCCGAAGAGCGTTTGTCGGAGGCAGGGCATTTTGCTTGCGCAATTGGGAATGAGGAATTCAAAATGAAATTCGCTTCGTGGAACGTCAACGGCTTACGCGCCCGATTGAAAAAAGACTTTATGCCCGCCTTCAAAACGCTCGACGCCGACGTTTTTGCCGTGCAGGAAATTAAAATGCAACAGGGTGAGGCTCATATCGAACTCGACGGCTATCGGCAATTCTGGAATTACGGCGAACGTAAGGGCTACAGCGGCACGGCGATATTTTCACGTGTCGAAGCTCAAGCCGTCACGTATGGTATCGGCGTTGACGAATTCGACCGCGAGGGGCGCGTCATTACCCTTGACCTCGGCGATACTTTTTTCGTCAATGTCTACGTTCCAAATTCACATAACCTTGAATGGCTCGACCGTCGTTTAAATTGGGAGGACGCCTTCCGCAACTATCTGCGCGGACTCGACGCCGTTAAGCCCGTCGTCGTCTGCGGCGATTTCAACGTTGCTCATCAACCCATAGATTTAAAAAATCCCGCGTCGAATCATCACAGCGCGGGCTTCAGCGACGAGGAGCGCGGCAAGTTCACGGAGCTTTTGGACGCCGGCTTCGTCGACATCTTCCGCAAGCTCAATCCCGATTTGGCGGGTGCCTACACCTGGTGGAGCTACCTGCGTAAAGCTCGCCTCACCAATGCCGGCTGGCGTATCGACTACTTCCTCATCTCCGAACGCTTGATTGATAACGTCGACGCCGCGCAGATTAAATCCGACATCCTCGGCAGCGACCATTGCCCCGTTACTTTGACGCTGAAATAAAATGAGCCGCCCGTAAGCAACTCGCCAAGTCAATCGCTTGTCAACATAGCCAATTCCTCCGCCGTCACCGTCGTTGAGGATATTTTTTTTGCCTGCTCCTCTTTGTATAAATCTACGAACGCCACGGGGTCTTGATAACGTCGACGCCGCGCATATTAAATCCGACATCCTCGGTAGCGACCATTGCCCCGTTACCTTGACGCTGAAATAAAAGGAGCCGCCCGAAGGCAGCTCGCCAAGTCAATCGCTCGTCAACATAGCCAATTCCTCCGCCGTCACCGTCGTTGAGGATATTTTTTTTGCCT
>CALFJE010000149.1 GCA_937877545.1 uncultured Selenomonadales bacterium | reverse complement strand
ATCGGTTTTCCTAAGGATAAAACGGAACTCCGCGCCGAAGTTCAAGCCGCCTTCGACGAGATGATTGCCGACGGCACCGCCAAGGAAATTTCCGAGAAATGGTTTAAAGCCGATTTAATCAAGGGACGCAAGTGATTTACTGCTTGCAATGACATTGGCGGTAAAGTATAATGCAACGCGATTTGCTAAAAATTTTTTTTATGAAAGGATGCTTCAAGTAATGAGAAAGTTTTTTGTGGCGGCAATGCTCCTCGTGACGATGGTATTCGCGGGTTGCGGCGGCGGCGAACAGCCTGCCAAAACCGACGGCGGCGACTCCAAGGCGGAGCCGACCAAAATCACAATCGGGCTTGACGACGAATACGCGCCCATGGGCTTCAAGAATGAGCAAAACGAAATTGTCGGCTTCGACGTTGACCTCGCCAAAGAGGCGGCTAAGCGTCTGGGCACGGAAGTCGAATTCAAGGCTATCGATTGGAACTCCAAAGAAGCTGAGCTTAAATCTGCGCGGATTGACATAATCTGGAACGGACTCGACATCACGCCCGAACGTAAAGCCAACATGCTCTTCAGCGACCCCTACATGGACAATCGTCAAATCGTGTTCGTGAAGGCGGGCAACGACCAAGGCATTATGGCGGAGGCTGATTTGGCGGGCAAGGCTGTCGGCACGCAAGCCGGCTCCACCGCCGAGACTTACATTGACAAAGCCGAGGGGCTTAAGGACAGTTTCAGCGAATTTAAAACCTACGGCGATTATGTGAGCGCGTTCATGGATTTGGAAAACGGCAGGATTGACGCGCTTGTTTGCGACGAGATTGTCGGGCGTTACGCCATGAGCAAGCAGGGCGACAAGTTTGACGCGCTTAACGTGACGGTCGGTCCGGTCAGCGAATTCGGCATTGCTTTCCGCAAAGACGACACCGAGCTTCGCAACAAAGTCCAGGGCGTGTTCGACGAGATGGTTAAAGACGGTACCGCCGGCAAGATTTCCGAGCAATGGTTCGGTGCCAACCTGATTAAGGAGAAAAAATAAATCGGCAGTTACTAAGCAAAAACAGTGACCGCCGTCGCGAGACGGGAATTAGGGAATATCTGTTATGGAAAAACTTTTGGATATGACGCTCCTGATATTGCAGGGGGCGCAAGTCACGTTGGAAATTTTCTTCGTGACTTTAATTTTAAGCTTGCCAATCGGAGCGTTGGCGGCACTGGGCAGAATATCAAGCATCGCGCCGATACGCTACCTTATGGAGCTGTACGTCTGGATAATGCGCGGCACGCCGTTGATGTTGCAGTTGCTGTTCGTGTACTTCGCCCTGCCAATGGTCGGAATAATGTTGCCCGACGTGGCGGCGGCTCTGCTTGCCTTCACGCTCAACTATGCCGCGTACTTCGCCGAGGTCTTCCGCGCAGGCATTCAAGCGATACCGCGCGGACAATACGAGGCGGCTAAAGCTTTGGGGCTCAAGCATTGGCAGATGATGCGCTATATAATCTTCCCGCAAGTGTTGCGCGTCGTGTTGCCGCCAATTTCCAACGAAACGATTAACCTCGTCAAAGACACGTCGCTGATTTATATCCTGGCGATGAACGACCTTTTGCGCGTGGCGCGGACGATTGTCCAACGCGAATTCGACATGACGCCGTTTGTTATCGCGGGCGCGTTCTACCTCGGCATGACGGCAATTCTGACGTGGATATTCAAAAAGCTCGAACAGCGTTACGGCTCATATGAAACTTGAATCAGATGAGGAGGCTTTGGATTGATTAGAAAATTTATGCTGAGTCTCCTCATTTTGATTGCGGCGACTACAGCGGCTCACGCGGAGGAGCAAAGTTTCAGCGACCGCAAGGCTCATCTTACGGAGATACACGCGTTGCGCGTCGGCTACGGTTCGGGCACGGTGCGTATCGTCCTGGACGTAGCCAAACCGCTGGAGTTCACCGAGTCCTACGTGGAAAATCCCTCGCGCATGATTCTCGACCTCAAAAACGCGTGGCTCAACTCAACCGTTCAAAAGGAAATCGAACTTAAATCGTTGGCGGCAAAGAAAGTCCGTATCGCGCAATTCAATCCGACGACGGTGCGGATAGTCATAGAGACGGCGGCGGCTACCAAGCCGTTCAATCTGGCGGGCGGCACTACCGGGCATCGATTCGTTATCGACATAGGCAACGACGAGTATAAGGAAAATCCCGAACTCAATAAGCCCGAACAGCCTAAGCCTGCCGAGCCGACAAAGCCGCCCGCTACCGAAATTCCCAAGGATGTTGAGGTTGTCGACACCGACGCCCTTAAGGAACAACAGGAACAACGCATTAAGGAACAGCGCGAGCGCGAGAAGGAACTTTTGGCACAACGCGAACGTGAAAAGCAAGAGCGCGAACTTAAAGAAAAACGCGAGCGCGAACTTAAAGAGCAACAGGAACGTGCGCTTAAGGAACAGCAGGAGCAACGCATTAAGGAACAGCGCGAACGCGAAAAGCAACTTAAGGAGCAACAGGAACGCGAAAAACGCGAAAAGGAACTCAAGGAAAAACGCGAAAAGGAACTTAAAGAGCAACAGGAACGTGCGCTTAAGGAACAACAGGAGCAACGCATTAAGGAACAGCGCGAACGCGAAAAGCAACTTAAGGAACAGGAAAAGCGCGAAAAACGCGAGCGCGATAAAAAAGCTAAGGATAAGGATAAAGACAAATCCAAAGACAAGAACGACGGCGATAAGGAAGTCGATACTCCGTTCGGCAAGTTGGATACGGATTTGGAGGACATCACCGCGCTCGGCGGCAGGGTAATCGTCATTGACCCCGGTCACGGCGGCAACGACGCGGGAGCCATAGGTCCTACGGGCGTCATGGAGAAATCCGTTACCTTGAAGGTCGCGCTTGAGTTGCGCAAGTTGTTGGAAGCCGAGGGCGCAACGGTTATCATGACCCGCGAGACCGATACGACCGTATCCTACAAGGGCGCGAAGGCATCCGACATCGAGGAGCTGGGCGCAAGATGCGAAGTCGCCAATCGTGCAGGCGCGGACATTTTCATATCGATTCACGCCGACAGCTTCACACGCCCCGAAGCACGCGGCACCACCGGCTACTACTACAGCGGGAGTACCACGGGCAGAGGGCAACGCCTCGCGGACTGCATTCGCCGCAATCTGGTTGAGCAACTCGGTACGCCAAGCCGCGGCACACAGCCTTGTAATTTCTACGTCGTGCGCCATACCGATATGCCCGCCACGTTGATTGAACTCGGTTTCATTTCCAACAAGGACGAGGAAAAGCTCCTCGACTCCAAAGAAGGCGTCCAAAAAGCCGCGCAGGGTATCCTTGACGGCATTGAAGATTATTTCGGTTAAGGAGGCGCACATATGACGGATAAAGACATTGAAAAACTTTTGCGCGACTTCGGGCAGACGCTTGCCAACGACGGCGAGGCATTCGGTATCGCCATTGCCCTTTCCAAGGCGGATGCCCAAAATGTAGCCGTGACTTGCTACGCCAATCCGTTTGAATTGGGCTACATGATCTCCAAAGCGGTTGAGTCGATTGTGAACTCCTTCGAGACGGAGGAGGAGCTTGCAGCCTTTTCACGCGGCATGGTCGATACGATAAACTACATTAACGACAAGCGTAACATCAGGAAGCATTTGCATTGAACGGCACTTAAAACTTATCTCCGTATTGTCGCGGAGATTTTTTTTGCTATCATGACGTAAAAATCTTTGGGAGGAAAAATTTATGACAATCATTGTAACGGGCGGCGCGGGCTTTATCGGAGCCAATTTCGTTTACTGCGAGCCAGCGAATCACGCTGACGACAAAATCATCTGACTCGACAAGCTGACCCGCATTGAACGGCACTTAAAACTTGTCTCCGTATTGTCGCGGAGGTTTTTTTTTGCTATCATGACGTAAAAATCTTTGGGAGGAAAAATTTATGACAATCA
>CALFJE010000148.1 GCA_937877545.1 uncultured Selenomonadales bacterium | reverse complement strand
CCCATGACGCAAGCGGGCTTGCAATATCGCTTCAAACTGATTCACCAACTTGCCGAACGGCTCGGCGAAAAATGACGTGGCGCAACGTCGGCTTGGCAAATCCTGCCGCTACCGTCACGGAGCTTGCAGAGAAAATTCCCATGACACAAGCGGGCTTGCAATACCGTTTCAAACTGATTCACCAACTGGCTGAAAAGCTTGGTACAAAATAAATTGGAGGGATTTATGACATGAGTGGCTTTAGTGCCGCCTTCACGACAGATTTTCTGATTTCGTTCGCAGTGGTCGCCGTGATTCTGATAATGCTCGGTCTGATTTTCAATCTGTATTCGGAGCTGTCGAACATAAAGACGCGTTATAAGCGTATGATGTCGGGCGCGGAGGGTTCCAGTATCGAACAAATGCTTGCCACGCACACCAGAGACGTCAACGAGGCTGTCAACGAATACCGCAAGCTTGAAAATCGCCTCAACACCTTGGAGGAATTGGTGCGGAGTTCATTGGCTCGCGTGGCGGTCATTCACTTTGACGCCTTCGAGAAGACCGGGCAGGGCTTAAGTTGGTGCGTCGCCATTTTGGACAGGAATAACAACGGCGTTATTTTCTCATCGATATGCGGGCAGGAAACCGAGCGCAGTTACGTCAAGCCGATTGAAGACGGGCGCGTTTCCGAAAAATATAAACTTACTCGCGAGGAAGAGCAGGCACTCAAAAAAGCCATGATTCTCTGAGGTCGCCGAGGAGGTGTCACATTGGATAAAGATTCGACGCCCGCCAAGGTTGAGAGCTACCTTATCAGCATACGCGGCGGGAATAAGGAAAGGATGATTCGGCTGTCGTCGGGCATGTTCCGTTTTGCCGTGGCGAGCGTGATAATCGGCGCGGTGCTTTTGATTGGCACGGCGGCTTATTCATTTTACGGCACGCTGCGAATGCAACGGGACGCCGCAACGATACGGGAAATTGAACAGGCGGCAGAGCTTCGGCAAGAGCAACTTTTAACGCTGTCGAAAAAGGCAGCGACGCTCAGCGAAACGATCCAGAATTTGGCGCAACAGGAACAGGAGTTGCGAATCCAAGCGGGGCTTAATCCGCCCGTGGACGAGACGCCGCCCGCGTCACCCGACGCCGAGGCTCAACCCGACGCGGAAACGCCGTCCGACGTTGAGGACACGGAGGAGGCTCCGCCCGACGAGGAGGCGGAGGAGGAAATTCAACCCGTCGACACGATTCAATACGCCAACGACGAGCCACCTACCGATGACGTTCCGCCGTTCCCGTTCCCCAAACCTCACGACGGGCAGGGCGGTCCGCTTGAGGATTTGGATATAGCGGCGGTGTCCGAGGCGTTGGACATGTTGGAGGCTAAAGTCAGCACGCGCAGAGAAAGCCTCGACGACTTCCAACTTGCACTCAAACAACAGCGCGAACAGTTGGCAATCGGGGCGGCTGTGGCGAGCGGCTATTCGCCGAACTTTGCGGCTTATTCTTTGCCGACGCCGAGCGGTACCGTTCAATTCGACTTCGCTAACGGCTTGCCGATAATTCCTGCGGCGGGCGCGATACCGGCTCCGGGTTCCTTCCCGTTCGATCCGAGTTTGGTCGGCGGCAGTGGCGCGGCGGATTCTCATATCCCGTCGATTTGGCCTACCACGGGCGTTGTGTCGTCGCCTTACGGTTTGCGTTGGGGCGGCACCGACTTTCACCCCGGCATGGACATTGCCAACGATATGGGCACGCCGATTGTCGCCACGGCGGACGGCGTCGTCGAATACGCGGGCTGGAATTCGGGCGGCTACGGCAACATGGTCGACATAAATCACGGCAACGGCATCATGACGCGCTACGGGCACGCCTCGCAGGTTGTCGTTCGCACGGGCGAACACGTCAAGCGCGGTCAGCTTATCGCCTACATGGGTTCAACCGGCTTCAGCACCGGTCCGCATGTCCACTACGAGGTTCACGTCAACGGCAACCGCGTCAATCCTATCAGCTATTTGTAAGGAGGCTTCGTCTTGAAAAATTTCGTCAAGCTTATCAAGCAGGTGCATGCGGAGAGATTTTCCGTCGTCGCCAACAGGATTGTCACTCGGAAAATCCCCGTGGCATTCCTGTCCGTCGCGCCAATCGCTCAAGCCGTCGAGATTACCAAAAATATCCGCGCTCAAGGTCTCAACGTCATGTAGCTCATCACCGTTGATAATCCCCCCCGTCAACCTGCTGACTTCGACATTGTTAACCTGAAAGACGCCGCGCAGATTTATCCGCAACCCGAATACGTTTGGGTAGCGGAAAGCATGGGCGCGAATTTGGCTCGAACGGTCATGGGCGGTTGCAAGATTATATTCCCTGCTTCAATCCGAGGAAAGAACACGGAGCAAGTCTATGAAATATTCATGACGCACCTGCCCGAACTGCAAGAGGTTTACGAGTCGCTCCTTGACGAGGAGTCCAAGCGGACTTTTCGCGGCTACTGGTTCGGATGCATTGCGAACAGAATCGACAGCGTTATCTATGCCAATACTCCGCACTATTTTTTGAGCGGTTTCGCTCCCAAAGCAGGCGACATTTTCATTGACGGCGGCTGTTATAACGGTTGGACTGCCGCTCAGTTTGCCAAATTGGGTTGCAAGGTTTACAGCTTCGAGATGAACAAGACGAATTTTGATTTGGCGGGCAAACTTGCCGCCGAAAATGATTTCGTCCTTGAAAATCTAGGTCTCGGCTCCCATAAACGCGAATCGCATTACATAGACTCCAAAGGAGCCAGTCGTCTGGTTAAAAACGGAACGTTGACAACGACAATCACGACGCTTGACGATTACGTTCGCGAAAACAATCTGCCACGTGTCGACTACATAAAGTTGGACGTGGAAGGCTCTGAGCTTGACGTTCTCAAAGGCGTAGCTATCAGCATTTCTTGTTGGAAACCGCGCCTCGCGATAAGTGCCTATCACAAACTCGACGACCTTTGGACGCTTATGAACTTTATCAAGTCGATTCGCCCCGATTACGAGTTTGCATTGCGTCAATACGCCAACGATTATGCCTCTGCTCCGCAGGTTTTCGACAAAAACGACATCGCTTTGTTTGAAACCTTTGACGCGGATATACGCATTGCATGTTACGAGGAGTGCGTGTTGTTCGCCCGATAAAAAATATTGTTGACAACTTGAACGCCTTGACTTATGGTTGAGGCGAATTTTTTTGCAGAGGAGATAACGTCATGAGAAAAATTTTGGCAATAGACGTGGGCGGGACGTTCACGAAGTACGCGATTATGACGGGGACGCGCAAATTTAAAATCGCCGCCAAAGACAAATTCCCTACGGTCAAGACGAATCACGAAGAATTTTTGGCGAGCCTTGCCGACGTATTCAACGCCAACAGCGACGCGGAAGGTATCGCGCTGTCCATGCCGGGGCTTATCGACACCGACAAGGGCGTTTGCATTTCCAGCGGCGCGTTGAAGTTCAGCAACGGGCATTGCATAACCGAGGAGCTTCAAGCCAAATGCGGCGTGCGCGTCACGGTGGAAAACGACGCCAACTGCGCGGTTCTTGCCGAGGTTAAGTCGGGCAGTCTCGTCGACGTGAAGGACGCCTTTGTACTGGTTTTCGGCACGGCGGTCGGCGGCGCGTTCATTCACAACAGAAAGCTTTATCGCGGGGCGCACTTCAGCGCGGGCGAGGTTTCCTTCCAGATAAAAAGTATCGACGGCGTTGCCGACGAGGATAATTTTTTGGGCTACAAATTGGGAACTCTCGGCTTCCGTAAAATGTGCGCGGAGGTTTTGAATATGCCCGTCGAGGAAGTTACCGGCGAAATGATTTTCGATTTGATTGCGGATAACGACGGCGACATTTTGGACGCGCTCCATAAATATGCGCATGGCGTGGCGGTTATGATTTTCAACTTGCAAGTGCTGTTCGATCCCGAACGATTTGCGTTGGGCGGCGGTATCAGCGAACGCCAAAGCTTTATCGACGCCGTTAAGGATAAGCTTGACGAATTGTACAGAGAGGCTCCGCTTTACTTGCCGCGCCCGCAGATCGTCGCCTGCAAGTATCACAACGACGCCAATCTCCTCGGTGCGCTTTACCATTACTTGAAAAGTTGAGGTGAATCGTTTGATTAAACTCCTCGGCATTGAAAAAATTTACGACAGCGCGGCGGGCAAAGTTCACGCGCTCAAGGGCATTGACCTGGAAATAGCTCGCGGCGAAATTTACGGGATAATCGGCTTGAGCGGCGCGGGCAAGTCCACGCTCGTGCGCTGTATCAATGTGCTTGAACGCCCCACTGCCGGCAAAGTCTTCGTTGACGGGCAGGATATGACCGCCCTGACCGACAGCCAACTCCGCGAGGCGCGTAAGTCTATCGGCATGATTTTCCAGCACTTCAACCTCCTAAGCTCCGCCACCGTCTACGACAATGTTGCCTTTCCGCTCAAGCTTTCCGGCACAAGCTCCGCCGAGATTGATAAAAAAGTCCGCCCGCTCCTTGAACTTGTCGGGCTTAAGGATAAGGCTAATCAATATCCCTCGCAACTTAGCGGCGGGCAGAAACAACGCGTCGGCATAGCTCGCGCCCTCGCCAGCGACCCCAAAGTTTTGCTCTGCGACGAGGCAACTTCCGCCCTTGACCCGCAAACGACCAAATCTATCCTCGACCTGATTAAAGTCATCAATAAAAATCTCGCGCTGACCGTCGTCGTCATTACGCACGAGATGCACGTCATCAAGGAGATTTGCGATAAGGTTGCGGTTATCAGTGACGGTGTAATTGCCGAGCGCGGCTCCGTCCTTGACGTGTTCACCAATCCGCGCCACGAAATCACCAAGGAATTTATCAGCGTGTTGTTGTCGAACGAATTGCCCGCCGCCTTTCGCGGCAACGAAATTTCTCAAGACAGGACGCCCGGCAGTTTGCTCCTGCTCCGCTTGATTTTCTTGGGCGAGACCGCCGATAATCCCGTGCTTGCGCAGATGATTCGCGCTTGCGAGGGCGTGGAATGCACAATGCTTTTCGGCAACCTGGATGAGATTCACGGCGTACCGTTCGGACGCTTCATTATCGGCTTGAGCGGCTCCGACGCGGCGATTAACAATGCGCTGAATTTTTTGGGCGGTGAAGATGTGCGCGTGGAGGTGATTGGCTATGTTCGCAGAAATTCTGCCGTTGCTTAGTAAAGCCCTGGGCGAAACGGTCTACATGGTGGTCGTAAGCATGGCGATAGCCTCGGCAATCGGCGTACCGCTGGGCGTTTTACTCCACACCACGGCTAAGGGGCAAATCTTGGAGAACGTCGTACTGAATCAGACGGTCGGCTCGGTCGTCAACGCGGTGCGTTCAATCCCGTTTATAATTCTTATGGTTGCAATCATACCGCTGACGCGCCTTTTGGTCGGCTCGGCGATAGGAACGACGGCGGCAATCGTGCCGTTGGTTATCGCGTCGATACCGTTTATCGGGCGGCAAGTGGAGACTTCGCTAAAGGAAGTACCGGCGGGACTTGTGGAAGCCGCGCAGGCTATGGGCGCGACGCCCTTCCAGATAATCAGCCGCGTGTTGTTGCCGGAGGCAATGCCGGGTATCGTGGCGCAGTTGACGACGGTAATAATCGCGTTGGTCGGCGAATCGGCTATGGCGGGAGCTATAGGCGGCGGCGGTCTCGGCGATTTGGCTATTCGTTACGGCTATCAACGTTTCCGCCCCGAAGTCATGTTGGCGACGGTTATCGTGCTTATCGTCTTGGTTCAAGCGGTGCAATTCGCGGGCAACACCCTCGCCAAACGTCTCGACAAACGCTAAACAAAAGCGGCAACTTCCTCGGAGGACGCCGCTTTTTCAATTAGGAATGAGGAATGGGGAATTAAAAATTATTTCACATTCCTACTCTCTAATTCCTAATTCCTAATTCCTAATTCCTAAACAAAAAGACAGCCCCGATTTCTCGGAGCTGCCTGATTTTTTATTCCGCGCAGATTGCTCTGCTTAGAATTTATCTCTTGGAGTATTTGTTGCCGTCGCTGGTGAAGGTGGAGCCGTCGGAAAAGTTGATGTCGGAACCAGCCTTGCCGTCGACAGTCAACGTATTGCCGCCGCCGAAGTCGAAGACAACATTGGAGCCGCTGACTGCAGGCGCATTGTTGACCAGGTCAGTCAAGCTGTAGCCCGCAAGCGCAATTTCGTCTTCCGCGCCGTAGTTGTAGATGGTATCGTTGCCGCCGTCGAACACGAAGGTATCCTTAACGTCGTCGGTACCCCACAGCGCATTGTCGTTGCCCGCGAAGATGTCCGCGCTCGCCGAATAGGTTTGCGTCTCGCCGTCTGCGCCCACGCGGTAGGTTATCGTCTGGCTCTTGCCGTCCTTGACTTGGAGCGTACCTTCCGCCGTCACGAAGTTTACGGTGGTGCCGCTTGTACCAATCGTGGGTGTGCTCGTCAACTCGATAATGTCGTTGTCGCTCGCGCTGTAGTCGGTGATAAGGTCGGTGCCTGCGCTCTGGATAAAGAGGTCTGCGCCGGTGCCGCCCTTGAAGGCATCATCTCCGTTGCCGCCGACGAAGGTATCATTACCCGCGCCGCCGATAACGTTGTTTGCACCTTCGGACAAGCCGATAATCGAAACGCCGTTGGTGTTGTTCTTCGCGCTGAAGGTGAGCTTGCCGCTCTTGCCTTGAGCCCGGCTCGCGTCAACCGCCGCAATGCTGTCATTGAAGACGAAGCCGCCTGAGGTGTTGCCCGAAGTCAAGGTTACGCTCTTAGCCGCCGCGTCGTTGATGTCAATAATTTGCGTCTTGCCGACGGTGAAGGTGCCTTCGTTGGTTGTTACGGTTACGGTCTTGCTTGCCGCGCCGCTGACCGTGAAGGTTTCAGAGCCGTTTGTGATAACGAGGTCGGAACCGCTTACCGTTGCGTCGGTCGGAGCATTATTGAGGTAGTAGGCAGTCGTTTCTTCGCCGTCCTCGCCAATCTTGGTCGTGATTGCGCCGTCCGTCTTGACGACAACTGTGCCCTCCGCCGTGGTGAGGGAAACAACGCCCGTGCTTGCAACATCTACGTTGGAAATTTCGCTTGCAAGCTGGATAACGTCTTCGCCCGCCGTGTAGTCGGTGACGGTATCGGTGCCTTCGCTCTGGATAAAGAGGTCTGCGCCGTCGCCGCCCTTGAACGCGTCATTGCCGCTGCCGCCTACGAAGGTATCATTACCCGCGCCGCCCACAACGTTGTTTGCGCCTTCGGACAAGCCGATAATCGAAACGCCGTTGGTGTTGTTCTTCGCGCTGAAGGTGAGCTTGCCGCTCTTGCCTTGAGCCCGGCTCGCGTCAACCGCCGCAATGCTGTCATTGAAGACGAAGCCGCCTGAGGTGTTGCCCGAAGTCAAGGTTACGCTCTTAGCCGCCGCGTCGTTGATGTCAATAATTTGCGTCTTGCCGACGGTGAAGGTGCCTTCGTTGGTTGTTACGGTTACGGTCTTGCTTGCCGCGCCGCTGACCGTGAAGGTTTCAGAGCCGTTTGTGATAACGAGGTCGGAACCGCTTACCGTTGCGTCGGTCGGAGCATTATTGAGGTAGTAGGCAGTCGTTTCTTCGCCGTCCTCGCCAATCTTGGTCGTGATTGCGCCGTCCGTCTTGACGACAACTGTGCCCTCCGCCGTGGTGAGGGAAACAACGCCCGTGCTTGCAACATCTACGTTGGAAATTTCGCTTGCAAGCTGGATAACGTCTTCGCCCGCCGTGTAGTCGGTGACGGTATCGGTGCCTTCGCTCTGGATAAAGAGGTCTGCGCCGTCGCCGCCCTTGAACGCGTCATTGCCGCTGCCGCCTACGAAGGTATCATTACCCGCGCCGCCCACAACGTTGTTTGCGCCTTCGGACAAGCCGATAATCGAAACGCCGTTGGTGTTGTTCTTCGCACTGAAGGTAAGCTTGCCGCTCTTGCCCTGAGCCCGGCTCGCGTCTACTGCCGCAATGCTGTCATTGAAGACGAAGCCGCCTGAGGTGTTGCCAGAGGTCAAGGTTACGCTCTTAGCCGCCGCGTCGGTCACGTTGATAACCTGCGTCTTGCCGGCGGTGAAGTTGCCTTCGTTGGTGTAGACGTTGACGGTCTTGCTTGCCGCGCCCGTGACAGTGAATTTGTTTTCGCCGCTCGCAACAACGAGGTCGGAGCCGCTGACTTCCGCGTCGGTCGGAGCGTTCTGCAAGTACAACCCTGTCGTCTCGGTGCCGCTTGCGCCAATCTTGGTCGTGATTGCGCCTTCGCCGTTCTTGACAACCATTGTGCCTTCCGCCGTGGTAATGGAGACTACACCCGTGCTCGCGACAACAGCTTCCGTAACCGCGCTTGCAAGTTGAATGACATCCTCGCCCTCGGTGTAGTCGATAACGGTATCGGTGCCTGCCGTCTGTACGAAGACATCCGCGCCGCCGTTGCCCTTGAGCATATCGTTCGCACTGCCGCCGATGATGGTATCTGCGCCGGAGCCGCCCACGATATTGTTGACGATTGCCGATGCGCCCGTGATTGCCACGCCTTGAGTATTCTTCGTCGCGCTGAGAGTGAGCTTGCCGTTCTTGCCCGTCGCCTTGGTCGCGTCGAATTCAACGAACTCGGCAGTGACTGCGTAAATCGAGGCGGTGGAGCCTGCCGTCAAGGTTGCCTTTTGAGCCGCCGCGTCGGTGTTGTCGGTGATCCTGGAGTAGTTGACTTTGTAGGTGTTTTCGCCGCTGAGGACGGTTACATTCTTGCCCGCCAAATTGTCGAGGGTGATGCTGTCGTCGCCCGCCGCGATTATCAAGTTGCCGTTGGAAGCCGCCGCGTCGACAGGAGCATCGGCGATAAGGCTTTGCGTTGCGGCGTTGAAGCCCGCGATTTCCTCGAAGCCTTCAAACGTCATTGCCTTGCCTTCCAATCCCGTTACGTCGACTTTAACGGCGTCCTTGGTGGTTGCAAGCGCGGTATCGGTGTAGGAGCCGACGACCTCGCTGCCGTCCTTGATGTCGGTGCCGTCAAGTGTCAACTCGGTGCCTTCCGCGAAGCCGCTGACGAATTCAAACAGCGTGGAGCCGCCGCCCGCCGCAACGTAGCTGATTGCGCTTGCGCTGTCGAGCTTGTAGCCCTCGGTGGAGCCTGCAGTCTTGTAAGCCGTGCCTTGGAAGCCGTCGGGAGCCGTCGTCGCTTTGGACAAGGTGCCGAGGCTCAAGCTGTAGTTGGGCGTCAAGACGCTGACCGTGCCGGTGCCGACTTCAGCCGCCGTGAACGTGATAACGTTGTCGTCGCTGACGGTGATGTTGGAAGCCTGCGCCGCCGTGCTCAAGCCGCTGAACTCAATCGAGATGCCGCTGTCGCCCGCGTTGTAGACGTATTCGGAGCCTGCGGTTACTTCGGTCGTGTAAGCGGAAATTGCGCCTGCGGTGTAGATTTGCCCGTCGAGAGCCGCTTCCGCCGCCGTCGAGGTGCCGCCTACGTTGAACTCATTGCCGAGGCTGAGCGCGTAGTTGACGGTGTCGGTCGTGTCGCTGTCGGTGAGCTTAACGGTAGCGGTGCCGTCGGTTATCGCCAAAGCCGAGACCTTGTCGATAGAGACGTTCGCGCCGTTGACCGCAATATCGGTGCCGAGGCTCAAGTCCGCCGTCAAGCCTTCAAGCGTGAAGCTCGTGCCGCCCGTCGCGCCTTCATGGGTGAGGGTCGTGGTCGCGCCGCTTTCCGTGAAGTTGTAGCCCGCCGTCTTGCCTTCCGCCGTGTAGGTGTAGATGTCATTGGCTGAGGTCAAGGTTTCGGGGATAGTTTCGCCTGCGCTGAAGCCTTCGTTGCTGAGCTTGTAGTCGATGCCGTCGTTGGCGTCAACGTCGGTGAGGCTGATTGACGAGGTGCCGTTGAATGCCGTTTCGCTCAACGTGACTGCACTGCCGCTGACAACCGCAAGTGCCGCAACGCCGTCCGCCGTGACCGTCGTGCTGAAGCCGCCGATTTCAAATGCCGCCGAAGCCGCCGCTTGCCACGTGTAAGTTGTGACGCCGCTCGCGCTTGCAACGTCGAAGCCCGCCGTGGAGCCGCCCGCCGTGTAGGTGAACTTGCCCGCCGTATCGGTCGCGCTGTAGCCCGCAACTACCGCCGTGCGCTCTTGCGGGTTCGCCAACGTGTAAGCCGTGCCGTTGCCGTCGGTGTCGCCGTTGAATTCAATCGTCGCGCCTTCAGCCCACGCGTTTTCGTTGAGCGTGATAGCCTTGTCGTTGATTGTGCCGATAGTTGCGCCGTCCGCAATGATATTGGTACCGCTGAGGCTCAAATTGCCGGTCGTCTTCAAGCCGCTTATGCTGAACTCGTCATAAGCCGTTGCCGCGTGGTAGGTGTAGGTGCCCGATTCGCCCGTCGTGTAAGCAACGGTGTGCTCGTCTGCAAAGCTGTAGGAGCCTGCCGTGCCGGTGAATGCCGCTTCCACAGCCGAAGGTGCCGCGCTGACCGTATTGAAGTCTGCGCCGAGGTTAAGCTTGTATTCAACGGTGTCCTCAATACCGCCTGTCGCATCGGTGAAGGTGAAGGAAGCCGTTTCGCCCGCCGCCACGGAGCCAAGGACTGACACGTCGTTAATCGAAACGTCCGCGCCGCTTACGGTGATGTTTTCGTTGAGGCTCAAGCCCGTCATGCCCTCAAGCGTGAAGGTTGTGCCGCCCGTTGCCTCATGTTTGGTGATTGACGTGGTGCCGCTAATCTCATAGCCGAGGCTGGTGCCCGCCGCCTTGTAGTTGTAGGTGGTATCGGTGCCCGTCAAGGTTTCAGCGTAGCCCTTGGAATCGTATTCGGTGAGCGTGCCGAGGCTCAAGCCGTAGCTGACATCGTCTGAGGTGTCGTCGCTGAGCGTAATGGTATCGGACTTCTCAAAGGCTTTTTCCGTCAAGGTGACTGCGCCGCTTGCGCCGACTGCGAAGTATTCCGTGTAGTTATCGGTAGTTACGCCGTCGCTCAAGCCGCTGATTGTGAACGGCTCTTGACCCGTCTTGTCAACGTGCGTGAGTATGGAGGAGCCGCTGCCGCTGTAGTAATCGGTTTCACCTTCCGCCGCGTAGGTGTAGCCGTCGGTTGCATTGCCGCCGACCGAAACCGCTACATGTCGCGCAGAGCCGAGACTGCTTAACGCTGTGCCGAGGGCGATTGTACTCGTGAGACCTTCCGAACTGTCTGCAGTGGCTGAGACCGAGAAGCTCTTGCCGACTGCGAGGTCGTTAAGGACAGCCTCATCGTTGATCGTGAAGGTGTAAGCCTGCTTATCAGCCGACGTGACGGAGATTTGATCATCGGTTATCGCGGTTATGGTGTTCAAGCCGCTGAAGTCAAACGCGCTGTTGACGCTGTCATAGACGAGCGCGGTATTGCGATTGGTGGAGTCGGCTTGCGTCTTGTAGCCTTTTTGCTGAGCGGTGTAGGTTGCCGTGCCGCTCGTGACGGATTCGCTCCACTTGTTAAGTTCCTTCGCTTCGTCAAGCAAAGTGGCTCCCGAAACAGATACCGATTCCGTGCCGACCGCCAACTGAACTTGTTTCGTATAGTTGGTGCTGGTGACCGAAACGGTGACGCCGTTCGCAAAGTCTTGCTTGCCGTCGTCGTAGATGTAGACGACATTGTTGGACGAATCGAAGTGAGCAAGTACTTTGCCGTCGCTGGTAACGATGTCGCGGTTTGTGTTCAACTGGTATGTGTTCTTGCCGTCGAGTGCCTCGCCGTCAAACAGGAGCTTGAAGCCGACGCCCGAATCTACGCTTTCGTGGTAGATATAGGAGGCGTTGCCGGTGCCCTTTTCGAGGTATTCGGAGATGTTACCCGCCGAATAGACGCCGCTGTCGCTGAGATCCGCGCCGGTTCTGGTTGCGTTGTTTTCGCCGAGCGCGATGTTGCCCGTGATTGTCAACGTGTCGTTGCCCGTGCCGCCGCCGATTGAGATGACGCTGTTGTTTTCACGACTCAACATGTCGCTGCCAATGCTGACATTGTAGCCCGCGAGCGAGTTGTTGTCGTCGGGAACGAGGTCTATCGTGTAGTTGCCGATAACGGAAGCTTTTGCTGCTGACAAGCCGCTGACCGTGAACAGAGTATCGTTCTTGCTGAAGAAGTGGTTATATTCTGCGGTGTACGTGTTATCTGCCGAGGTGACAGACCAGAAGCCGTCGGTCGCAGTCGCGCTTACCGTTGCCAAGCCGTTCGCGGCATTGACGGTGTAGCCGGCATTGTCCTCTGCCTCTTGGAAGCTCTGCAAGACGTAACCCGTCTGTTTGCCGCCCAAAAGTGCCAGCTTGTAATTGACTGTGTCGTTGCTGTCGGTGTCGGTGAGCGTAATGGTCAAGCCGCTCTTCAAGCTTGTGGAAGGCAAGGCAGTCGTGTTCAGCGTCAACGTGTCGTTGGTGAGCGTGCCGATCTTGCCGGTGTTTGCCGTGACCGTGCCGCCGCTGATAGTCGCGTCCGTTATCGCCCTATTCAAGCCGCTGATTTCAAACGCCGCGTCGGATGCCGCCAGATAGGTGTAGGTGACCGAATCGGTACCGCCCGCAACTGTGCCCGCCACGGAAGCCGTAGGATCATAGCCGCTCTTGGTGTAGGAGCCTGCTTTGAAGAAGCTGAGCGAACCTGCCTCGTCGGAAGTGAAGCCATCAGCCGCGATAGAGCCGCCTCTGCTTTCCGGAGCCGTCAACGTATAGTACGAAGTATTGGTGTCGCCGTCGGTTGCCGCAAAGGTTATCGAGGCTCCTTCCGTCTTAGCCAAGACCGAATCAACGAGCGTGATTGTTTGACCGTTAATCGTACCGACTATGAGGCTGTCGGCTGTCGTCGCGCCAGAAACGATACTGCCGCTGACGACACTCAACGAAGAACCCAAGCCCGTGCTAAGTCCGCCGATAATGAAGGTGTCGTACGCCGCCTCTGCGTAGTAGGTGTAATCATTGGACGCCACAGATCCTCTGGTGTACTTGTCTTCGTGCTCCGCATTAAAGGTGTAGGAGCCGTCCGCGCCCGCTAAGCTATTGCCGCCAATCGACGGAGCAGCTGCATTCGCCGCTGTCAACAAAGTGCCGAACGCCGTAGAATCGAGAGCGAGCGAGTAAGTAACGTCGTCGTTTTCGCTGCCGTCGGTGAGTTTAATCGACGCTGAGCCGCCGCCGAATTTAGTAGCACCGACAAGCGACACTGCCGAAACGTCCGTCAACGTGAAGACCTTAAGTGAAGCATTATTGCCGTCGCCAATTGAGCCGACTGTTGCCGAGCCGAGGAGAATGTTGTAGCCGTCGGTCGTCGTCAAGCTGCTCGACAAGCCGGTGATAGCAAACGATGCACCGCCCTGTTGGTTGTGCCAAGTGAGCACCTTATTGTTGTCGTCGATGTTGAGATACGCGGGCGTATTGCCGGCTGTGTAGGTGTAAGTACCTACGCTCTCCGTAAATGCGGCACCAACCGGGGTGGGCTTGGCATCGTCGCCCTTATAAAGATTCGTGAGGTCTGTACCGAAGACCGCCGAGCTTGCAGAACCCTCTGTAATCGTGAGCGTGTAGTAACCGTTGTTGCCGTTAGGTGTCAAGCTTTGCGGGAGGTTGACGGTGTAATTTGCATTGTCGGGGCTGACAACGATATCGGTCGGCAATTTGCTGAGACCGGCGACGCCCGCGCTGAAGCCGCTTATCGAGAATTCTTGGCTCGTCGCGATTGACTGGTGATAGATGTGATACGGTATAGCGTCAATGCCGTTTTCATTTGATTTTGTGGGATCCCACCAAGCCGCAAGGCTTTCGTAACCGAAGACTGCCGTTTGGACACTGTCGCTGATTATGCTGTTCCAATACGCCTCGCCTATGGTTGCGTGTCCGTCCGGGGAATCGACGGAAATGTTTGCCGTATTGTCGAGCTCAAAGCTCTTAATCGAAACTTTGGCTTGATTGACGTCTGTGATAGTCAAGCCGACTGCGAGCGTATCGCCGTCTGCAACGTTGTTGATACCCAAAGCCGCGTCATACAGCTTGACGCTGTAGACCGATGCGTCGGATACCAAACTGCCGCCCTGCCAGCCGATACCGGCGATTGTCGTGTTGCCGGCTTTGATAACGCCGCTGACGGAGCCGAGTGGCGAATACGCCAATCCCATGCCCGACTTCAAACCGCTGAACGTGAACACCTTGCGCCCCGTTGCTGTATCGTTGTAGTTGACTGAGGTCACGGAGGTATTCTGTTCATTTATGTACCAGCCCGCAGTATTGCCTTTCGTCGTGAAGGTATAGGTGCCCGAACTTTCCGCAAAGGTTCCGTTTTCTTCGCCCGTGATAGACGATTGGGTAACACCGTTGCCCAAGACCAACTTGTAATTGATGCCGTCCAAGCTGTCGGTATCGGTGAGCGTTATCGTCTTGAGGCTGTATTGCGAGGCAACAGCGGTATTCAGCAAGCTGGTCGTCAAGGAAACGTTGCCGGTAGAGGTATCGACCGCGCCGACCGTGACGGTGCTTGAGCCTATGCTTACGATGTCATTGCCAATGACGGACAAGCCCTTGACGTTATCCAGACCGTCGAGCGTGAACGCCGCAAGCGACGAACTGTTTTCATGGAAGGTGTAAGTCGTGGTGGTCTTGTCGTTCGAGGATTCCTCGGATTGCACGAAGTAATTCGTCTTGGCGGGCGCGTAGTAGCTCCAGACGCTGGTTGTTTCGCCGGCAGTCAAGCTTATCTTGCCGTCGGCGGCGACGGTGTTGTTCACGAGGTTGCTTGTCAATGACAACTTGTAAGTTATATGGCTGTGACCTGCGTCGGCGTCCATCAAGGAAAGCGTGTCTCCTTCGGACAAACTGCCATATGCGAGCGAGCTGTTGATAAGGACGATGCCGTCTTCGCTGATAGTGCCGACCGTTTCATAGGTGTTAATCGCTGAGCCTGCGCTGTTCTGCGTCATGCCTGTCAAGGATACAATCGCACTGCCCGAAGCGTCGACCGTCAAGCTGTTTGCAAAGTTGCCGCTGAGAGAGAATACGTCGGCACCCTTTTGCGTAGTGTAGACGAGGGCTTGTTTGTCGTCCGATTCATAGTAGCCCGAAGTCGTTTCAGCCGCCGTGAAGGTATAGCCGCCGCTTATGGCACTTAAGCCGGCATTATTGTGTGCCGAACTGAGAGCGTTATTTTGGGAGAGGAAGAGGCTGTAGCCGATACCGTCAGAATTGCTTGCGGTAATGGAGGTACCGTCAGCCGGGGCGGATTGCATTGCGTCTGCGGCTATGTAGAAGTCGACGCTTGCGATTGAGCCGTCCGTCCATATCTCGTCGACCAAGACAGCCGAGCCGCTGCCTATACTGCCGGAAGTAAGACTTACCTGATTCAAGCCGTCGAAGGTGAACGTATTCTTGCCGTTCGCGCCGCGATAATAATACTCGTGGACTTGGGTAGCGATAGACGAATCGGGCTCGAAGTAAGAACCTCTGCCTGCCGCCGTGTAGACGTGCTCTTGCAAGTCTTCCACGTAATCAAGATGACCTACGGATTCGACGGCGGAAGCATTGGTTTCAAAGACGCCCTCGTTGATAACCAAGCTGTAGCTTGCAGAGCCGTTGATGATACCGAAAGACTCACCCGCCGCGAAATCAGACAGCTGTTTGCCGAGAGCCGCCGCATTTTCAATGGTGAAGATGTAGCTTGCGCCGCCCGCAGAATCAGGAGTGATCGAGACGGAGCCGAATCTGCTACCGGTATAAGAATCGACGATGCCGCTGGCGAGGTTGGTTGTATCATTCTGGAAGCCCATAAGGCTTGCCCAGTTGCCGGTAAGCGTGAATTGGTCGCCGCCGTAACTTTGATAAACAGTCGCAATGCTCGTGCCGGCTATCTGATAGTGCGGCATGTAGACGGGAGCCGTGAGGAGGGTGTCGCCCGAAACAGAGCCTTGGTCTTGAATCTTCCCGGAAATGATGCCGTCGCCTTGAGCAGTGAAGACCGTGGCGAACGTAAGAGCAGGTGCAATATCCTTGTTGCCCGTGTTGCCGACAACTTTAATGGTCGTGGCAAGCTGTCCGTCGGGCAGAGCCTCGTCCGAGTTAATCGTTACGCCATTTTGACCAAACGAGACAACAAGACTGTCTCCGAGTGTCAAGCCTTCCTTCAAGCCCGAAATCATAAAGGAGCCGTTTTGGGCGGGCGTGTAGACGTAGGCAGCCGAGTCGCCGTTGTTGGCAAGTACCGATTCTCCGCTTGTCAAAGACGTGTAGGCGACAGCACCGCTACGCGTGTAGGTGTAAGTACCGGGGTTGCTTGCGTCGGGAGTTAAAGAGATATCGCCAGTGCCGGGGTTGTTCAAACGGAAAACTTCGCCGAGGCTGAGCTGATAGATGTCGGCTTCGGTTTCGTCGTCGGCGAAGGTGAGCGAAGCACTCTTGGAAATGTCTGAGAGAATTGCCGTGCTGTTAATCGAGAGGGTCGTGCCGCTGAGCGAGCCGATTTTTATCGTTTGCTCGCCCTTAACGGCTGTAATGTTGCCTTCGCCGTCAATCGACGCGTTGCTGATAACACTGTCAATGCCGCTTAAGGTGAACGCTTGCGCAGCCGATTGTGATGCAATGTAGGTGAGCTTGGTCACGCCGCTGCTTGAAGCACCGGAGGCGTCAAGCGACGCATAGACAGGGATTTTCGCCGTCGTGTAGGTCAAGGTGCCGCTCATAGCAGAAATCGTTGCACTTGAAGCACCATTAACAGAGGCGTATTCATAGCTGTCGAGCAAGTTGTTGCTGTCGACTCTGTCGAGCGCGAGCTGATAGAGTACGCCGTCGCCCGTCACGCTGTCGGTGAGGGTGATTGTATTGCCACCCGCCGCGAAAGCTTCCTTTGTCAAGTAGACGTAGGAAATGCTGTCATTGCTTGCATTGCCCGAATCAACATTCGAAGAGACGATACTGCCGATCAACGTGCCGTTGTTCGTGAAAATGCTGTTGCCCGCAACGCTCAACGCGCCCAAGCCTGTGCTCAAGCCGCTGATAACGAAGGGCTGACCGCCTTCCTTCGCGTAGTGGATAACCGAAGCAGAACTATTGCCAAACTCAAGCGCGTAGTGGTCGGAAGTGCTAACTCCTGCCGTGTAGGTGTATTCGCCTTCGGAACCTTCAATGGAGGCGGCAGTGATAGAACTGAAACGGTCGATGTAAGTGGGCGAAGTCTTATCAGTGTATTCGGGACGCAGAGTGACTGCTTCGCTGTAAGCAAGACTGAAGCCGGCTCCGCTGAGGGCGTAGTTGAACGTGAGCGACTTGCCCGCCGGCAACGAAAGGAGTAAACCGGCACCAAGTTCGAAGTTGTAAGCGGTGACCGAATATTGACCGTTGTTGGCAGCTGCCGACGAGATACTCAAGTTGACGGTAACGCCGTTTTTGATAAGAGATTCAGCATCTCCGCTTATGCCGCTGAGCCCCGTGATAACGAAGCTTGCGCCGCCCGTCGATTGATAATAGTTGGCGATGGAAGCACCGCCGGTTAGTTTGTCCAAAGTGTAATAGTCGGAGTACTTGGCTGCGGTGTAGGTAATGGAATCATTGTCGCTGACGCTCGACCACAAAGAGGCACTTGTAATGGACGGTGTGTTATTGCTATCCAAGACTTGAACGTCTGCGCCGAGGGACAACTCATATTTTGTGTCTGAGCCGTCAAAAGAGGCAAGGTTGATGCTTTGACCTGCGAGTGCGTCGTTGTAAATGGTAAAGATGCTGTCTTTCGTGAGCGCACCGATTGTAACGGTACCGCTTGTGCCTGCCGCCGTGACAAGAGTATCATTGGTGACCGATATGGAGGCATAACCACCCGTCGACAAGCCGAACACCGTGCTCAAGCCCTTGATGTTGAAGCCCGTGTAACTATTGCTCGCGCCCATGTTGGTGATAATCTGGGTAGCATCTTCGCCGCCTTCGTCGGTAGTTTCAATCTTGTATTGCCCCGACTCCGAGCCTTTCGAGAAGAAGTCGTAGCCTTCACCGCTCTTCACCGCCGCGAAACTTGCCGAATCGTATGATTCATATGGCGTCATGCCGGAGCCGATTGTCCAGACGTAGTTGATGCCGTCCTTCATGTCGAGGTCGGTGATCTTTATCGAATAGCCCTTGCTGAGACCCATTGCCGCGAAAGCACCGCTTTGGAGTTCGACGTAGCCGATACTGTCCGTGCCGGTGCCTGCCACTATGGAGACTCCCGCGATTTTGCTTGTTGAGCCGATGTAAATGTTACCGTTTGTGACTTTGAAGGACTGACCCGCCGTGGAGCCGAGACTTAAGCCGGTAATTGTAAACGCCTGTCCGCCGACCTGCGCGTAGTGTTTAATCTGACGGTCGTTGGTGCCGCCGACAATGCTGAAGTAGTCCCTTGAAGTCATGCCCGTCGCGTAGGTGTACACGGCAGACACGCCCATAGCAGAAGAATAGCCGTCATTGAGGGAGATGTTTGCGACACTTTGAGCCGTGCCGACGACGGAACTGGTATTTACAACGCTTGCAAACGAGAAGCCGTAAGTGCCCGTGTAGTCGCTCGTGAGGGAAATAGTATTGCCCTGAGCAAGGTTATCAAGCAACGACTGCCCCGCCGTGAACGTGTAGCCCGTAATGGAATATTGACCGCCGTTCAAAGTACCGCTCTGCGAGACATTGACATTCCATTTAACGTGACCGGGATTGTTTACGTCGTAGAGACCTTCGATATTAAAGCTTTCGCCGCCCGCCGCGCTGTAGTTGTGGAGGGTTTTCGCGTTGCCGGGGACGCTTGCCCAATAAGCGGCGTATTTGTCGGCGGTGTAGGTTATGGTTCCGACCGTTATGTTGCTCCAGGTTGCCGCGCTTTCCAAGGAGGAGGGTTTGCCGTCTTCGCCAATACGCGAAACGTCGGAGCCTGCCGCCAAGACGCTGTAATTGGTGCTCGTGAGAACAATGTCGTCGGTGCCGTTGATAGCCGCGTTGTTAATCGTTATGGTGCCGTCACCGATCAATATCGGAGCCGCCGCCGCAGTGACCGAAGCCGCAAGTGTCGTGCCGTCGTCAGCGGAGTTCGTCGTGGTGAGGTAAGCACTGATACCCGTCAAGCCCTCAACCAAATGCATGCCGCTGAAGGACGCCGCCGTATAGAGGCTGGCGGTGCCTTCGTCGAGCAGGACGGTGTAGCCCTTGACGGAAGCATCATTCAAAGCAGCCGATTGGAGCAAGTTGCCCGTAAACGAACCGCCGCTGATGTCGACCGTGACGCTTGCATAGCTGTTGAAAATGTTGCCGTCAATGGTGCCGCCCGTGATATTCACGTCGGAAGCAAGGCTTACGTTCAGCGCATAGCTTGTGCCGCCCTTAACCGTGCCGCCCGCGATATTGACTTCGGCATTGCTTTTGGTAATGTTAATGCCGTTGGCGATGCCGCTTACTGAGCCGCCGTAGACGTAGAGCTTACCAAATTCAAACTTAATTCCGTCGTTGCCGCTTGTGCCGCCGTTTACTACGCCGCCGTTAATGACGACGTTGCCTGTACTTGCTTGAATAATACCGCCGGAGGTGCTTGCAGTGTCGCCGCTCGAAGTAATCGTACCGTCGTTGATAACAACATTGCCGGTCGTGTTTCTTATGCCGTACAATGCGCCTTTAATTTCGCCGCCGTTGACAATGAGCTTGCCGTTTTCAACAAATATGGCATTACCGTTTGCGGCGGAGATGCCGCCTGTGGTGTTGCCGCTGTCAAGGATTGTCAAGTTGTAGCCCGATACTTTTATTGCACCATCCATGCTACCAATATCGTTATTCGCAATGGAAATGGTATGCCCGTTCAAATCTATGACGGTGTCGCCGTTGACGGAGAGAATAGACTCCAGCGATAAATTTTCAGTAAGCACATAGGTGCCCGCTTGAAGTGCGTAGTAGGTGTCGTATTCATCTTCTGCGTTTGTGATGTAGAAGTCTTTATTGGCGTTGGAGAGTGTCGTAGTGAAGCCGCTCGCGCCGCCGATAAGGTCAGCCGTCGTGAGACCGCTTGCCACGCCGCCCGTAAGGCTGAATGTCTGTCCGCCGGGCGAAGGAATATAAGTGAGCGAAGTGGTTGCCGTGTTGTCTGTCGAAGAGAGGGCGGATACGGCAAGACTGTAACCCGCTTGCAAGCCGCCGTTGACGTAGATATAACCGCCATCTATCGAGGTTAAAGACGATCTATCATATCTGCCCGCCTGATAAGAATCGTTTTCTGCGCTCGCGAGGGACAACTGATAGGTGAGGTCGCCCTCCACGCTATCCGTCAAGGTGAGCGCGCCGGTTATAAATTCACCGTTGGTCTTCTTGAAAGCATCATCGGTCAGCGTGACAATACCGTTGTCCCTATTTATGGTGCCGAGCGTGACGTTCGGTTGACCCGTGTAATAGCCGACAATGTTGCCGGCGGCGTCAAGCGAGGCATCATAAAGGACATATTTACTATCGAGACCGCTGAGACTGAAGATAGCCGACTGTGTGCCGCCGTGCGTGTACTCCGTGACTTCGCCCGTGTTCTTCGTCATGGCAAAGGTGCCTTGGGCAACGCCTATGCTTGCGTTCAACACGCCGTTTCTGATTTGCCCGAATGTAATACTGGCGTTGGATTGGGAACCGATGTCCGCAACTACTGCCCCTTCGCTGTCTATAATCGAGAAGCCGATTGAGGCGTTGGTGTATTGTTCGCCGCGAGTGAGCACGACTGTTTTTTGGGTATTGCCGACGTATTCCTTATAGAGTTTGACGGTGTAGTTGTCGCCGTCTGCGGCATAGGTGGCGAGCGTGACGCTGTCGGTGCCCGACGCTCCGACAATCTTGTTATCGGTGAGCGTGAAGGTGTAGGTGCTTAAACTGCCTTGCAAGCCTTCAATCGTGAAGAGGTCGCCCTTGCTATGCTGATAGGTGACCACGCTACTTTCGTCGCTTACCAACCAGCCCGAAGCGGAGCCGGGAACGAGGAACTTGAACGTGCCGTCGCTATCCATGCGAGCATAGCCCGACTTTAAGCTTTCGGCGTCGCCGTCAGGGTCAACAAAGTAAGGAGTAATGCTGTCGTCGGTCGTATCGGTGTCGGTCAGCGTCAACTTAAAGCCGTCAAGCGTGGCTTTATTCATTATCGTTTGACCGAGCGAAACGCCTACATAGCCCAATGAATCTATTGCGGTAAGCGAAACGTAGCTTGAAATGTTGCTCAAAGAACCGGGAGCACTGGCGAGTTCGGTGCCGAATATGCTTTCCAACGAGGAGTCGGTAGTAATGGCGAAATGGGGCGTCGTGTTGCCGGTGTCTCTGTGATAGGTGTAGGATTGTTTGACATTGCCCGAAACGGATTCGTCTTTGCCGAAGTAAGCACTGGAATAACTGCCGACGTATAAGAAGCCGTTGACAGAGTCATGAGTCAATAGCTCGGAAACGGCACTTGCACTGAAGATCGAGAAAGGTGTTTGCAACGTGTAGGATGTGCTTTCTCCGGCAGTGGCAGTGAGGGCAACCGTTTGCCCGTCGACGGAAGCGAAGGCGTCTGCCGCCAAGTTTATTAAATAACTCGCAGTACCGTCCGCGTTGACTGTGGTTTGATAGGTGCCGACTGCAACGACCGAGCCGTTCTTGGTGGCAGAAATGGTTCTGGTATCGCCGCTGCTTGTGATTGAGAAGTCCGTCAAATCGGAGGACAAACCGCTGATAACGAATTGGTCGTTCGTGCCGCCGTAATGGTTGCCGGTGTAGGTGACGGTTGAGCCGCCCGCGAAGATGTAACCGCCGTCGCCGCCCGCAGGCGTGAGCGTGAAGTTGCCACCGGCGGTGCCGCTTTCAATCTGCAAGGAGGTCGGGTTCGAGGAAGTATCAACGTCGCTGCCCGCTATGAAGACAACATTAGCATTTTGGAAATTGGTGCTGTCGGGCGTTACGGTGACGTTAGTTTTGTTGAGGTTGTTTTTGTAGAGGGTGATGTTATAGGTGACAGTCTCGTTGTTGTCGGCGTCGAAAGCACTTGTCTGGCTGACTTGTGTTTTAACTAAACCGCCGCTTGAAATTCCGCTGACGGTGAAGGTATCGGTGTCATCGGCGTAGTGCGTGAGTACCGAATCGTTCGCAAGGTAGTAGTAACTGCCGAGTGATGCCGTTACGCTGTTGCCGGCAACAGAAATGCTGTAATTCTTAGCCGACGTTGAAGTATCTGCGCCGCTAATGCCTATGCCGAGCTTGTAAGTTACGGCGTCGTCTTCGGTGTCTGTCAACTTGAGGACGGTGGGCTTATTGGCAGAAGCCGAGCCCAAAATGCCGCTTTCGCTCACGGTGATATAAGCTTGCCCGCTCTGAATGGTACCGATTTGGATACCCGCAAGAGAACCTTTGCCCGCCGCGATAGACGTAGCGTCGGACAGCCCCGTCAAGGTGAAGAGCGTCGTTGCGGCTTGCGGTGTATCGTAGTAGGTGATAGTTTGCCCGTCGGTTACTTTGTAGCCTTTATATGTGGCGTCGGATTGATATTTGAAGGCACCGCTGACGGCGGCATTGCTTGCACCAAGGATTTGCTCAAAGTGAGCTTCATAGACACCGCCGGGATTGACATCGGACGCAAGCCCAAGAGTGTAGTTTTTATTCGAGATGGTGACTTCGTTGTCGCCCAGCACGCTGTTGCTGAGGACTATAGATTTGTCGGCACCGATAATAATATTAGTTCCGATGTCGGCACTCGACAAGCCGGTTTTCAAGCCGCCCAAGTAAGTTTGTAACGAATCGGCTTTATTACTGCTGTAACGTATTTGTGAGCCGCTACCGGTAACATAAAACCCCGATTGACCGCCCGCGTTCATCTTCAACAAATATCTGTTGTTGCTGGCGGTTGTCAGTGTCGAATTTGCAATATTTGCATGGAAGGTATCGAGACTGCCGTAGCCCTCGCCCAAAGCCAGTTGATAATAGATATTGTCGTCGTTAAATTCCTTAGTTGTCTTCAGGTCGGTTAAGGTGATTGAACTGTTACCGCCCGAAACAATCGAAGCCGCCGAATAGTCAACGAGTATACGGTTGAATGTACCGGACTCACTTCCCAAGACAGATACGCCTGCAGGCGCAGTGATGGCGGTAAGTGATGAATCGTTGGAAATATAAAATTGCCCTGCGCCGTCGTTGGCGTCTTTGTCATAATAAATTTCAGTTGTACTCAGACCGGAGATTTTAAACTCCATATTTTTGAGTTCAATAGCTGATTCACTCAATGTGGTTCCCTCCTGTTGAATTTTGCGGATGAGACTTCGTAACCGTTTGTGGCTCTTGAGACCGGTAGCGCGACCGGGGCGTTTCCCGGTGCATCAAGCGTACGCTGAGCCGCCGCGTGGCAGAAGCCGTGTCCGTTCCTTTAAATCGGCAACCATTGCGTCGAGCACGTCCTTTGTTCGACTAAGTTACCGACCTTTGAAGCTGTTTGGCACTAATCGGATTTGCGAGCCGAGTGCGTCCGTCGAAGCCGCCGACGTTTGCCTTGCCCTCCTTCCCGACGCTGTCTGTCGTGTCTGTTCGATTATTGCCTGTTAAATCTTTGAAACAAGTACTGCATGTATTTCCGATTATAAAATCGAAAAAAGCCTTATGAAACTTTAGACGCCTCTTCCGGGCACCCCTCCCTCCGACAAAGCATTGAAACACGCGAAAAACCAGGCTGAACGCGGGTTAATTTTACTTCCCGATACGCGATTTCGTCAAGCTTTCATGAATTTTTAACGCACATTTAACGAAAAAAGCCGCGCCGGTGCTTGCGCGATTGATATTGCGTGGCGTAAAAGCTATAATCGCGGCGGAGGTGGACGCTTTGAGATTTGATTATCACATGCATTTTGAATACGGCGATTATGACGCGACTTGGGTTGAGGGTTTCTTTGAGGCGGCTAAGTTGCACGGGCTTGACGAGATTGGGATAAGCGAGCACACGCACACTTTCCCCGAATTCGAGCGACTTTATTACGATGATTTGATTTTGGACGCGTCGCCCGTCGGTGAGTTCCAAAAGGTTTGGCTCAAGACGAACAAGTTCAAGCACACGCTTAAGGATTATTTTGACTTCATGGCGCAGTTAAGGGCGAATCACGAGGTCAAGATCGGGATTGAGGTCTGCAACTTTAAAGATCAATCGGCGGTGACTGAGTTGCTCGACGCGTGGGATTTTGATTATCGAATCGGCTCGGTGCATTTCCTTTGGGGCTGGGGCTTTGACGCCTCCAAACTTATCGACGAGTGGCAACGCCATAATCTGCGCGACGTGTGGGAGGAGTACACCGCGCAGGTTGAGCTTATGGCGGGGAGCGGCAACTACGACATCCTGGGGCACCCGTTTAACGTGCGACTTTTCAGATTCTTTCCCGACTTCGACACGATGCCCTACCTTGAACGCGTGGCGGTTGCGCTCCAAAAAGCCGATATGGTCGTCGACGTGAACACGGGCACGCTTTACCGCTACCCTGTCGCGGAGATTTCGCCCTATGCCGACTTCATGAGGGTTGCCGCTACGCATGACCTGCCGATAGTCATAACCAGCGACGCGCATCGCCCCGAAGACTGCGGCAAGTTTTACGAGGAGGCGTCGGCTTACGTGCGGAGCTTCGGCTATAAGCAAATAGCTCGTTTCGATAAGCGACGGCGTGAGCTTGTCGACTTGACTTGAAGTTTTTGATATAATCGCCCGAAAACAAGGAGGCGGGGCTAATGAGACAGGTAGGAATTTTCGGCAAGCGCAAGAGCGGCAAGTCCGCATTGATGTACGCGCTGACCAGGCACAAAGTTAAGGCAACCTTCAAGGCTATGGAGATAAGCGGCGTTACTCGCGTCATGCTCGTCGATACGGTCGGCGTCGACGTGGAAGGCTCCACCGCCGCCGAATCCGCGCAGAGCGTCGAGGTTGCCCTCATGCTGGTTTGCAATGATTCTTTTGAGTTGGAGCTGGCGTGGATTAGCAAGCTCCGCAAGGCAGGCTCGGCGATTATCGTCGTTATCAGTCAAGCCGACAAGTTCCCCGACGGCGGCGAAGCATTGGCGGCGGCTGTCAAGGAGGTTTCGGGGCTTAACGCCTTATGCGTCAGTGCCGTCACCGACGAGGGCGTCCCGGAGCTTGACGCGGAAATCAATCGTTTGTTGGGAAGCAGGGATTAACCATGAGGAATTTATTTTTTACGCTTGCAATAATCTGCGCGGTTCTGATTTTGCCGCGAGCCGCCTGCGCGGAGACCGATTGGTTTTGGCTCGACTCCAATGACAAATACAGCAAGTACTTCGACGCCGATTCCGTGACCGTCACCAAAAAAGTTGTCACCAACGACGACCGCGAGGTTGCCATAGAAATTGAGGCTTGGACTAAAACCACCTACTCCTACGAGGGGGCTTCCGAGACCATTAAAAACTACGGCATTGCCAAAATTCTGCCCGACCCGCGCAGATTGTCCTACAGCTTGGCACTGCTTAGGGTTAATCCGCAAAATCGCACGCTCCAATACGTTCGTGAGGACTTCTACGACGCGAGCAATAAAGTCATTTGGTCTAAGGAGGAGAGCGGCGTCAAGGAAATAACCACGCGCTCCTTCGACGAGGAATTTTACTGCGCGATTGTCGACGAGGTCTTTCAAATGGGCGAGCGCGACCGCAAACGCGCCCCGACCGAGGAACGTTGGCTGGACTTATGGACGCATACCGACGATAAGGGCGCGACTACCAACTTGACTGCCGACACGACCACCATGCGTCTTAAAGGCTCCAATCTGATTGTTTGGGAGTGGGAAGTCACCAAAGACGCGGCGGGCAAGACGACCGAGATCCGCTTCATGAAGAAGGCGATTAACTTGACGCAGGGCACCGAGGTCATCAAGGAGGGTGGCAAGGTTTGGACGCCGACCAATGCTTGGCAAGATTTGCAGGACGAATACGACGGCGCGTATCGCATGATTAAGAGCGACGAGCCGGATTATAAAGGTTTGGTGCGGCTCCGCGCCTACGTCAAGAAACACCCGCGTTGGGTTACCCGCTACTCATTGGATTGAAATTTAGGAACTAGGAACTAGGAACTAGGAATTAGTAAAACCTAATTCCTGATTCCTAATTCCTGATTCCTAATTCCTGCTCTTAAGAGGTGAATCACTTTGCCGATAAAAATACCGAACAATTTGCCCGCGTCGCACGTCCTGGAGAGCGAAAATATTTTCGTCATGGACGCCAAGCGGGCTTACGAACAGGACATCCGCCCGCTCAAGATTCTTATCCTCAACCTCATGCCGATAAAGCCCGTCACCGAGACGCAACTGCTCCGCCTGCTGGGCAATACGCCGTTGCAAGTCGAGGTCGATTTCATCTACACGCGCACCTACACCCCGACGCATACATCTAAGGATTATCTCACCGAGTTTTACGGGACGTTTGACGACGTGCGCCGCAACAACTACGACGGCTTTATAATCACGGGTGCGCCGCTGGAGCTTGTCGAATTCGAGGACGTCACCTATTGGCAGGAGCTTGCCGAGATTATGGAGTGGAGCAAGTCTCACGCCTGGTCGACGTTCCATATCTGTTGGGGGGCGCAAGCCGCGCTTTATTATCATTACGGCGTGCCCAAGCATTTGTTGCCGGAAAAGTTTTCGGGCGTTTATAAGCATCGGCTCTGCGTCAAGCACGAAAAGCTTCTGCGCGGCTTCGACGACGAGTTTTTTGTGCCGCATTCGCGCTACACCGATACGCGCCGCGAGGATATTGAACGCGTGCCCGCGCTTACGATTCTTTCCGAGTCGGACGAGGTCGGGATATACGCCGTGGCGGATTTGGAGCGTCGATTGTTTTTCATAACGGGTCATGCCGAGTACGACCCGAACACTCTGCATAACGAGTACATGCGCGACGTCCGCGCAGGGCTTAATCCGAAGGTGCCGCAGAATTATTATCCCGACGACGATCCTTCGCGGGAGCCTGTCGTCAAGTGGCGGAGCGTGGCGCATTTGCTCTTCGCCAACTGGTTGAACTATTACGTCTACCAGGAGACGCCCTACGAGCTTGAATCAATCAGCAGTAAATCATTCCGATAATGGCGGAGCGTGGCGCATTTGCTCTTCGCCAACCGGCTCAACTGTTACGTTTGCCGGGAGACGCCCTGCGAGCTTGAATCAATCAGCAGTAAATCTTTCCGATAAT
>CALFJE010000147.1 GCA_937877545.1 uncultured Selenomonadales bacterium | reverse complement strand
CGGCTTAAGCAATACGTTGCAGGAGGTCGCGGATAAGATTAAAACTCAGCAGGAGACCTCCGCCAATAATTTCGCCTCTCTCCTCAAAAACGCATTGGATAACTTCAACGCGGTCATGGCACAGGTATTGGAAAACGTTCAAACCAAATTCGACAATGCAAATAAGCAAAACAACGTTGCCTCTGAAAATTTCTTGTCAACACTCGCCGGCTTAAGCAATACGTTGCAGGAGGTCGCGGATAAGATTAAAACTCAGCAGGAGACCTCCGCCAATAATTTCGCCTCTCTCCTCAAAAACGCATTGGATAACTTCAACGCGGTCATGGCACAGGTATTGGAAAACGTTCAAACCAAATTCGACAATGCAAATAAGCAAAACAACGTTGCCTCTGAAAATTTCTTGTCGACGCTCGCCGGCTTAAGCAATACGTTGCAGGAGGTTGCCGACAAGATTAAAACTCAGCAGGCAGGACACCTTGATAATTTCGATTCGCTGATTAAAAATTTAATTGGGCAGTTGGAAGAATTTACTCGGCAACAGAAAAGCATTCTTAACGTCTCCGCGAATAATCACGCCGCGCAGATTAACGAGGCGGTCAAAGCCTTCCGCGCTATAGTCGACGCTCACAACAGGACAACGCAAGAAACCTTCAATAAAATTCAAGCCCTCTTGAGCAAGACGGAAACATTCTTGGAACTCTTGAATGACGCAAATATTTCACTAAAGCAAGCCGCCGACCCCGTCAAGCAAAGTGCCTTGCAACTCTCACGGAACTTGACGGATACCGCCGCGCAGATGAAAACTCTTGCCACCGCCAATCAAACGACCCGCGATAACCTTGCCGCCTTGTCGACGCGGCTTGCCGAATTCGTCAGGAACTTCAACGGCATTGCCGACGAACTCGAACGCTCTACGACCACCATAACGAACAGCCTGGACAACTACAACGTCAAGACGAACGCGGGCTTGACAGCGAAACTTGAAGCGTTTGATAAATCCATGGCGGGAGCCGTCGGTCACTTGAAAACGCTCTTGGAAGATTTAAGCGACGCGCTTGACGACTTCAAACGGAATCGGCGGGGGTGATTGAATGCGAAGACGAACGTTGCAACCCGACCCGCCCGCGTCCGACACGTTCACGATAAGCATCAGCGACTTGATGTCGGGGTTGCTGGCGATATTTATTCTGGTGCTTTCGTATTTTGTTTTGAACTTAAGCCAAGCGACCGCGCAACTGACGCAAAACGACGTAACCCGCGCAGAGCTGTTGCGGTTCATGCAAGAGGAATTGGAGCGCGAAGGAATAAAAGTCACGATAGACGATCAACACGGCATATTAAGAATTTCGGAGGGCGTGCTGTTCGACGTGGGGCTAGCCGACGTGAAACCTCAAGGGCGCGTCGTCATAGCGAAGCTGGGCAAAGTGCTCGACACCGCGCTGGAAATGGAGCAATTTAAGGGGCGCGTCGAAACAATTTTCATCGAGGGGCATACCGATAACGTACCGATAAGCAACGGAATATTTCCGTCGAATTGGGAGCTGTCGACAAAGCGGGCTATAAACACGTGGCTGGTAATGAGCAGCGCAAATCCGCGACTGCCGTGGTTCCCGAACGAAAAAGGCGAATTGATTTTCTCGGTGAGCGGCTATGCCGACACGCGCCCGATAGCCTCGAACGACACGGAGGAGGGACGACTCAAAAATCGGCGAATCGACATAAGATTTTCGATGACGCCTTCGGAGGAAGATAAGAGTATTGTCAAATTCGTGCGGAAGGAGTTGGAGCGATGAGCCTGCGCGAAGCTGTTAAAGACCTTCGCAACACAGCGAGGCGTTTGGACGCCGCAACCTTCAATCCGACCTTTAACGCGCTGGAAAAATTTTTGGAAGGTATCAAAGTCGATAAGCCCGCCCGTCCGCCCGAAGACGTTTTAAAAAAGCTGTCGGCTAAGTTCCTGCGCGGCGAACGAGATTTTTCGTCACGTGAGCTTAGAGCGTTGCCGTTCATAATTTACGAGCCGTCACTAACTTTAAACCACACTAAGGCTATTTTGAGCATGATGGACTTTTCGCGGACGAGTCATCTGCGCGGCGTCTTGAGCGTGTACCTGTTCAACCACGACGATTCAAGTAAAACGGAGCTGTTGCGGCAGGCATTGAACGAATTGCGCGGCGTTGAATCGGTTTCGTTGCGGAAAGTCTTTGCGGCGCGGGATAAGCTCTTTGCGGATAACTGCATGGCGAACACGGTACGGCTCTTTGCGGATAAGTTGAGCGTCGAGGCTTCGCTGGCGGAGCTGGGCTTGTCGAACTTTTATAAGGCGTCGCAGTTTATTCAACTTGCCCTGAAACTTTTCTTCCGTTCAAATGCCGCGCCGCTTCCCGCGAAGTTTAAGCTTTTGGCGGAGCCGGATTCGGAATTCGACACCTACAGGAATATTTTCCCCGCCGTCGCCGACGCTATGATTCAAGACGTCGACCGAACAGGTTACGGCAAGGATAAATGCGTGGCGATTTTTTACGGCAGGCTGGGCGACCCGCGTTTTGGGAGCACCCGCTTTAATTGGAGCGGCGTTTCGCAACGGGCGATTGATATTTTCAGTCATTGGCTGAGCGCGGAGGATTTGGAAACTTTCTTTGAGCTTATCAGACAGACGGCGGTTGACCGCATGTGGTGTTATCGCGAAAAGTTTTGGCGGGCTTATCTGCCGCGCATAGTCAATACGCGCATTTTCTTGGGCAACGTTGCCGCCGCGCAGATTAAAGGCAAAGTCAATCTGAATCACGGCACGTTGAGGGGCGCGGTTGCCAATCAGAGCGTGTTTATCTTCCAAATCGGGCGATACATTTTTTCCGAGTGGAGTCACAGCGGCAAGTTGCGCGTCCACAATGCGCAGGATTTTTTTGAAAACGATTCAATCAGCCGCAACGTTCTCGAAAAAACTGCCCTTGCCGAATGGATACACTCAAGCCCGCAGACTTATTTCTGGCAACGCGAAGTTGAGGCTTGGATAGGGCGGCATTGCAAGGAGGGCTAATCGTGGAAATGTGGCAAGCGCGGTCGGAGGGCTACTTTTTCCCGCGAGGAAATTTATCGTCGGCGGTTCAATCCAAATTGGAAGAGCTAATCCTCGACGACTCCGCGCAGATTTTGGAGGGCGGCATACTTATTCCGTTTGAAAAATCGTTTGCGCTTAGCGAGGAGGACGCCGAACTTTTGAACTTGCCGCCGCGCAACCCGTATCAAATCGCGATACGGACGGAGGGCTACATCGGGAAGAGTTTTAAATACGTCGTGGAGCTGTTGGACGCGCAAGGTCGTCCCGTCGGCAAGCCGCAAATCAACGGCGCGATTGTGCAAGTCGGCGAAAATTTGTTCAGACTAAACGCAGACCAATTCGCGCTGATTAACCTCGCCCGCCTCGGCAACGAAAATTCCCGCGAGGAGCCGTTGCTTACCATTAAGCGGCTTCAACAGCAGGCGACACCCGCGCAGGCTCGGCTAGACAAGTATATCGCCGATAAAAAAGTAATTGCGCCCGATAAGCTCGGCGTCGACTTCCAATCCGGCGGCGACCGCGTTAAAGTTGCGCCCGTGTTGTTGGAAAGTCACGACGGCAAATTGACGCCGATTGACAGCACGGACTTCCAAAGCGTGTTCGATAAGCGCAACAGGATTTCGGGCGTGTACAAGGGCAGGAGCGGTGCACAGTACGTTTTCAGCGAAACGCTCCGCGACGGGCTTGCGCAAATTAAATCCGTCGGCACGCTCAGCAAAGCCGATGCCGCCCGCTACAAGCTCCAACCCCGCGAATTGTTCACGGGCGAGGCGTTCGATTTTAATTACTCCGACCGCGTTATCGGCACCGAGGAAATTAAAATCGGCGGGTATCAGAATTTCAGTTTCGGTATAGATTGGGGCGAGGGCGGCGTCCCGACTGATATTCCCGAACCGCCGACAGTTGACCGACCGCGAGCCGTCGCACTCAAGATTAAGGAAAACTTTGAGCAAATCGACTACGCCACGGGCTTAACGGCGCGGCAAGGGAAATTCTTCGCCGACGTGCTCAAGTCCGACGTGACGCTTAAGCCGTGGCAAATCAAAGGCGTGTGGTACATATCGCAGCTGTGGCTTAAAGGTTGGCGCGGGATATTGGTCGCGGACGACATGGGGCTGGGCAAGACGTTGCAGACGCTGACGTTTATCGCGGGCTTGAAAAGATTCGGCGGCGTGAATCAGCCGATACTAATCGTCGCGCCGACCGCCCTCCTCGCGAATTGGCAAGCCGAATATCGGAAATTTTTACAGGAAAATATTTTCGACGCGGTGATACCTCTGCACGGCGACGCCTTAAGAAAATTCCTCACGGACGAACTCACGCCCAACGGCAAGCCGAAACTGTCATTGCGGACGTTGCAAAAGAATTCGCTTGCGCTGACGACCTATGAAACTTTGCGCGACTATCAGTTTTCGTTCGCGGAAATTTCGTGGGCTTGCATAGTTGCCGACGAGACGCAGAAGATTAAAAATCCCGACGCCGGCTTGACCAAGGCTCTAAAGGCGATGAAATACGACTTCGCCATTTGCCTTAGCGGCACGCCCGTCGAAAATTCGTGGCAAGATTTGTGGAGCATAATGGATTTTGTACAGCCCGCGCACCTCGACGACTTGAAGACGTTCCGAACCAAATACGTCGAGGGCTTGACGGACGATAACGTTGAGCGGCGAGGCGAGGAGCTTAAGGGCAAGTTGAAGCCGCTACTCCTGCGCCGCATGAAGGACGGCAATTTGCAGGGGTTGCCCGCCAAACACGTTGAACTTTGCCGCGAGGAAATGCCGCCCTATCAAGCGCAAATCTATTCGGCGGTATTGGAACGGTATCGGCGCGGAGGATTCGCAAGCCCGCTGAATTTTATCAACACCCTGCGCGGAGTCTGCTTACACCCCGACCTTGCCGCGTTGTCCGAAGAAAAGTTCTCCGAACTCGACGCTGACGAGGTCATCAATCGTTCGGCGCGGCTGATTAAAACCTTTGCCCTCCTCCGCCAAATAAAAATTCGCGGCGAAAAAGCTCTAATCTTCGTCACGAATCGGAAGGCGCAATCGATATTGAAACGCCTGCTTGAAGAAAAGTTCGGGATAAGAATTCTGCCGCCGATTAACGGAACAATGAACGGCGCGGCGCGTCAAGGGTTTATCGACGACTTCAGGCGCAGTGGCGGCTTCAATGTGCTGATACTTTCGCCTGAGGCGGCGGGCGTCGGCTTCACGATAACCGAAGCGAACAACGTTATTCACCTGGAGCGCACGTGGAATCCCGCCAAGGAAAACCAGGCAACCGACCGCGCTTATCGAATCGGGCAGAACAAAGCCGTCAACGTCTACCTGCCCTTTGCCGTCAACAGCAATCTGCGCGGCAAGACCTTCGACGAAAACCTTGAGACGTTGCTGAGTTATAAGCGAAATTTGAGCGCGAATATTTTATTCCCGACCGCCGAAATCGCCGCCGATACGAATACGCTTGCCGAGATGCTCAAGCCGCCGCCCGATGAAATTTTGGACACGAGCATTTGGACGATTGAGGCGATTGACGCCGTTACGGGGCTTGCCTTCGAGCAAATTATTGCCGACTTGTTCAACGGCACGGGTAAATTCGCGGCTGAGAAGACGCCCGACACTAACGACTTTGGCGCGGACGTTGCGGCTAAATCGCTGACGGGTAACGCGGGGCTGTTGATTCAATGCAAGCACGTCGACAAGCCCGACTGCGCGATTGGCAACAAGGGCGTGCAAGAAATCTGCGCGGCGGTTGCCTGCTACGCTGATAAATTTAAATGTACGTTTCAACCCGCCGTCGTCACCAATGCGCGGGCTTTCACTAAAGGCGCGGTCAAGCTTGCCGCTCAAAACGGCGTGCGGCTAATCGCCCGCAAGGAGCTTGATGATTTGTTCCGCGAATACCAAATTCCGAGGTGCTTATGAAACCTAAAGTCTCAAACGCAATGCTCAACGTCCTGCTCGCGTCAATGGCGGCGGGGTTACTTTTAAAAAGTAACCAAACAGCGTTCGCGCTGAATCGTTACGGATTTGGAAGCCGTCTCGCCGCGTCTTAATGAATAAATCAATCCGAGGTGCCTATGAAACCCAAAGTCTCAAACGCAATGCTCAACGTCCTGCTCGCGGCAATGGCGGCAGGAATTTTGTTTATGGAGCACTTCCAACGCTCGCCGAAATTTCTAATTGTAACCTGCGCGGCTTTGACGATGTGCGGGATAATCCTCACGTGGCGGCGCAAAAATCTGACGGCGTGGCTGATTTGCCCGATAATATTTTTCGCGGTCGGCGGCTTGAGATTTTCCGCAGTCGACACGCTCCCGCCAAACGACGTTTCCAAATTCGCGGGGGAATATGCGCAGATAACGGGCGTGATTCGCGAGGAGCCGCAAGTAAAAACGTTGCCGAACGGCTCGACGCAAATGCGCTTCGTCGTCGACGTGGCGGGCGATATGCAAGGCGGCTTGATTCTGACTTACTACCCGAAGCCCGGCGAAACCTTACTTGCGGCGCGTATCGGCGATAAAATTTCTGCCGGCGGCAACCTCAAGCTGATAAGCAATTATAAAAATCCGGGGCAAATCGACACCGTGACGCGCATGAAGGCGAACGGCATAACGGCGCGGCTTTCGGCGGACAAGCGGGGCATATCGGTCGAGGCGGTCGACGGCGGGCTGTGGACAGAATTCCTGCGCGGCGTGGCGGCGATTCGCGAACATTATCGGGCGTCAATGGCGGAGGTCATGTCGGCGGAGGACGCGGCGGCAATCTTCGCAATGCTGTTCGGCGGCTACGCGGGGCTGAATCCCGAATTGGTCGAAGACTTCCAAACGACGGGCATTGTCCATATCCTGTCGGTTAGCGGCTCGCACATGAGCATGTTGGCAATGGCGACGGCGTGGCTGTGCTTGCTTATGCGGTTGCCACGCGGTGTGACGTTCGCGGTCGGGCTGTTCGTAATCGGCACCTACGCGATACTGAGCGCACTCTTACCGCAAGTGTTGCGCTCGGCGACGATGGGTGTCCTAATTTTTTTCGCCAAAACTTTGGACGCAGAGGCGGAAGGCGCACGGCTCTTAACGATGACCGCAATGTGCATGTTGCTCAATCAACCGCTGTTGCTGTTCGACATAAGTTTTCAGCTGAGCTTCACGGCGACGGCGGGGCTTATGTATTTATCGGCGGACTTGCGCGAGGCAATGGAACGTTTGCCAAAATTTTTCACGGAACCGGCGTCCATGACGATAGCGGCGCAAGCGGCGAGCCTGCCGATTGTAGTGTGGTACTTCAATCAAGTATCGCTGAGTTCGGTCTTAGCCAACGTGTTCGTCATGCCGATTTTGGAGGTCGTGATAATCGGCGGGCTGTTGGGCGGGATACTTGCGGCTCTCGTGCCGATAGCGGGCATGATATTTTTCGCGGGCATGGCGTTAATCTTCGGGGCGGGCGCGGAGCTGAATCGGGCATTTGCAAGCCTGCCGTTCAGTTCGGTGCAAGTGCCGACGCTCGGTTTATGGGCGGGTCTTTTCTACTACGCCGCGCTGATTTTGCGTCGCCCCGTGATTTTGTTGGCTATGCTCCTGCCGATTGTGCTTAGTGTCGTCCGAATCGGCGGAGACGTTGAGGTCAGCTTTGTCGACGTGGGGCAGGGCGATTGCGCGATTGTATTGACGCCGCACGGCAAGTGTCTGATATTCGACGCGGGCGGCGTTCGCGAGCATATGTTTGACGTGGGCGGGCGCGTGGTCGTTCCTTATCTCAAGCACGAGAACATTCGCGAGGTCGATAAGATTTTCCTGACGCACGTCCACGAGGATCATTCGGGCGGGGCGGGCGCGGTGATAAAAAAATTCCCCGTCGGTGAGGTCATCACTGCGGGGGAGCCGCGTTCGGAGTATGCGGCGGTGTTTGGAATAGCCGAGGAGTATTTGCCGCCGTTGCGAGCGGGTCACGCGGGCGAGGTCTTTACCGTTGACGGCGTGCAAGTGGAGGTTTTATTTGCGCCGAGCGTCGGGAGCGGCAACGAAATTTCCAACGTGTATCGCGTTCGTTACGGAGGGTTGAGTTTCCTGATTACGGGCGATTTGGTTAAGGAGGTCGAGGCTCAAATCCTGCGCGAGGGCGTTGACGTAAGCAGTACCGTTTTGAAGGTCGGGCACCACGGCAGCGCGACCAGTTCAAGTGAGGAATTTCTCCGCGCCGTAAGTCCGAGGTGTGCGGTTATCTGCGTCGGCTACGGGAATAATTTCGGGCATCCTCGCGCCGAGGTTTTGGAGCGGCTTGAACGTTTGCCTGCCAAGATTTATCGCACCGACCGCGATGGCTTAATCAAGTTCCGCACCGACGGCAAGAGATTAAGCGTCGAGACTTTCAATAAGCGTTAGCTTGCCGCCTTCCTTGACCGGGGAAAACGCCGCCTGAATTTTTTCAGTTGCTCTTCGGTAAGTTCGGGTGAATCTTCGTCAAAAACTATCGGGCGATTTTTCAGCGCGTTTATTTCCTCGATTTGTTCGGGCGTCGGTTTTTGCCCTATGTAAATGATTCTGTATTCCATGCCGTCATCTTCCATAGTATTCTCTCCTCTCATTTGGTGTCGCGACACGGGCACTGATTAACCTTAAAGCCTCGCCGCGTTCGGTATAGACAACGAACAGAACATCATTGACCATGCCTATAATTTGCCAACGGTCTTCGTCTTGTGAATGTCTGTCGTCGCGGTATATTATCGCGTTATCGTCAGCGAAAACCAATGCGGCGGTCTCGAAACTCACGCCGTGTTTTTGTTTGTTAATGGCGGCTTTTTTCTTATCCCAAGCGATAAGCTGTCCGTCGATAATTTTTTCTACGTTGCTCATGCCAAGGCGTCACCGCCGCCGACGTAATCTTGAATCGCCAGCGAGTAGACGAGCCGCCTGTCGCGCATGAACGTTAAAACCCTCATGACCTCCCACGCCGTGTCGAGGCTGGTAAAGCAGGGCACGCCCAACTCAACCGTGGCGCGGCGAATGCGGAATCCGTCCTTGGCGACGTGCTTGCCGGGGGCTTGCGTGTTCACGACCATGTGAATCTTGCCGAGCTTAATCATGTGGATAATATCCGTGCTGCGCTGATGAACTTTGCCGACGACTTCAGCCGCTATGCCGATAGACTGCAAAGCCTTAGCCGTGCCCTCCGTCGCCACAATCTTAAAGCCCAGCTCCGAAAAGGCTTTGGCGAGCTGTTTCATCTCTTCCTTATCCTTATCGGCGACCGTGAACAGTATGCAGCCGTTTTTCGGAATGCTGATACCCGCGCCGGTTATCGCCTTGTACAGGGCGCGGGCATAGTGATAATCAATGCCCATGACTTCGCCCGTTGACTTCATTTCCGGTCCGAGCGATATGTCAACGTCCTGCATTTTGGCGAAGGAGAATACAGGAGCTTTAACGGCAACGTAAGGCTTCGGCTCGACCAGCCCCGAATAGTAGCCCATGCCCTTAAGCGTTTCGCCCAAAGTGACACGCGTCGCCACGTTGACCATTTTAATATTCGTGACCTTGCTCAGGAACGGTACCGTGCGGCTCGAACGCGGGTTGACTTCGATAACGTAAACCTTGCCGTCCGCCACGACGTATTGAATATTCAGCAAGCCGTGAACGTCCAACGCCAACGCCATGCGCTTAGTATAATCGGTTATCGTGTAGATAATCTTGGAGGGCAAAGTCTGCGGCGGGTAAACGGCAATGCTGTCGCCGCTGTGGACGCCCGCCCGCTCGACGTGCTCCATAATGCCGGGGATAACCACGTCAACGCCGTCACAAATCGCGTCAACCTCGACCTCGGTGCCCTGCATGTATCTATCGACCAAAACGGGGTGGTCGGGCGTGACCTTGACGGCGCGGCTCATGTAATCGCGAAGCTCCTCCTCGTTGTAGACAATTTCCATAGCGCGTCCGCCCAAAACATAGCTCGGACGAACCATGACGGGATAGCCGATTGTCGCCGCCCCGCTTATCGCGTCGTCAAGGTTGGTGACGCTGATACCTTTCGGGCGCGGGATACCAAGCTCCGTCAACATCTCGTCAAAGCGTTCGCGGTCTTCGGCGCGGTCTATGTTGTCGACGCTCGTCCCGAAAACTTTAACGCCCGCCGCCGCCAAACTCGCCGCAAGATTGATAGCCGTCTGCCCGCCGAATTGCACGATAACGCCGTCGGGCTTTTCCTTGTCGACGATATTCAAAACGTCCTCGGTGGTTAGAGGCTCGAAGTACAGCTTATCGGAAATGTCAAAGTCGGTCGAAACGGTTTCGGGGTTGTTGTTGATGATAATCGCCTCAATGCCCGCCTCGCGCAACGCCCAAACGCTGTGCACGGAGCAATAATCGAACTCGACGCCCTGACCAATCCTAATCGGTCCGGAACCCAGCACGATAATCTTGCGCTTGTCGCTGACCTCCACCTCGTCGACCTCGCCTCGGAACGTCGAATAGTAGTAGGGCGTCATAGCCTCGAACTCCGCCGCGCAGGTGTCAACCATTTTGTACACGGGCAGGATACGGAATTGCTTGCGCATGTCGCGAATCTCGTTGACGGGCGTACCCGTAAGCTCGGAAATAGACTTATCGGCAAGCCCCAGGAGTTTCGCCTCGCGCAAAGTTTTGGCGTTAAGCTCGCCCTTTTGCAGGCGCAACTCCATATCGGTGATATTTTTAATCTTGTCGATAAACCAGCGGTCAATCTTGGTGACGGCGGCAATTTCCTCGACGGTGGCAACGCCTCTGCGCAGAGCTTCGGCGATAAGGAAAAGCCGCTCGTCGTCGACGCGGGCAAGGCGTTTTTTAATTTTGGCGTCGTCCCAATCGTCCATTTTATCCATATGCAGACGATTGACGCCAATCTCCAGACTGCGCACGGCTTTAAGTATCGCGCCCTCAAAACTGCGGTCAAGGCTCATGACTTCGCCCGTCGCCTTCATCTGCGTGCCCAGCGTCGTATCGGCGTAGACAAATTTATCGAAAGGCCAGCGCGGGAACTTAACGACGATATAATCAACCGACGGCTCGAAACAAGCCTTAGTCTTTTTGGTGACGGCGTTGACAATCTCGTCAAGCGTGTAGCCGATAGCAATTTTGACGCTGACCTTGGCAATGGGGTAGCCCGTCGCCTTACTCGCCAAAGCCGACGAACGACTGACGCGGGGATTGACTTCGATGACGTAATAGTTATCGCTGTTGGGGTCGAGCGCGAATTGGATATTGCAACCGCCCTCAATCTCCAAGGCGCGGATAATCTTCAAGCTTGCCGAACGCAACAGCTGATATTCATGGTCGTTGAGGGTTTGAGTCGGAGCCACGACGATTGAATCGCCCGTGTGCACGCCGACGGGGTCGAAGTTCTCCATTGAGCAAATCGTTATGCAAGTGTCGTTGCCGTCGCGCATGACCTCGTACTCAATTTCCTTCCAGCCCGCGATTGAGCGTTCGATAAGCACCTGCCCGATCATCGAATACTTGAGTCCGCGCAGGGTCGTTTCGATAAGCTCCTCCTCGTTGTTGACGATACCGCCGCCCGTGCCGCCGAGCGTGTAAGCGGGGCGCACAATCAGCGGGTAGCCGATTTGTTTGGCGAAGTCAATCGCGCCGTGAATGTCCTCGACGATTGTCGATTCGGGTATCGGTTCGCCGATACGCTCCATGGTCTCCTTGAACAATTCGCGGTCTTCGGCTTTTTTAATCGCCTCAATCGACGTGCCCAGCAATTCGACGTTGTACTTTTTAAGCGCGCCGCTCTCCGAAAGTTGGACTGCCAAGTTCAAGCCCGCCTGTCCGCCCAGCGTCGCCAATAAACCGTCGGGGCGTTCCTTTTCGATTATCGCGGTCAGGAAGTCGACAGTCAGCGGCTCGATATACACGCGGTCGGCGATGTTGGCGTCGGTCATTATCGTTGCGGGATTTGAATTGACGAGGACGACTTCCAAGCCCTCCTCCTTGAGCGAACGGCATGCTTGCGAGCCGGCATAGTCGAACTCCGCCGCCTGCCCTATGATTATCGGTCCCGAACCGATGACGATTATCTTGTTGAGATTTTTTTTCTTAGGCAAGGTCAAGCCTCCTTAGCACTGCGCATATTGTCTATAAATTCGTCGAAGAGGCGAACGCTGTCGTTGGGGCCGGGCGCGGCTTCGGGGTGATATTGCACGGAGGTTATCGGCAACGACGTATGGCGAATGCCCTCAATCGTGCCGTCGTTGAGCGAGACGTGCGTAACCTTGACGGGCAGCCCCTTAAGCGATTTTTCCTCGATTGCGTAGCCGTGATTCTGCGACGTGATTGCAACCTTGCCCGTCTCCAAATTCTTGACGGGCTGATTGGAGCCGCGATGCCCGAACTTGAGCTTATAGGTGTTCGCGCCCATTGCCAACGCGAGGATTTGATGCCCCAAGCAAATGCCGAAAATCGGACGCTTGCCGATAAGCTTTTTGACTTCCGCCACGACGTCGGGAACGTCCTTCGGGTCGCCGGGACCGTTTGAGAGGAAAATACCGTCGGGCTTGAGCGCGAGGATAGCGTCGGCGGGAGTCTTGGCGGGCACGACCGTCACGCGGCAGTTGAGTTTGCGGAGCGCGTCCAAGATGTTTTTCTTGATACCGAAGTCCATAGTCACGACGTTAAGGGCGTTCTTGCCGGCGTCGAGCGAGTAAGTTACGGGCGTGGTCACCATCTCCACGACGTTTTGACGAATCGGCAGAGCCATCATCTCGTTAATCGTGTTCTGCGAGGTGTATTCGCTTACGATAACGCCCTTCATGGTGCCCGCCGAACGGATTTTGCGCGTGAGGGCGCGGGTGTCCACGTCATAGAGGCAAGGAATTTTCTCCGCCGTGAGGAATTCGGACAGCGTTTTTTCCATGGAGGAACTCGACGGTTTTTCGCACAGCTCGTCTATAACCAATCCGCCGACGAAACTTTTGCGGCTCTGATTGAATTGCTTGGCGGTGCCGTAGTTGCCGATTAGCGGGTAGGTCAGCGTGACGATTTGCCGACAATACGACGGGTCGGTCAGAATCTCTTGGTAGCCGGTCATGCCCGTGTTGAAGACGACTTCGCCCTCGGTGGTGGCGTTCGAGCCGCCGAACAGTTGCCCGCGAAAGGTCGTGCCGTCTGCCAGTATCAATTTGCCTTTCAAAGCGTTCACCTACTAAATCTAAAATTATTTTGTTATACTAGTGGCGAAAGTTTATCACACGGCAAGCGGCATTGCAAACGATTTGCATTGCGCCGCCGAATAATTATGTATACAACTCCAACAGCTTGCCGCATATGGCGGACTTCGGCGATAATCTTGCAAAAAACGATTGGAGGGGAATCTTCTTGCCGACCCTTGATTGGACAGGTAAAGCCGAAGCGATTTGCGCCGCACAAAATATCCCCTATCGCCTCCTCGATACGGACGCGGCTTTAAGTTGCGGCTCGGAAAATTTAATCGTGCAGGGCGATAACCTCGAAGCTTTAAATTCTCTGCTCCCGTTCTATCGCGGGCGCGTCAAGTGCGTCTACATAGATCCGCCTTATAACACCGGCTCCGCTTTCGAGCACTACGACGATAATTTGGAGCACTCAACCTGGCTCAACATGATGTATCCGCGTTTGGAACTACTGCGCCATTTCCTTTCCGACGACGGCGCAATTTTTATTTCCATTGACGACCACGAACAGGCGCACCTCAAACTTATCTGCGATGAGATTTTCGGCGCAAATAATTTCGTCGCGCAAATTACTTTGGTCTCGAATTTGAGCGGGCGCGATTATGGTGGCGTCGCCCGTATGCACGAATACATTTTGATTTATCGCAAATCTGCCGCGCTAAAGCTGAATTTGATTGAGGACGAGGGCGGCAAATTTAAAATGTTCGACGCACTGGGCGGCTTTGAATTGCGCGAACTCCGAAACCGCAATGTGCGTTTCAACATCGACAATCGCCCGAATTTGCATTATCCGTTCTACATAGACACGACGACCGCCGACGAAAACGGTTTGCACAGAATTTCATTGGAACCGCATTCGGGCTGGGTTGAGCTGTATCCGCTGGAGTCGCAGGGCGTCAAAACGGTTTGGCGTTGGGGCAAGGAAAAATCGGCGGCGAATCTTAACGTCAACATAATGGCTAAGCCAATGAAAAATAATCGCTGGATGATTGTCGAGAAATATCGCGAGGAGCGTAAAATGGCGCGTTCGGTTTGGGCGGAGAAGGAATTTCGCAACGAGGCGGGCACTTTGCTTTTAAAAGAAATTTTCGGCGAGAAGGTTTTCGATTATCCAAAGTCGTTGAATACGTTGCTCCGAATTTTGGAAATGGCGACGGATAAAGATTCAATCGTGTTGGACGCGTTCGCGGGCAGCGGCACGACGGCGCACGCGGTAATAAACTTGAACGCGGCGGACGGCGGCACACGCAAATTCATCTTGATAAAGGCAAAGGAATATTGTCGGACGATAACGGCGGAGCGTGTCAAGCGCGTGGGCGGCACTTTCCGATACTGCAAGTTGGGCGCGAGGCTGTTCGACGAGACGGGCGCGATAAATCCTTCCGTGACGCTTGAGGACTTGGCGGCGTACATTTGGCACAAGTTCACGGGCAAGCCATTAACGACGCCCGCCGCCCCACCGCTGATAGGCATTCATGACGGCGCGGCGTATTATTTGCTAAACGACGTGGTGACGAAGAAACTCTTGGCGACGTTGCCGCCGCACGAGGGCGCGAAAATCATTTTCGGCACGGCTTGCCGAATCGGCGTGGAGACGTTGCGGACGCTCGGCATAACATTTCGGCAGATACCCAAGGACATACGGTGATTGGCATGGAACTTAAAACGTATCAGCAACAGATGCTTGACGTGTTGGCAAAATTCTTGACGGAGGCAAAAGCTGTCGGGAGTGCGACGGCATTTGCGGAGAATCGGGACGCGCCGGAATATGAGCCGAGATATTCGCCGCTGAAGGGCTTGGAGGACGCGCCGTATATTTGCTTGCGGTTGCCGACGGGCGGGGGCAAAACTCTGCTCGGAGCGTGTTCAATCCGTTTGGCGGCGGAAAATTTCTTGGAGCAGGAAAAACCGTTGGTGCTGTGGCTCGTGCCGACGGACGTTATTCGCCAACAGACGTTGAAACTTTTGCGCGACACGGAAAGCTTTTATCGGCAAGTGTTGGACGCGGTGTTTAAGTCGGTGCGAATTTTCGACGTGACGGAATTTCGACAACTCCGCCCGCAAGATTTAACGCAATCGCTGAATATCTTCGTGGCGACGTTCCAATCGTTCCGCGTGACGAACAAGGAGGGTCGCAAAGTTTATCAGGCGAACGAATTTTTGGAGCCGTGTTTCAGAGGAATGGTCGCGCCAGCAGAAAAATCGTTCGGGAATTTGACAGCGCAGTTGCGTCCGCTGATGATAATCGACGAGGCGCACAACTATTCGAGTCCGCTGAGCTTGGAGATAATGCAAAAGTTGCGCCCTGCGGCGGTGATAGAATTGACGGCGACGCCCGCGCAGGGTTCCAACGTGCTTTGTCGAGTGAGCGCGGAGGAGCTGAAAGCCGAGGCGATGATAAAGTTACCGATAGAACTTGCGGAAAATTTATCGTGGGAGGCGGCGGCAGACAGCGCGGTACAGCGACGGACGGCGTTGGAGGCATTGGCGGCGCAAGAATCGGAGTACATCAGACCGATTGCGCTGTTCCAGGCTGAAAGTCGAGACCGCGAGGTTACGGTCGAGGTCGTGCGCAAATATTTGATTGAAAGCGCGAAAGTCCCCGAAAATCAAATCGCGGTGGCTACGGGCGAACGGCGCGAATTGGAGGGCGTCGATTTATCTGCGCGGATTTGCCCGATACGCTACGTGATAACGGTGCAAGCTCTAAAAGAGGGCTGGGATTGCCCGTTCGCATACGTATTTTGTTCGGTGGCGCGAATACATTCGCCGAGAGACGCCGAGCAACTTTTGGGCAGAGTATTGCGAATGCCCTACGCGAGGCGGCGGGCGTCGGCGGAGCTGAATCGGGCTTATGCGTTCGTGGCGGTTAGCGATTGGCTGACGGCGGCGGCGCAAATACGCGACAATTTATTGAACATGGGCTTTGAGCAAACGGAGGCAAAGCGAGCGATTCAGCCGACGTTGTTGGACGTGACGCGGACGATACGGCTTGTGACGGACGAGCGACCGCAATTGGGCACGTTGAATTTAAACTTGCAGGACGCGGCGATTGTCGATAAGACGCCCGACGGCTACGAGCTGACCTTGGAAAATTTATCGGCGTCGGATTTGCGGGAGCTTGCCGCCAACGCGAATAAAATCTTCAAGAGCGAGGCTGCGCGTGAAAAACTCCTAAAGGCGACGGGACACGAGGCATTTGCGGCGGAGGCGTCACCTGCCGAGCGCGGCGTTAAGTTTGCGGTACCGATGTTGTGTTTGGACTTCGGCGAGGGCGCGCGCCTGCAGAGCCGGAGGATTTTTTACCGTCGAATTGGCGATTGACGGGCAATTATGATGTTGACTTGCCGAATTTTAAGCGTGACGTTGAGGCGCGGCTTTACGAGTTCGACGTTTCGGGGCATAAGGTTCGGGAGCGATACCTCGGCGACACTGCGGAAAATTTATTCCTCGGCGCAACAAATTGGACACCGGCGGAGCTTGTCTTTTGGTTTGCGGAGCGGCTTTCGTCGCCCGACTTAACCTTCGAGGACTTATCGGAGTTCATACGACGGATATTGCAACGTTTGGCGGCGGAGGAAGGAATTACGCTTGCCGAGCTTGTGCGCTTGCGATTCACATTGCGGAAACTTTTGGCGGAAAAGATTAAGGCTTGTCGAGCGGCGGCGTACAAGGCGGGCTGGCAACAAGTCCTTTTCGGCGCGGAGAACGTTGCCTGCGTGAAGCCCGACATTACGCGGACTTTCAATGCAGAGTACTATCCCGCAAAGAATTTTTATACCGGGTGCGAGCAATTCCAAAAGCATTTTTATCCGACGGTCGGCGACATGAATCGCGAGGAGGTTTATTGTGCGCAACTGATTGACGCCTGTGAATCTGTTGCGACGTGGATACGTAACGTGGAGCGCGAGCCGTTGTATTCGTTTTGGTTGCCGACACACGCCGACAAATTTTATCCCAAAATAGGCAAGAAAACCCCCGACTCTTAGGCGGCGGGATGAATCGCCACTTGACTTTGTAAACCTGCAAAGATATATTTCAGCTGTAGATGACTACCACGTTAAAAAAGTGTACTTACGACCAACGGTTTGAAACAGAATCGTTTTTGGGGACTGGCGAGTTACCTTGCTCAACCTGGTCAAATTGACTAGTTGCTGGAGGCATAAAAGATACGCAATTCTTAAGAAAGGAAGGTATGAAAGTAAAAAGTAAGCGGAAGGCTCGAAAGAGGCGACCGTGTAGGGGCTACTTGGACTCGCCTTTGAGGATAAGGCTTTTGCAAACTTCTCATGAATCCCCCCGCCTCTTTAGGCGGTGGGTAGTTCAACTCGACTTTTTGGTCAAGCTGAAGCGCGGGACTTATGCTTTGGTGGAGTATAAGGGCGGGCACTTGGCTGATTCGTCGGATACGCGGGAAAAGCGGCTGCTCGGCGAACTTTGGGCTGAGCGCGGCGGCGGCAAATTTATAATGGCGACTTCACGGGACGACACGGGGCGCGACCTTGCAACTCAACTGCGCGAATTTTTTCGATAAACCGTTCGAGGAGACGTGAGCCGGAGGAGGTGAGCGCATGGAATTTTTACGGCAACTGTGGGGCGCGGTGATTTATTTCCTGTTCCCGTCGCGGTGTCCCGTATGCCGCGAGATGGTCGACGAACGTTATCAGCTCTGCTCAACCTGCGCGGCCAAGATTTTGCGATTGGATTTTTACGAACACCCGCCCGCGCCGTTGGCTAAAGTCTTGCGCGTGACCAAGTATCGGGACGGTTCTCGCGAACTGCTTCATAAGCTAAAGTTCGATAACAATCTTAACGTCGTGCCCGCGCTGAAAAGAATCCTTGACGACGTTGCCGAACGCGAGGAGATTTTAAATTTGCTTGGCGGCGTCGATGCGGCGGTACCCGTTCCGCTCCACGAGGGGCGATTTAAGGAGCGCGGCTTCAATCAGACGGAAGAGATATTCGGTGATTGGCTGGCTAAGAAAAATTTGCCGCTGCGTAACCTGCTGATTCGACGGTTGCCGACGCCCAAGCTCTACAATCACGGCAAGGCGGAGCGCGAAAAGATTCTTAGCGGAGCGTTCGCGCCGAGGGAATCCGTTGACCTGAGCGGGCAACACGTTTTAATCGTCGACGACATCTTTACGACGGGCACGACCTGCAAGGAGTGCGCCAAAGTTTTAAAAGACCTGGGCGCGTCTGAGGTATCGGTGCTTGCGTTCGCGGCGGACTTCGGCGACAATAAGCCGACGGGCAACGCTTGACAAAGTGCGGCAAGGCTGAGCGTTCACCGCCGACTTCGGCGAAAACTTTAACGAACAATGCGCGGCGAGAAGCTTAACGTTATCCACACCGGATGCAACGTCACGTTGCTCGCGGCTGACTTCGACGACAACAAGCCGACGGGCAACGCTTGACAAAGTGCGGCGCATTGATTATCATTGGCGGGCATGATTGAACTGAACAGCGACAATAGGTGATTCGAATAACGAAAGCCTGTAAGCTTGACGGAAGTCGGGTTTGCGGGCTTTTCGGCGTTTGCGGAGGTGATAGCTCCATGCAGGAAATTTGTTGGCACAGTAAATATTTGCGGCGCAACATGACGGTGAAAATTTACGGCAAGGGCGGCGTCCCGTTCCTGATTTTCCCGACGCAGGACGCCATGAGCGATAACTTTGAGAACTTCGGCATGATTGACACGCTGAGAGACTTTATCGACGGCGGGCGGATTAAGCTTTACTGCGTCGATACGGTTGACCAAGAGACGTGGTCGAATGTTTACGGCGATAAAGTTTGGCGAGCCGAGCGTCAAGAAGCTTACTACAGCTACATAATCGAGGAGGTCTTGCCGATAATCGGCGGGTTGCCCGTGGCGGCGGGTTGCAGTTTGGGCGGGCTTCATGCGGCGATTGTCTTCCTGCGTCGCCCCGAACTGTTTGCCGGTATGCTGTCGCTGTCGGGCGTCTACGACGCCAAATTTTTCTTCGACGGCTGGTTGAATCCCGTGCTCTACGACAATTCGCCGACGGATTTTCTGGCTAACATGCCGCCGAATCACCCGTACATTGAGCTTTACAACGCGAAGAAAATTATCCTGTGCGTCGGGCAAGGGCGTTGGGAGGACGAAGGTCGGCGAACGACGGCAATCATGCGCGAGATTTTCAACGCTAAAAAAATCCGTGCGCAGACGGATTTTTGGGGATTCGACGTTGACCACGATTGGCTTTGGTGGAAAAGGCAAATGCTTTATTTCCTGGCGCAATTCTTGGAGGAGGGGCACCGATGAACTTTATCTTTATATCGCCGCAATTCCCGAAGCATTATTGGAATTTCTGCGACCGCTTAAAGAAAAACGGCGTCAACGTGCTGGGCATTGGCGACACGCCTTTTGACGCCCTGCGCCCCGAACTCAAGGCGGCTCTGACCGAATACTACTACCTGCCGCACTTGGACGACTATGAGGCGGTGTTTAAGGCGACGGCGTTTTTCAGCTTTAAGTACGGCAAGATTGACCGGCTCGAATCGAACAACGAATTTTGGTTGGAGCAGGACGCTCGGCTCCGAAGCGACTTTCACATTACGACGGGCGAGCAACTTGAAAATATCGGGCGCATAAAAAATAAGTCGGCGATGAAGGCTTACTACGCCAAAGCGGGCGTCCCGACGGCGCGGCTCCACAAAATCACGGACATTGCGGCGGCTAAAGATTTTATCGCGCAGGTCGGCTACCCCGTTATCGTCAAGCCCGATGTCGGCGTGGGCGCGAGCGATACCTTCAAGCTGGAGAACGACGCGCACTTGGAAAAATTTTTCGCGACATTGCCCGCCGTGCCCTACGTCATGGAGGAATTCGTCACGGGCGACATTTGCTCCTACGACGCGATATTGAACGCCGATTCGGAGCCGCTGCTTGAGTCAATGACGGTCTGGCCGCCGTCGGTTATGGACATCGTGCTCAAGCAACTGGATTTGTCATACTACACGGCGGCTTACGTGCCCGAAAAACTCTGCGCGGTCGGGCGGGCTACGGCTAAGGCGTTCGGCGTCAAAAGTCGGTTTGTTCACCTGGAGTTCTTCCGCTTGACGGAGGCTAAGGCGGGCTTGGGCGAGGTCGGCGATTTCGTCGGCTTGGAAGTGAACATGCGTCCCGCCGGCGGCTATACCCCCGATATGATGAACTTTGCGCACTCGACGGACGTTTATCAAATTTGGGCGGACATGGTTACGGACAACAAGCGCAAGCTTCCCGACAGCGGCGAACATTTCTATTGCGTCTACGCCTCGCGCCGCGACGGTCACCGCTATGTTCACACGCACGAAGAAATTTTGGCGCGTTACGGCGGGCAAATCGTCATGTGCGAACGTATGCCTGATATGATGGTTCCGCAAATGGGCAACCAAATGTACACGGCGAAAGTAGCGGACTTGGCGGCTACGGAGGAATTTATCCGATTCGTGCAGGAGCGGACGCCATGACGACGCGGCAACTGACTTTGGCGGCGATAATGACGGCGTTCGTATTCGTGGCGACGTTCGTGCCGAAAATCCCGATACCGCTGGGCTACGTGCACTTGGGCAACGCGGCGATTTTTCTGGCGGTAATGTTCGGCGGGCGGCGCATAGGAATTTTAAGCGGCGTAGTCGGCTCGGCGTTGGCGGACTTGTTGAGCGGTTTTCCGATATGGATTGTGCCGACGATATTTATCAAGGCGGCGGAGGCGGAAATTTTTTGGCGACTGCGCGAGAAACATTTTCTTATCGGACTAATCGCGGCGGGCTTGGTAATGGCGACGGGCTACACATTGGCGGGCGCGTTCCTCTACGACAGCTTGAGCGCGGGGCTTGCGTCGACGCCGGGACTTTTGCTTGAGGCGGCGGTAAATATTTCCGTCACGATAATTTTAAGCATGGCGATAAAAATTCGAGGTGGTGACGATGGTCAAAAAAATTAAGCATGGAATTATCCCCGACGAAGTGTTAAACTTCACGCTTAACGAAATGCAAGGAATTCTAAGCGGCGAAGTTATCTTCGTGGCGCAGGACGGGCGGCTCATGCAAGTTGAAATTACACAGCGTCGGCGATTGGCGGATTGGTCGGAGAAAATCCCGCCGTGGAGCGAGGAGGTCAAAGCCAACCTTATCAATCAAATCGCCCGCGAATTTTCTACGCTGGCTTACGGGCGGCTTGTCCTCAAGATTCAAAAGGGTCGTGTATCGCAAATGGAGCGAACCGTTCAAAGCCGCTTCACGGGCTTGGACGGCGAAGGAATTTAGAGGAATTAGGAATTAGGAATTAGGAATGGGGAATGGGGAATTAAAATGGCAAAAATTTATAATCACTTCAACGAGCTTATCGGCAACACGCCGCTTTTCAGACTGCAAAACTTTGAGCGCAACAATAATCTTTCCGCGCAGATTCTCGCAAAGCTTGAGTACTTCAATCCTGCCGGCTCCGTCAAGGACAGAATCGCCTGGGCAATGATTGACGACGCCGAACGCTCCGGCAAGCTCCAACCCAACAGCGTAATTATCGAGCCGACCAGCGGCAACACGGGCGTGGGACTGGCGGCGGTCGCGGCGGCTCGCGGCTACAAAATTATTATCGCCATGCCCGAAACCATGAGCATTGAGCGCAGGAAAATCCTCCAGGCTTACGGCGCGGAGCTGGTCTTGACGGCGGGCAGTGCCGGCATGAAGGGCGCGATTGCCAAAGCTAAGGAACTCGCCGCGCAGACGCCCAACGCGTTTATCCCGTCGCAGTTCACCAACCCCGCAAATCCCGAATGCCATAAGAAAACGACTGCCCGCGAAATTTGGGACGCGACCGACGGCAAGCTTGATATTTTCGTGGCGGGCGTCGGGACGGGCGGAACTTTAAGCGGCGTCGGCGAATTCCTTAAGGAACAAAATCCCGCGATAAAAGTCGTGGCGGTGGAGCCGGATTCTTCACCCGTGCTCAGCGAGGGCAAAGCGGGTTCGCATAAGATTCAGGGCATCGGCGCGGGCTTCGTCCCCGACACGCTCAACACCAAAATTTATGACGAGGTCTTTCGCGTGCCCAACGAGGCGGCGTTCGATACCGCCAAGGAAATTGCCCGTTCGGAAGGCTTGCTGATTGGCATATCGTCGGGCGCGGCGGCTTATGCGGCTAAGCAAATCGCCAAGAAAAATCCCGGCAAGACTATCGTCGCGCTCCTGCCCGATACCGGCGAACGTTATTTGTCGGCTCTGAACTTCTGAACAAGCGGCGTCTTCGATATTAAGCCCGTCAAGTCGGCGGGCTTTTTTATTGGCAAAGGGCGGCGTTCGTTGTATAATCTGCAAAGTTTAATTTTGGGAGGTAGAAATTTTGAAGATGAACGGAGCGCGGGCACTCCTTGAGAGCCTGAAGAATGAGGGCGTCGAATTGGTATTCGGCTACCCCGGCGGCGTAGTCTTACGCCTTTACGACGAGATTTATAAAATGAAGTTCCCCAACATCTTGACGGGGCATGAGCAGGGCGCGGTACATGCGGCGGACGGCTATGCGCGAGCAAGCGGCAAGGTCGGCGTCGTCATAGCTACCAGCGGTCCCGGCGCGGCGAATCTCATCACGGGCATTGCTACCGCCAACATGGATTCGATACCGCTGGTCTGCATTACGGGGCAGGTCGCCAACCCCGCTATCGGCAAGGACTCCTTCCAAGAGGTCGACGTTTGCGGCATCACCACGCCCATAACCAAGCACAATTATCTCGTCAAGGACGTGAACGATTTGCCCCGCGTCGTCAAGGAGGCGTTCTTCATTGCCAAGACGGGGCGTCCCGGTCCCGTGGCGATTGACATTGCCGCCGACGTGTTCAATGCCGAATTCGATTTTGAATATCCCGAAGCCGTCAATCTGCGCGGCTACAGCGGCAAAAATCCCGTGGCGGAGTCGACGGTCGATGAAGTCGTCAAGGCTTTGGAGGCTTGCCAACGCCCGCTTATCTTCTGCGGCGGCGGCGTGACAGGTTCCGATACCTCCGACGAATTGCGCAAGATTGCAGCGCGGCTCGGTTGTCCGTCAACGTCGACGCTCATGGGCTTAGGCTGCCTCGACGCCGACACCGACGGCTTTTTGGGCTTCGCGGGTATGCACGGCTCCTACGGCGCGAACATGGCGATTCAAGCTTGCGACCTGCTGTTGTGTATCGGTATGCGCTTCAGCGACAGGGTGACGGGGCGCGTCGCGGATTTTGCTCCGAACGCCAAGATTGTACACTTTGAGCTTGACCCCGCCGAAATGAATAAAAATGTTTCCGTCGATTTGAAAGTCCTCGGCGACCTGCGTCAATCGCTCCCCATGTTCAGGGAAAAGCTCGACGAATCCCTTACCAACTTTGCCGATAAATTTGCCGCGTGGAAAGCTCAAGCCGTCGACAAGGGCGCGGAACACCCCTTTACGTGGCAGGACGAGGACGACGTAATTAAGCCCGGCGCACTCATCAGCAAAATCAGCAGCATTTGCGACGACAATACAATCGTTGTCACCGACGTTGGGCAACATCAAATGTGGGCGGCGCAATTCTTTAAAGCTCGCAAGCCCCGCCAATTTTTGACTTCGGGCGGACTCGGTACCATGGGCTACGGCTTGCCCGCCGCGCTCGGTGCCAAACTCGCTTGCCCCGATAAAAACGTCGTGCTCTTCACCGGCGACGGCTCTATCATGATGAATATCCAGGAACTCGCCACGCTCGCCGATAACGACATCGACGTTAAAATCGTCATCGTGCATAATTTTATCCTCGGCATGGTCGGGCAGTGGCAACGGCTTTTCTACAGTCACCACTATTCGGCGTCGGAGCTGAAGTATAAGCGCGACTTCGTGAAGATAGCCAACGCAATGGGCGTGCGCGGCTACCGCTTGACCAAAGCGGAGGAGTTGGAGGACGATTTGGTAGAAATTATGTTCTCGAAGGGCGCGGCGGTTATCGACGTTTACGTTCCCGAAGAGGAAGACGTATTGCCAATGGTACCGGGCGGCAAGCGGCTCGACCAAATGGTTTTGGGCAGTAATTGAACGACGCCTGCGCACAAAAAAACAAGCACCCGTTAAGAGTGCCTGCTTAAGCCGAATTATTTTTGCGAATTACTTCAAGGTTACACCGACGCGGCTGTCCATGAGATAGGGACTCGAAACGGCAAAGCCCTTCAAACTGTCGAGCGGATAGGGCAAAGCGTTTCCTTCTTGGTCGTAGACGCCGATAACCCAAAACAGCGCGTCGACTTGCCCGGAGGTCAGCGCGGCACTGCGAGCACCGGCTTCAATACTTACAAGCTCGACGTTCTTGTTAATGCGCTTGCCGAGTTCGCCGAGGAATGCGACATTGAAACCGGCGGGCTTGCCGTCGCTGGTTACAAAGTCCATAGCCGGCATATCGCCCGTGACGGCAACTTTAATGGTATCCGCGCCTTCGATAACGGGAATGGGCGTTGCGGCGGGTTCGGCGTTGCCGACATCGGTGATATTCTCCTTGATGAGCTTGTCGAGCGTGCCGTCGTCTTTCATGGCTTTAATCGCCGAATTGATTTCTTCAATCTGCGCGGCGTCCTTTTCCTGCATACCAATCGAGTAGCCCAGAATCGGTTTGAGGTTGTTGTCGATAAGCTTGATGTCTTCGTTGCGAGCCGCTATGTAGTTGCCGACTTTACTGCTTGTTGCGAAATGGTCGATTTGTTTGGACTGGAGAGCCATAATCATGGCGTTCATGTTATCGTAGAAAACAACAGTGCGCGGCGCGACGTAGCCGGCAGGTTGCCCCTCACTCTCGGCGATGCTTTCCGTCCAGCGTTTGTAGCCTTCCTCGTCCAAACCGATTGGCATAAGTGCACCGACTTTGTCAGACTTCTGCTCACCGGCGGCAGGCTCCGGCGGCGTCTGCTTGTCGTCATTGCCGCCGCAACCCGCACAACTCAGCAATACGACAAAGGCTAAAAGTAATCCGAATAGCCTTTTCATAACGAACCTCCTTGAAAATGTTTTTGGTCGTCAGTGATTGACTGCCCGCATTATATGGGACGGTCGTTAAATTTTCAATCACAAAGTGAGGAGGATTTATCTTGAAGAAATATTTTTTGGCGGTGCTGGTTGAGAATAAGCCCGGTGTCTTGACGCACGTATCGGGACTTATCAGCCGCCGCGCCTTTAATATCGAAAGCATTTCCGCCGGCTACACCGAAGAGCCGTCCGTCACGCGGATAAATATCGTCGTCAGCGTCGAATCCGAAAATGAACTCGACCAGGTTGTCAATCAGCTCGGCAAGCTTATCGACGTGATTAAAATCGTCAACCTCAGCAAGTCGCCCTCCATTGAGCGCGAACTCGTCATGATTAAAGTCCGCGCCAATAAGGAGACCCGCGCAGATTTGGTCAGCGTCGTCGACATCTTCCGCGCCCAAATCGTCGACATCACCTCGGAGAACGTCGTTATCGAACTCACGGGCAGCCAGAGCAAGATTGACGCGATTTGCGAAGTCCTCAGCGATTATGAAATCGTCGAAATTGCTCGCACGGGGACTATCGCCCTGTCCAGAGGTCCGATACCCGTCAAGGCTATGTAGTAATGCGCAAGGTTCTGTTGATAATCTGCGCGGTTGCCGTGTTGATAAGCGGTTGCGGCAGTCAAGTTGAGACGGTGCCGCCGTTGCCGGGGACGTTGCCAAATGCTTTGACTGCGCCCGATAAGCTCGACAGCGATATTTACTTCGACGCTACGGTTTCAATGCGCGGCTTCACGACGCTGGCGGCGGGCAATGTTTACTTGACGCTCCCCGACCTGCTCGGCGACCTGTGCGGCTCCATGGGCGCGGTTAAGTTTTACGGCTTCGGCGAACAGATTCACGCCCTCGACGGCAGGAGCCATCGCCAATTCGCGACGCCCGACGTCTACACCGAGCCGATAACTGCCGTTGCCAACGTCATCGACGCGGCGGATACTTCGCACCTGTCGATTATCGTCACCGACCTGTTTGAAAGCGATTCGGATTGGAGCAACGTCACGCAAAAGCTCCGCGACAAATTTTTTGCAAATCACCTGGCGGTTGCGGTTATCGGGATTAGGAATTCGTTTTACGGCGACATCTTCGACGTGGGCTTGAACGCCGCGAAGTTCCGCTACAATTCGGCGGACAATCCCGACCGTTACCGTCCGTTTTACCTGCTGATTATGGGGCGCGACGACGCCGTTAAGTCTTTCCTGCGCAAGTTCAATGAGCGGCAGACTTTGCCGAACGATACGGGTTACCTGCTGTTGTCGGAGAATTTGACGGAGACGGCAAGCGACTTCCGCAACTTTGAGCTGGGCGAGGTCGAAAACTTTTATTCGGACGATACGCTGGGCGTCGGCGACGGCGTTAAGGAATTCGGGTTAGATAAATTTTCCGAGGCGGCGTCGTTCATATTCAGTTGGAGGTATCAACCGCCGCTGGGAGCCTGTCCGCTTGACTTGTCGACGTTCGACACGGAGCTTGAAATATTTTCGGTCGAGGGCGAGGAGTGGACGCCGCTTGAGGGAAACGATTTGCGCATCAGCTTGCTGAAGGACGACAGGCAGGCGGCGATATTCCTGGTAAAAGTCGCGTTGACGCCCGAACGGTCATTGGCGGAGGGGAAATTAAACTTCGTGCGGATAAAGGTCATGCCGACGGAGGCGGGCTGTCGATTGCCGCCGTGGGTGGAGCTGTGGAGCGTGAACGTCGACGGCGCGGCTAAAACCTTCGACGGCTCCAAGACGCTGAACTTAACGCGGATACTCAGCTCGTTGAAGGATTCGGTATTCGCCGCCTCGCGCCCCGCGCTGTTGAATATAAATTTCGTGGTGACGCCGTA